>NZ_CAIJDS010000018.1:0-125015 GCF_903819475.1 Rhodococcus sp. UFZ-B548
AGAATTTGCTTGGGGAGTCGAAGCGTCTGGAGGCGTCGTTGCATACGCATCTGCAGCCGTTGGCCGAGCATCCGCGGGTGGCGGAGGTTCGTAGTGGGCTCGGTGCGGTCGCTGCGGTGCAGTTGGCTGATCCGGCGGAGGCGTTGCCGTTCGTGAAGACGTTGCGTGAGCACGGTATTTCGGGTCGCGCGGCGGGTCAGGGTGCGATGCAGATTTCGCCGACGTTCGTCATGACCGACGATCAGGTCGCGGAGATGGCAGCAGGGATCCTCGCAGCTCTCGGATGAGTTCAGTTGCGGCGCCGGAAGAGTTTCTCGATTCGGCGCCGCACAGCGTTGGGTGCAGGTTCGAGTTCCAGAACCTCTTGTTCCGACTGCTTGGCGTAGGCCTGGGTGTACCGCTCGTGCAGTACCGAGCGAATTTCGTCCGGAGAGTAGGCCCGACGCTGGCGTTCGCCGCGCGCAACGAGAACCCCGGTGGCGGCAACGCCCATTGCACCGGCGAGGCCGACCAGTTTCCAAACGTGCGAGGCGCGCAGAGGAGTAGGGAGTTTCATCCCTCTACGCTAGAGGCATGGACCGACGATTGCTTTCGCAGGTGAGTCTCGAGGAGGCCGCCGCGGCGACCCGCACGGGCGACATCTGGATCTTCCGCGGAGAGTCGACGGCGGACCGGGCCATCCAGACGCTGACCAACAGCCCGGTCAACCACGTCGGAATGTCGGTCGTGATCGACGACCTTCCGCCGCTGATGTGGCATGCGGAACTCGGTCACTCGCTGCAGGACATGTGGACCGGACGCTTCCAGCGTGGTGTCCAACTGCACGATCTGCGATCGGCGGTTCAGGTCTGGGGCGCCAAGTACGGGCAGCGTGGATGGTTGCGCCAGCTCGACCACGAAGTCACCCGGGAGCAGGAAGACGCTCTGCTCAAGACGATCGCACGGCTGGACGGTACGCCGTTCCCGTCGACGGCGAAGCTTGCCTCACGCTGGTTCGGAGGCCGAATCCCGAAGCTGCGCAAGAAGTCCGACGTGTCCGCAGTGGCCGTCGAGAGCGCCTATTGCGCCGAAGTGGTTGCCAAGACCTATGAGGCGATGGGTCTGCTTGTCGGTAACCGTCGTATCAACTGGTTCGATCCGGGCAAGTTCTGGAGTGGAGATCAGTTGCCCCTCGCGCCGGGAGTTGCGCTCGGTGACGAGATCTCGGTGTCACTCAGCGCACGTGACCTCGAGGCCGGACGCAATCCCGCCGGGTACTCACAAGGTTCGTGACGGCTCGGCGACGACGCGGCCGCCGACTTCGAGCCACCCTTCCGGAGAGAAGGTGGTGTGAAGCACCGATCCGCGTCCCTGGGTGATGAGCAGTGATTTCCTCAACCGGTCCGTGATGCGCAGCGCTGCAGATCCGGTCGCCTCGTCCTCGGCGATTCCCATCACCGGTGCGAACATGCGTGCGCGGATGGCAGCTTCGAGCTTGTCCTGCCATGCCCACAGATACGAATGATCCGCCTCGTAGTCGGACGGATCTGCGTCGATGACGTCGTCGACCGTGTCCATCGGATAGATCGCGAATTCCGGTGCCCATTCGGCACGCGCGCGTACCCACGTCAAAGCGCCGGATTGGCGGACGTCGACACTGCCGGCAGGAACGTCGAGGGCGCTCACGCGACGGCCCTGTTCGCCCAGCCACCACGTGGCACCGACGGTCGGGTGTCCGGCGAAGGGGAGTTCTGCTGCCGGAGTGAAGATCTGGACCCGCGCACGTGAGGCGCCGTCATCCGGAACGTCGATGAAGATGGTCTCGCTGTAGTCGAGTTCCTTCGCGACGGCTTGTCGATCCGATTCTGCAACCGTGGACGCGTCGACGATTCCCAACGGATTCCCGTGCTTGCCGTTCTCGTCCGTGAAGACCCGGACCACACTCACCTCGATACCCATCGGTCCACCCTAGCGCGCGAAAAGCCCTCCCCACCTTCACGGTGGGGAGGGCTCGTCGAACTGCACTCAGGTCCGAGTGATCAGACCTGTGCGGCAGAGAGGATCTCGTTGGCTTCGACAGCCTGTGCGACGCCCGCGACGATGGAACCGGCGCGGATCGCTTCGAAGATGACCTCGCGGTCGACACCTTCCTGGCGGAGGGTGTTCTCGTGAGCTTCGAGGCAGTGGTTGCAGCCGTTGATCGCGGACACTGCAAGCGACCACAATTCGAAGTCGGCCTTGTCGACGCCCGGGTTGCCGATGATGTTCATCCGCAGGCCGGCACGAAGGTCGTCGTACTTACCGTCGAGGTAGCCCTTGGTGCGGTAGAAGACGTTGTTCATGCCCATGATCGACGCTGCGCCGAGAGCGGCGTTGTATGCCTCTGCCGACAGGTTGTCGGCAGCCTCGGAAGCAATCTCCTTGAGCGTGGACGCAGACTTGGTGGCTGCGGCCGTTGCGAGGAGCGTTCCCCACAACTGCTGCTCGTTCAGGACCGTCGTGCGCGCAATGGAACTCAGGTTGAGCTTGAGGTCCTTCGCGTACTCGGGAAGCGAGTTCTTGAGGTTCTCGACGCTCATACTCAGACGCTCGCAGTCAGAAGCTCGCCGGCGTTGATGGTCGGGTCGCCCTTCTTCCAGTTGCATGCGCACAGCTCGTCGCTCTGGAGAGCGTCGAGGACGCGGAGAACCTCGTCGACGTTACGGCCGACGGAACCGGCTGTGACGGAGACGAACTGGATCTCGTTGTTGGGGTCGACGATGAACGTCGCGCGGTCTGCAACGCCGTCGGCGTTGAGGACGCCGGTGGCCTCGGCAAGCTCACGCTTGAGGTCCGAGAGCATCGGGAAGGGGAGGGTCTTGAGCTCTTCGTGCTGTGCACGCCACTGGAAGTGCACGAACTCGTTGTCGACGGAAGCGCCGAGAACCTGAGCGTCACGGTCTGCGAACTCTTCGTTGAGCTTGCCGAATGCAGCAATCTCGGTGGGGCACACGAAGGTGAAGTCCTTGGGCCAGAAGAAGACGATGCGCCACTTGCCTGCGTAGTCGTCACTGGTGACGGTGGTGAAGTAGTCATCGGGCTGCTGGGCATCGACCTTGGACAGGTCGCCGCCGATGACAGCCGTGAGGTTGTAAGCGGGGAACTGGTCGCCGATTGTGAGCAGAGCCATGTGTCTCATTCTCCTACGTGTCTCGTGAACAGGAATTTCTTGCGCACACGATCCGGCTGTTCGGACTGTGACGGCCGAACGTGCTGGATCGAGAGGGTTTGTCACCGTCAGCGGGTCGGACGGTTTCGACTGGAGTGTCGAGGTTGTGACCGGCGCTTTTTGGTATGAGTCCATTCTGCATCAAACCGTTCAAAAGGTAAAGGTGATGGGTGGCACTACACTGATAGGCATGTCTGATCAGACTTATCAACCTTCCTTGTCACAGCTGCGTGCCTTTGTGTCGGTGGCCGAGTACCGGCACTTCGGTACTGCCGCAGCACGTTCCGGTGTGAGCCAACCCACACTGTCGCAGGCGCTGGCGGCTCTCGAGGCGGGACTAGGGGTCAAGCTGATCGAACGTAGTACGCGCCGCGTGCTCGTGACCGCGGACGGACAGCGCTTGCTCGGTCAGGCGAAGCAAATCCTCGAGGCTGCCGACGGTTTCGTCGCGAGCGCGGCCGGCTCCGGCGACTCTCTGACCGGACCGCTACGCATCGGGTTGATCCCGACCGTTGCGCCGTACATTCTTCCGGGGTTGTTGCCGGAGCTGCGCGAGAAGCTGCCGTCGTTGGCGCCGCAAATAGTCGAGGATCAAACGGCGCGCTTGCTTGATGCCCTGCGATCGGGAGCGCTCGACGTCGCGGTGTTGGCGCTTCCTGCCGGAACACCTGGCCTGGTGGAAGTTCCTGTGTACGAAGAGGATTTTGTTATGGTCGTGCCGAACGATCATTCCTTGGCTGGACGTGTCGATCTCACAGCGGACGTGCTCGACGCACTGCCGTTGCTCTTGCTCGACGACGGCCACTGCCTGCGCGACCAGACGTTGGATCTGTGCCGTTCGGTAGACGCCCATCCGCTTGCCGGCGACACGCGGGCTACCTCTCTCGCGACAGTCGTGCAATGTGTGGCCGGGGGACTCGGGGTGACTTTGGTCCCGGAATCGGCTGTTGCCGTGGAGGTTCGACGCGGGGACTTGTCGACGGCGCATTTCGCCTCGCCGGCTCCAGGTCGCACGATCGGCGTCGTGTTCCGCTCGTCGAGTGGCCGAGCAGAAGGATTCCGTCAGCTGGCCGAGCTGGTCCGTTCGGTCAGCCCGACGGTTCCTCGATGACGTAACTCGTTCGACGTCGACGTGAAAGCTAGTCGAGAGAGGCTTCTTTCACGGCAATGACGGCTCCGGGATTGAGAATTCCCAGCGGGTCGAGCGCATCCTTGACCTTGCGATTGAGGGCCATGACGTCTTCGCCCAACTGTGACGGCAGCCAGTCGCGCTTGAGTCGACCGACCCCGTGTTCGCCGGTGATCGTGCCGCCGAGCGCGATGGCGAGATCCATCACCCGTCCGAATGCGATCTGTGCGCGTTCGGACATGTCCGGGTCTGCGGGGTCGAAGACGATGAGCGGGTGTGTGTTTCCGTCTCCGGCGTGCGCCACCGTGCAGATCAGGACGTCGAGGTCGTCGGCGATGGCTTCGACCCCGGTTACCAGCTGGGGGAGTGCGCGCATGGGAACGCCCACGTCTTCGAGAAGCAGACTTCCCATCGCGAGCACTGCCGGGAACACTGCCCGCCGTGCCGCCGCAAAAGCGTCACCTTCGGCCTGGTCATCGGTGGCGAATACTTCGGTGGCTCCGTTGTTTTCGCACGCCTGAACAATCGTCTCGATTTCCAGCACGCCGGCCGCGCCGGGTGCGTCGGACTGCGCGAGCAGCAGTGCGTGAGCCTTGCGGTTCAGACCCATGCGTACCGAATCCTCGACGGCATTGATGCTGGCATGATCCATGAACTCGAGCATCGCCGGACGCATGTTGCTGGTGATCGCCAAGACCGCGTCCGCAGCTTCTTGTACCGAGTCGAACGATGCGACGACGGTTGATGCGGGCGGCTGCGCGGGAATCAAACGCAACGTGATTTCCGTGATGATGCCGAGAGTTCCCTCACTGCCCACGAACAGTTTGGTGAGGGAGAGTCCGGCGACGTCCTTGAGAAGGGGACCTCCGAGGCTGACCGCTGTCCCGTCTGCCAGCACGACCCGGAGTCCGAGAACGTAGTCGGTGGTAACTCCGTACTTGACGCAGCAGAGTCCGCCGGCGTTGGTGGCTGCATTGCCGCCGATGGAACAGATCTCGAAGGACGACGGGTCAGGTGGGTACCAGAGTCCGTGCTCTGCGGCGGCTTTCTTGACCTCCGCATTCATCAAGCCGGGCTGAGTAACCGCCACACGGGCGACCGGGTCGATCGTGATCTGTCGCATTCGCTCGGTGCTGACCACTATGCAACCGTCGACGGCGCTGGATCCACCGGAAAGGCCCGAGCCGGCACCTCTGGGAACCACCGGTACGCGGTTGGCGGTTGCCCAGCGCATCACTGTTTGGATGTCTTCGGTGCACGTTGCGCGAACCACGGCAGCGGGATGGCCGGCGGTCGGGTCGGCGGCCCAGTCCTGGCGGTAGCCCGCGGTCACATCCGGATCCAGCAGGACGGCTCCCTCGGGGAGTGCCGCTACCAGTTCGTCCAAGGCGTGCGAATTTTCGACCGTCATCACTCCATCATGCGTCCGGCAGCGCCGCTGAGGTCCTGACTTGGTCAGATTTGGGCGCGGCACCGTTGCCCTGGCCCCTACCGGGCCGCATCTTCTGGCCAGCCGGGGTAGTTGGGGAGGACGAGGGGTGGGGCGAAGTCGGTGCTCATCCGGAGTCGATTCCCGTCGTGACGCGATTTGAACCAGTCAGAGCAAGTCTCCTGTTGCACACGGTCGCTGGTGGAGCTGGTGAATTTGTCGACGATCCAGCCGCCGAAGACGTCCCCTTCCGGTGCATTGCGGGGCCCTTCGAATCGAGGGTAGGGGGTAGCCGTAGAAGCGGTGTTGTGCATCCAGATCTCGTAACTACTGCTCGGGAGTCGCGACGAATCCGGTTTGCGGCCGTCGTAATCGGTATCGTAGGCGTCGGAGCAGGCGTAAGCGACGACGGTCGAATCGCCAGGGTATCCGGCGGGAATTGTTTGAATACTCAAGATCCGGTTGATGCTGGTACCTCGGTAGACGCGTGGTGGTGTGTCTGCGGGTTCTCCGTAGCGGCGATCGCTCGAGACCGTTCCACGAGTGTTCGCAGTGATTCTCGAGAACCCGTGGTAGGCGTCGCTGCGATCGCCACCACTGTCAACGATGTAGTCGGATTCTATGAATGCTCGGATTATGGTGGCCTCTTCGCTGAAGAGGTCGATGCCGGGGTCTGCGAGCCATTGGTTGTGATAGTCGGTCATGTAGCTCGGTAGTACATAGACGTTTGACGCGGCGGGCGTGGTTGTGGCGCTGACGTTTTCGGTTGAGTTGGGTGCCGCGCAACCCGCGATACATGATCCCATGCTGAATGCCAGTGCAAGAGCGGTTGCGGCGCGGTGGTTTCGCCTTGTAAACGCAGGAAATCTATCCGACATCGTCGAGTCCGTCTCTCATGTTGGTCATGAACGTATCGCGATTGAATCCCCGAAACGTCAAATAGTCCTGCAGCGTGCTGTCGAATTTGCCGTTTAGACCCAGGGTCTCCAGATCGACTGGTCTGAGGGATTCGCTCGGATCGCCATTGACTCGAAAACCGTTCAGTTGCTCGAAGTCTTTTCTTCCGTAGGCGTTGTCGAGTGCCTGAACCAATCGGTAATCGAGAAGGGTCGTCGAAGCCGAACTCTGGTCTGTGAAGTTGAGTTGTGCCGGAGGAACTTCGACCGGGGAGCCCAGGACGTGATCTTTGAGTTCGACTCCCAGCATGCTGACTGCAACGCTGGTCGGTGGTCCGAAGCCTGGGATCATGGCGGCACCGCCGGAAATCAGCCAACCGAGTTCGTCGTATGTTTTCCCACGTCTGCTGATGATGTCCTGTTGCGTCGCCGCAGCGTCACCGGTTCGGTTGAAGGCTTCTTCCTCCAGAGCGCCGTCCATCAGTGCTTGGACGCGTCCCGCATATATTGCATATTGCGAAGAACCCGCGGCGATGTCTCCGCTCATGCTGGTTTCGACGAAGGTCCCTTGGAGTTGGCCCGCGGCTCCGAGCATGTTCGCATTGAAACTTGCGGCTGCGTGGGGGTCGCTGTCGATGATCGCGATCACCGATTTTGCATTGGCGAATCTGTCGTCGTAGGCATCGAGATTTTCGAAACCGAGGGTACCGGTTTGATCGGGTTCCAATCCGACGAGATTCCCGATGTACGGGGTCACCGCGGAACCGATGGATTGCGTCAACGCGGGATTCACTTCTCCGACGGATCTGTTGTCCAGGCCTGCGATGTCGAGGTAGGCACCTTTGTTGCCGGCGAGATTGTGGGCGAGTGCAAGGGCAGAGGCGCCGGCCCGTTCGGCAACAGCTGGGTTGGAGTTGGTGGCGTCGGGTCCGATCCAATCGGTGAGGCCGCTGACGGCTCGTCCGTCATCGTTCCATTCGCGGGTGAACAGATTGACCACGTCGTCCTGATGAGCAGAGGTGGTGAGGAAGTCGGCGTTCGAAGGTATGTCCCGAGTGGCAATGTCGAGGGCTTTGGTGAGGCTGGAGTCGAGCTCATCGTTGCTGACGGGCTGGCCGTCGTCGTCGAAGACCAATCGAATCGGGGCGCTCGATGAAGTTTGCGATTGGAGAGGGGCGAGATCTGCGCTGCGATCGAGCAGTGCAGAACTCAAAGCGCTGCCGGATTGTGTCGCCGGGTCTGCATTTCGAAGTATGTCCGTGAGGGCATTCGAATCGTCGAAATGGTTGACGTTCACGGTGGTGGAGTACCCGCCGGGTTGGAGTTGCGAGCTGTACGCGGGGTCGCTGAAGATTTTGCGGACGTCTGGCGGAAGGTTGTCGAGGCTGCCCACGTTGCCGTTGCCGTTGCCGTCGGTGACGTTGGGATTGGAGACGGTGAACATGCCCGAGGCGAGGGCGCTGGGGATTCGCGCGTCGGCGGGGACATTCGCATCGGGGAAGTTGACCGTGCGGAATCCTTCGGCTCCTGCACCGATATTCTTCAGCTCGTCGAGGTTGGTATCGGCGTAGAACTCACGTAGGTAGGCGAGTTGTTCCGGGTCGACGACCACGGGCCCGCCGGCAGCAAGTTGCGCTTGTTGTTCCGGAGTGAAAGTCGTCGCGGCGATCAACCGTTGCTTGGCCGCCTCGCTCTCGGGTGTTGCGCCCGGGGACTGCGCGAGAATGTCGGAGTCGTGGGCTCCCTGACCATCGAACCGAACGTGATGTGAAGGGGTGGTCGACGCTGCATCGGGGATCCCGAAATCGGCCTTGCGGTCGATGAGCGAGGTGCCTGCGGCGGTGATCTCCGTGAGGATTCTGGCGGCGCTCGCGTCAGTCTCGTCGACGTCCGTGAGTGCCGTGCCGATGCGCCACGAGTGATATTCGAGGCGGGCTTCTACCTCGCGCGGATCTGTGCTCGCCAGAGTTGCGGGCGTCGCGGTGACGGAACCGTCGTCAGAGACGGTGAAACCGTCGGCGCTCGCGTAGTCGACGCGGCTGACCAGTGTTTCGCGGGCGTACCGGAGGTTTGCCGATTGCGCTGCGACACAGCGCCCGGCGTCTCCGACTATCGCGACGGCGTCTCGCCCGAAGGCATGCTGCTGCGTTGCCGAATCCCACGCTGCGGTCGCCGCGCTGCCGCTCCAATCGCTGGTTGCGGTGTCCATGATTCGGTGCGCGATGTCGACGTTGCTGTCGAATACGTCATGTCCGCGGCCCAGGGAGCCGGCATAGTTGTCGAGGGCGTCCAGATCCCAGGATCGGATCTGCGAGATCGACAGTGTCATCGCACGTCTCCCGAATCCTCGATCCGTGCGCCGTTGGCGATGTCGACCCGGGCGAACTCTCGTGCGGAGTTTTCCAGTTTCGTGCGGGTAGCAGTGATCCCCGCTCCGATTGCGCGGCCGAGTTCGTCGACGGTGACGACGTTGTCGGCTATGGCTGCAGCGAACGCCGACCCGGCGGCTCCGGCCGATGCGGCGGTAGCGGCTTCCGAAGCCGAGAATCCACCGAGTTCCTCGGCAGATGCCGTCAGCCCCTCCGCAGCACTTGCCAATTCGGCTGGATCAGCTGAAAAAGTATCCACACCCATGAACGAATCCCCCCGAATTCATCTGCGAGATCACAGTGAATCGAGGATAGAGCATGCCAGATGACCCGACCTCGAGGGCTGCGTCATCGTCCTCGCGGTCGAAGGGGTTGTGTGAAAGCCCTAGCGGCCCTTCTGCTTTCCGGAGAACCGGCCACCCGAACTCTTGGTCCCACCGGACTTGCCGCTGCCTGATTTGCCGCCCGCCTTGGCCTTACCGGAACCGGCGTTGCGTCCGGATATGTTCTTTGCGGTGCCGGCGCCCTTAGCTTTCTGCCCGTTCTTGGCAGCTTCTGCGCGACGCTCGCGGGCCGCGATCTTGGCCTTGACGGAGCCCTTGATCTTCTCCGCCGGCTCACCGTTTCGGCCGCGGGAACTCTGCGCCGTTCGGCCCCGCACGATGCCGATAAGTTCCTCGACCAGATCTGTGGTCTTGGACTCCATCCATGCCAAAGCCACAGGAGCCTCGGGCGCAGCGTCCACCGGACGGAAGGTCAGGTCCTTGCGATGGTGGAACCGCGCCAGCGAATGGGGAACCACGACAACTCCGACGCCGGCGGCCACCAACTCGATGGCGTCGGCGATGGTCGCGGGTCGCTCGGCGGCGGTCTTTCCGGGACGGGTCGGCCAGTCGAGTCTGTCGTCGAGAGGATCGAGCACTATCTCGTCGGCCAGATCGTCGACGGAAATCTGATCGACAGTAGTGAACACGTGATCTTTCGGTACCACCACCACCGGGGTTTCCGCATACAGCGAGATGGCGCTGATGCCGGTCCGGTCGATCGGCAGGCGAACCAACCCTGCATCTGCTTCACCTGCGCGAAGTGCAGCTTCGAGTTCGAGAACCGGGAACTGAACAAGTTCCAGACGCACCTCGGGGAGCCGCTCGTGCCACACCCGGACCCACTTGGTGGGCGTCACCCCCGGGGCGTACGCGAGTCGAAAAATTGCCTGACTATCCGCGTCTGTCACCAGGCAAGGCTACCGCCTTGGTAAAAGCACCCGTATCGGCTGGTTACTCTTGTTGCATGACGTCGAACAAAACTCCCCAGACGATGAAGCCGACGACGGCTGCCAAGAAGCTGGGTGTGTACCTGGAAGCAACACCTGCGCAGTTCCAGGAAGGCGACGTGACTCGTGACGAGCTGACTGCTCTGCAGACCGATCCGCCGGAGTGGCTGCTGGAGCTGCGACGCACCGGACCGCACCCTCGCCCGGTCATCGCCGCCAAGCTGGGTGTATCGATCGCCGGCCTGGCCCGCGGCGGCGTCGAAGAAGCACTCACCACGGATCAGATCGCCGCACTCCTCGAAGAGAAGCCCGATTGGCTCGAAAAGGAACGCGCTGTTCAGGCCGACGTGCGGGCCGAAAACGTTCGCATCAAGGAAAAGCGCGCTGCGCGTCGTAACCAGCCGCGGAAGGCTCGAAGGGGCTGACGCCCCCTGTGCGCCTTTCCGGTAGCGATGACTACCAGAAAGGCGCACAGGCGCTAGCCTTCTACGACGCTCAGTTCGTCGAACACGATTTCACCCGCGGCATCCGATTCCGGGATGTCGACGACGGCAAGCAGCGCCCATCCGTGATCGCCCTCCGGATCCTCGAGCACCTGCCGCACCCGCCAGAACTCTCCGTCCTCAGTGACCTGGAAGAGCGCCGGACCGCGCGCCGACGGCCCGGTTCCGATGGTTGCGTACTCCTCGAAGTACGGCAGCAGTTGCTCTTCCCACTCGGCGGCCTCGATACCGTCCTCGAGGTTTTCCAGCTCGTTCCACTGTCGACGCGACGCGAGATCGATGCGTCGGAACATCGCATTGCGCACCATGACGCGGAATGCGCGCGGGTTCGCCGAGATGGGACGGGGAATGTCGGCGCCGAACGCAACCTCTTCCGTGTCTGCCTCGGCTCCGGGGTCGGTGAGTGACTCCCACTCGTCGAGCAGGCTCGAGTCGACCTGACGGATCAGCTCGCCCAACCACTCGATGATGTCTTCGAGTTCCTCGGTGCGCGCTTCGGTCGGGACGGTTTGCCTCAGCGCGCGGTAGGCGTCGGCGAGGTAGCGCAGGACGAGGCCCTCGGACCGGGTAAGTCCGTAATGGCTGATCAATTCGGCAAACGTCATGGCGCGTTCGATCATGTCGCGCACCACGGACTTGGGGGAGAGGGCGAACTCGGTTATCCACGGGTGGCCACCCCGGTACATTTCGAAAGCCGGGAACAGCAAGTCCGACAACGGTTTCGGCCAGGTGACCTCTTCGAGAAGCTCCATGCGCTCCTCGTACTCGATGCCGTCCGCCTTCATCTGCGCCACCGCTTCGCCGCGTGCGAAGTGCTGCTGCGCCATCAGAACCTGACGCGGATCGTCGAGCGTCGACTCGATGATCGAGACGACATCGAGTGCGTAACTGTCGGATTCGACGTCGAGCAGTTCGAATGCCGCCAAGGCGAACGGTGAGAGTGGCTGGTTCAAGGCGAAGTCGCGTTGCAGGTCCATGGTCAACCGAGCCATGCGGCCGTACTCGTCGGGTTCGTCGAGGCGTTCCACGATGCCGGCGCTGAGCAATCCGCGATACAGCGAGATCGCTTTGAGGATGTGCTTGCGTTGCGCCGGACGCGATTCGTGGTTGTCCTCCAACAGATGCCGCATCGCGTCGAAGCAGTTGCCCGGGCGGGCAATGACATTGAGCAGCATCGAGTTGCTGACCGAGAATCGCGATACCAACGGTTCGGGCGATGCCGCGACCAAGCGGTCGAACGTCGCTTCGCTCCAGGACACAAACCCCTCGGGAGCCTTCTTGCGTTGAATCTTCTTGATCTTCTTCGGATCGTCGCCGGCCTTGGCGACTGCACGCAGATTCTCCACTTCGTGTTCCGGTGCCTGGACGACAACGGTGCCCATCGTGTCGTAGCCTGCACGACCCGCGCGGCCGGCGATCTGATGGAACTCGCGGGCCTTCAGATGCCGTGTGCGGACGCCGTCGTACTTGGCGAGACCGGTCAGCAGCACTGTGCGGATCGGGACGTTGATTCCGACGCCCAGAGTGTCGGTACCGCAGATCACCTTGAGAAGCCCGTCCTGCGCGAGAACTTCGATGAGCCGTCGGTACTTGGGCAACATGCCCGCATGGTGAACGCCGATGCCGTGCCGGACCAGGCGCGAGAGTGTCTTTCCGAACCCCGTGGTGAAGCGGAAACCGCCCAGCGCTTCGGCGATCGCTTCCTTCTCGGCCTTGGAACAGAAGTTGACGCTCGTCAGTGCCTGGGCGCGCTCGAGCGCGGCCGCCTGCGTGAAATGCACGATGTAGACGGGGGACTGGTTGGTGGTCACCAGATCTTCGATGGTTTCGCCGACCGGCGTGGTCGCGTAGGAGAACATCAAAGGCACAGGGCGTTCCGTGCCGGAGACGACGGTGGTGGGCTTCCCGGTGCGACGCGTCAGATCCTCGGAGAAGAAGTCGACCTCACCGAGAGTTGCCGACATCAAGAGGAACTGCGCGTGCGGCAACTCTATGAGCGGAACCTGCCACGCCCAACCTCGATCGGGTTCGGAGTAGAAATGGAACTCGTCCATCACGACTTGGCCGATATCGGAGTTCGGGCCCTCTCGCAGTGCGAGATTCGCGACGATCTCTGCCGTCGCACAAATGATCGGCGCCGACGAGTTCACGGCGGCGTCGCCGGTCATCATGCCGACGTTCTCGGCACCGAAGACCTCACACAGCGCAAAGAACTTCTCACTCACCAAGGCCTTGATCGGCGCTGTGTAATAGGTGCGCTTGCCGAGCGACATCGCATAGAAATGCGCGCCGATCGCTACCATCGATTTACCGGACCCGGTCGGCGTCGCAAGGATCACGTTTGCACCCGAGACCAACTCCATGACGGCCTCTTCCTGGGCAGGATAGAGCGTCAAACCTCGTTCGAGGGTCCACGAAGAGAAGGCGTCGAAAACGGAATCAGGATCCGCGTTGTCGGGGAGAAGTTCCGTCAGCAGCACTCGTACAGGCTAGCCGCAACCGCGGATCAGGTTGCGCTTCGCTCGTCCGAGCCCATGGCGTCGAGCACTGCCATGCGGGTGGACGACGTTCCGGTGATGGTGTTCTCGCCGACGCCGGAGATCAGCATGTGACGCCAGCGGGCCTCGTCGAAGACGAGTGGTGCGGTGCTGGAAAGAAAATCTTCGACGATCTGCAGGAAACGCATCGGATCGTCGCGGAACGGGAAGTGGCCCGAGCCGCGGAAGATTTCGAGACGTGAGTTCGGCATCGCTGCGTGCGCGAGGTGAGCGTGGGAGACGGGAATGACGGAGTCGTCGTCGCCCCAGATCAGTTGAACCGGCAGATTCTCGGTCAGATAACAGCGGTCGAGCATCGTGACGACCTGCCCGCGCCAGTCCACGACTGCCCGCAGCGTACGAAGGTAAGCCTCGTAGGCAGTGGGGTCGGGGAGATCAGCGAGCACTCGAATCAGGTCTGGCGTGTCGTGCAGCATGGTGCCGGGGCGCAGATTCGAACCGTGGACGACACCGGCAAGGTTTCCGGCCATCCGGACGAGCGGCATCGCGCCAGGTATCCGGAGCAGTTTGACGACCTCGTTGACCACCGGAACGGACATGAGCCGCAGCAGCGGGTGGACGTCCTTGGTGACGCCACCGGCTGAGACCAGCACGAGGCGATCGACCATGTGAGGGAACTGATACGAGAACTGCATCGCGACGCCGCCGCCGAGCGAATGCCCGATGACGGTGACGTGCTCGATGCCGAGCGTCGACAGAAGATCACGCATGCCGTTGGCATACGCGGCTACCGAGTAATCTGCGCGCGGCTTGTCGGAGCGGCCGTGACCCAACAGGTCAGGTGCGATGACGGTGTACTTCTTGGCGAGGTGGGGAATGATCTCGGTCCACGTCGACGAGTTGTCGCCGATTCCGTGCAGGAGCAGTACCGCCGGACCCTCGCCGGCTATCCGAAATGCGCGTCGGTAGCCGTGAATCGTCCGGAACATCATCCGCGGTTCCTCGTCGGGGACCGGTCGGAGCTGACGGTTCCGTGGTCTGCTCATGTCGCCTCCTGGCTCGGCGTGTGACCACGTTGACTGTCTGCTCCAGTTGTTGAGCCGTCAACGAAAATCACACAGAGTTTGAGGCTATCCGACGGATGTGTCCTGAACAACAGCCCAGGTAACGGAGGGGTTGCGGAATGCGCACAATGTCGAATTATGCGCCCCGCCCGTCACATTTTCGTCAGTTGTCGCCTCGATCGAGGTCTCCAGCTGAGCCGAAGTCGTCATTTCCTGCCTGTTCGGCCAGGAACTTTTCGAACTCTGCGCCGATCTCGTCACCGCTGGGAAGGTCGGCCTCGCCGGCCAGAAGGGACGACTGTTGTTCCTGAGCGGCGACAAAAGTGTCGTATTGACGCTCCAAAGCGTGGACTACAGTCTGAACTTCTTCGTTCCCGGCTATGTGCTCGTTAACCTGTTCCCGAACGCGCGCCGCGGCCTCACCCAGTGCAACCAAGGGCAATTCCAGATCCGAAACCTCGGAAACGTTTTCGAGCAAAGTCTCTGCGGCGCCCGGGTAGTCCGTTTGCGCGAGGTAGTGGGGGACATGCACCGAAAAGCCCATCGCCTCGTGCCCGTGCTGAGACATACGAAGCTCGAGGAGTGACGATGCGCTGCCGGGAACCTGCAGTTCACCTGACCAACGCTGATGGTCCTGGATCAGGTCCTTGTTGGTCGAATGTGCTGTCACACCCAGCGGTCGGGTGTGCGGGATTGCCATCGGAATCGCGTTGAGCCCGATGGTTCGACGCACTCCCAGCTGTTCGGACAACAGACGAACGGCTGTGGTGAACCGCTCCCACTTGAGGTCCGGTTCCATCCCTGCGAGCAGCAGGAACGGCGTGCCGGCCGTATCGCGCAGTGCGTACAGATTGAGCGCCGGAGCGTCGTAATCGGAGAAATGATCGGCCTTGAACGTCATCGTTGGTCGACGTGAGCGGTAGTCGATCAGCTCGTCGACAGCAAACGACGCGACAAGCTCGGTTTCCAGGCTTTCGCGCAGATGCGTCGTCGCCAACTTCACGGCGTGACCGGCGTCGGAGTAACCCTCGAGTCCGTGAATCAGGATCGGTCCCTGGCCGTCGGCAGCCGCCAACTGGGGCGCCGGAAATTCCAGCTCGTACATCCTCGACTGTTCGTCCATCGCAGTCCCCTTCGCTCTTCGGTCTTGATCTCAAGTGTCCACTATCGGCGCACGCTCGACAGCATCGGAGTCAGGTGCCCGACAGCACTGGATCAGACGTTCATCGGTAAGAACACCGAGTCGGTGACCGATCATTCCCGATCCGACGAGACGGACGTTCGCCGAGAGCGAAGCCGAGCGGTATCTTTCGACACTTGGCCTGGGCGTTCGCTAGATGTCGGGTGCGCGGCTTCGGACATGGCAGAGTGGAAGACAAGGTCGGCACGGCCGATTTGTCCGAAATGCATTGGTCGATTGTCGGGATCGGTCGAGGTCGAGTGCGGAGGCTTACATGCGGGTGTGTCCACGATCGTCCAGGCGAGTGGCCGCATGCTCCCTTGCTGCGGTGGCCGCCGTTGCACTACTCGCGGGCTGCTCCGGGTCGGTCCAAGGTGCACCCGTTCCGGACTCCGCGCCGGCGACTGCCGGTGCGACCGACAGCGGCTCGGCGGCACCGAGTACGACGGCTGCACCCAAATCCTCGACGCCGAAATCCACCTCTCCGAAAACGGCGGCACCGTTGTCCGAACTGCTGCTGACTCCCGAGGAATTTCCCGAGCCCTTCGGCGCCGTTGTGCTGCCCCCGCAGGCCGTTCCGATGGCAGCGCCGGATCTAGTCGGCGTCCCACGCGGTGCCACCGTCGATCCATCCGAATGTGAGCCACCGGAACAGGATTACGGTCCGAACGGGACCGTGATGGCGGTCGGGACCGACAATGCGACGAGGGCAACGATTTCGGTCGAACTCACGAAGGTCGACGCACCACTGGACGAGTTGGAAGCGCAAACTCGCCAGTGCCCGTCCATGACTGTCACTGCGAACGGCGTCACCACTACAGTGACGACGGAAATTCTTCCGCCGTCGCCGATCGATGCCGACAAGACGATGTCACTTCGCCGCACCGTCGTGTCCCCCAAAGCCGCAGCCGGCGATCAGACGATGCTGACATTGATCGCGCAGGTCGGCGACGTACGGGTAGCAACAACACTGATGACGTTCGGTTCTGCGACGCCCTCGACGGCACCTCTGGATCAAGCGTTCACCGCAGCCGTACAGAAGGTCAAAGCAGGCAAGTGATTTCGCAGCACACGGGTCCGACACAGAGCGGACCTTTTCGGTGCGGCGCGATAATTCGTCCCCAACTGACTCGATAATCCACAGACGAATTCGACGTCGCTGTTTTCCCTGGTCGAGCGGATGGCGGCATCGGGGCGATCGGCGAGGGTCTGTGCATGACCACATCACCTCTTCCAGGAGAATTCGAATTCTCCGACGACGACCTGGCCCTTTTCGGACGCGTTGAACGTGTTTCCGATCCAGGCGAATTGATCGCGGCAATACCCGCCCTCCTGGGATTCCATCCGTCCAACTCCGTCGTTGCGCTGTCTCTGATGGGCGCTTCCGCCTCGACGCTCGGCCCGGTAATGCGACACGACTACTTTCCAAGCGTCAAAGGAAAGCCTGCGAGGCAGATGAGCGCGGCGCTGCGCCAGTTCGCCGCCGTGTGTGACGGGGAAGGAGCGCGTGCGGTCGTTCTCGTGGTGATCGCCGATTGCTCGACAGCTGAAACTCTCATCGACGAAACCATCGAGCTGGCCGAGGTATTCGAAGACATGCTCGGCGGAACCTGCGTCGAGCTGGCTGACGTATTGTGCACGGCCGCAATAGAATCTGGCCAGCCGTGGACGAGCGTCACGCGTTCGATTCACTGCGGCACCCTGCCAGACCCGGCATCTTCGTCGGTCGCGGCGGCGCAGGTGTTGGGCGGGAGGGTCATTCGCCGTTCGCGTGAGGAACTGGTCCGGTGGGTACACGGTGCCGCTCGTAATCACGACGCGATTGCCCGACTGATCGCGAGCCGCCGAGAATCGGGTGAGTACAGCGGGGGATCAGGCCGTGATGCAGCAGTTCAGCGCCGGGTCGATCTGGTGTTGGAACATGTCCGCCGTGTGGAGGCGGGCACTTACTACCCTGACCTGCAGGAATGCGCCGATCTGGTGGTCGCTTTGACGGACGTTCACGTGCGCGACGTGGTGTTGGGTCTGGCGATCACGTCGGTTGCCGCACATGCCGAGCAATTGTGGCTCGTACTTACCCATGAAGTACCGTCTCCCGAACGAGCTTGGCCGGCAACACTTCTCGGGTTCTTTGCATACGTGCGCGGCGACGGGCCCCTGGCAGGTGTTGCGCTGTCGGCCGCACTGTCGGCCGATTCGGAACATACCTTGGCCGGATTGCTGGATTTATCGCTGCAATCCGGTGTGCACCCCGATGGGATCCGTGACCTTGCGGCCGTCGGATTGTCCATCGGGGAATCGCTCGGAATTGCCGGTTTGCCGCCGGCACTGCCGAGTGGAAGCTAGCGAGCAGCGTGTGAGCGGTCGCCCAGATCCTGGAGGAACTGCCATGCATCGGCGACTATGACGTCGAGATCGGTACGCGTGGGCGTCCAACCCAACTCGGCAATCGCCTTGTCGCTCGATGCGATCAGTACGGCCGGATCACCCAGCCGTCGTGACGCGTCTTCGACGTTGATCGGCAGGCCGGTGACCCGCGCACAGGCAGCGATCACCTCGCGCACGCTGAAGCCGGCACCACTTCCGAGGTTGTAGATACGGTGCTCGCCGGGAACCGAGGATTCGAGCGCCAGCAGATGCGCTTCGGCGAGGTCAAGCACGTGTATGTAGTCGCGTACCGCGGTGCCGTCCGGCGTGGGCCAGTCGGTTCCGAATACCGAGATCTTGTCTCGCTGCTCGAGTGCGACCTGAAGGACGAGCGGAATCAGGTGGGTTTCGATCACCCGGTTCTCGCCGGCGGACTTGTACGCACCCGCGACGTTGAAGTAGCGCAAGCTGGTAGCGCCGAGGCCGTGGGCGATCGAGTACGAGGTGATCGCATGATCGATCGCGAGCTTGGTCGCGCCGTACGGATTCGTAGGGCGGGTCGGAGCGGTTTCCACGATGGGGGACTGCTCCGGCTCGCCGTACGTTGCGGCGGTGGAAGAGAACACGAGCCGGGGAGTGCCGGAGACACGAATCGCCTCGAGCAGCTCGATGGTCGTGACGACGTTTCCGCGCCAGTACTTTTCGGGGTGCAGCACGGATTCGCCGACCAGCGACTGCGCAGCGAAGTGAAGTACGCCGTCGAAAACCGGAGAACCCGCATTGCCGAGGATGTCGGCGGCCAGCGCCCCCACATCCCCTTCGATGAACTCGGCACCGGCAGGCACCGCGTCGGCATTTCCGGTGGAGAGGTCGTCGATGACGACAACTTCGTGTCCACGCTCGAGCAACACAGTGCTGCACACACTGCCGACGTAACCGGCGCCGCCGGTGACCAGGAGTTTCATCTAGTTCCTCAGACCTGCTTGACCTGAACGGCGTGAGCCATTTCCTCGGACAGGTCGAACCCGCTGTGACCCGGCACGATGATGGTCACCGAGCCCGGACGGGTTTCGACCGTCACCCTGGCGTCGGGAACGACGCCGGCGTCACGCAGCTGCGCGATCACCTCGGGATCGGACTGCACGTGCTCGGCGAGTCGCCGAACGACCACAGCTGTCTGTGCGCCGTGCGGAATATCGGTCAGGCGCACCAACGTTTCGGTGGTGGCAACCGGGCCGTCGAGTCCCAACTGGTCCAAGCCCGGAATCGGGTTGCCGTATGGCGACGTCGTGGGGTTGTTCAGAACGACGACGAGCCGACGCTCGACCTCCTCGCTCATCACGTGCTCCCAACGGCATGCCTCGGCATGTACGTCTTCCCATTTGAGACCGATGACGTCCACCAGTAGGCGCTCTGCCAACCGGTGCTTACGCATGACAGAGATCGCGAGATCGCGACCCTTGTCGGTGAGTTCCAGATGTCGATCGCCGGCGACCATCAGCAAGCCGTCGCGCTCCATACGCGCAACTGTCTGGCTGACGGTGGGTCCGCTCTGTTCGAGCCGTTCGGCGATCCGCGCCCGGAGTGGGACTACGCCCTCTTCTTCCAAGTCGTAGATCGTCCGGAGATACATCTCCGTGGTGTCGACTAGATCCTTCACACTCAACCCCTTCGTCAGTTGATCATTCTACCGTTCAGTTCGTGGTTCCGGTGCCGCCTCCACTGCGGCGAGTCCAGCGCGTGTCCGAATTGGATTCGTGTCACTCGATCTCTGTCTCCGAAGCGGGCCGCGAGTGTGGTGTGCGGCACGAAACGAGAAGGAAGTAGCGTGATCCCATGACCGCGTCGATCAGATCTGACGGGGACCCCGCGGCGTCTCGAGCGAATCGAGTCGTGGTGTGGAGTCCGGAGTACCTGAGCTATCGGTGGAGCGCCGATCACCCGATGAATCCCACTCGCCTCGATCTCACGATGGCACTCTCGCGAAGCCTCGGACTTCTCGAGGGCATCGAATTTCTCGAACCGAGCGCCGCGTCCGATGCCGACCTCCTCAGAATCCACACACCGGCATATCTTGCAGCGGTCAAAGACGCGGGTAACTCTGCGAACAACGGTGTGAGCGGCCAGGATGTTCCCCACGGGCTCGGTACCGAGGACAACCCGGTCTTCCCGCACATGCACGAAGCCAGTGCGATCCTCGCCGGCGGCTCGCTGGCCGCAGCGCAGGAAATCGCTTCGGGACGTACGAGGCGCGCGGTCAGCATCGGCGGCGGCATGCACCATGCGATGGCGGATTGGGCCTCTGGATTCTGCGTCTACAACGATGCGGCGGTTGCGATTTCGTGGCTGCTCGACAACGGCTACGACCGCATCGCCTACATCGACGTCGACGCTCACCACGGCGACGGAGTGCAACATGCGTTCCTCGGGGATCCGCGGGTGCTCACGGTCTCGCTGCATCAGCACCCGGCAACCTTGTGGCCGAACACCGGATGGTCGAGCGAGGTCGGCGACGGGGCCGCCGAAGGTACGGCGGTGAACATCCCGGTGCTTCCCGGGACCGTCGACGCGTTGTGGCTGCGCGCATTTCACGCCGTCGTCCCGGGAGCCATTGCAGCCTTCCGCCCGCAGATCATCATCAGCCAGTGCGGAGTCGACTCGCACCGCGAGGACCCGCTCGCGGACCTCGCTCTGACCGTCGACGGCCAGCGAGCAGCGTTCCTGGCAATGCGCGATCTCGCCGACCGCTACTCCGAGGGCCGGTGGCTGGCAGTCGGCGGCGGCGGATACGGACTGGTTCGCGTCGTGCCGAGGGCATGGACTCACCTGATCGCTGCCGCGCTCGATCGCGAGGTCGACGTCGACACAGCTGTGCCTGACGAGTGGAAGGAATCGACGAAGCTGCGAGCGCCGAGCGTCGACCTCCCGCCGACCATGGGCGACGGCGGAGATGTCGCATACACCCCGTGGGACGGCCCGGGTGGTACACCGGAGACAGGTGTCGCCTCGGTAGATCGTGCACTCACCCGAATCGACTCGGCGATCATCGCCACACGCCGCGCTTCGTTCCCGCTACTCGGACTCGACCCGGAGGATCCCCGTGACTGAACAGTCCGATACCGATGCCGGCGGCGCGAGCGACCAGGCGCCGAACACCGACCCCGCTCACACCTATCCCCATTCGTGGGTAGTCGATGTTCTCGCCTCCGACGGCGGCGCGGTGGCGTTGCGACCCATCGTTCCCGAGGACGCGGACAAGCTCGTCGAATTCCACGGCAAACTCTCCGAGCGGACCCGGTACCTGCGCTACTTCGGCCCGTACCCCACGATGTCGGCGCGCGACGTGAAGAATTTCACGACGGTCGACCACCACAACCGCGTCGCCTTCGTGATGATGCTCGGCGACGAGATCATCGCGGTGGGTCGCTACGAACGACTCCTCGACGTCGGTGACGGAAAGTCTGCCGAGGTCGCCTTCGTCGTCGCCGACGCACACCAGGGGCGCGGCCTCGGCCCGATCCTGCTCGAATACCTGGCAGCAGCAGCGGCCGAGAACGGCCTGACGATGTTCGTCGCCGAGGTCCTGTCCGAGAACCGCAACATGGTGACGGTGTTCCGTGAGGCGGGGTATCAGGTGAGCCGCTCGTTCGACGGTGGCGTGCTGCGCCTCGAATTCGCGATCGACCCGACGGAAGCGCTTGTTTCAGTACGTAATTCGCGTGAGCGGGCAGCTGAGGCCCGCAGCATGGGAAACGTGCTGAGTCCACGATCGGTGGCAGTGATCGGCGCATCAGCGGACCCCGCCAAGGTGGGTAACGCGGTGTTGACCAACCTGCTGCGCGGCGGATTCACCGGACCGGTCTACCCCGTCAACGCGGAGCATCGTTCGGTTCACGGGGTGCGGGCGTACCCAACTGTTCGCGACATTCCTGACGACGTCGATCTCGCCGTCGTGGCTGTACCTGCAGAATCGATCAATTCGGTACTCGACGACTGCCTCGACAAGGGCGTCAAAGCGCTGGTGGTGGTCTCGTCGGGCTTCAGCGAGAGCGGTCCGGACGGACGCTCGTCCGAACGCAAACTGGTCCATGCAGCACGCGCTCACGGAATGCGCCTCATCGGTCCGAATGCGCTGGGTGTCGCGAACAACGACCCCGCGATCTCGTTGAATGCGACTCTCGCGCCGGTCTTGCCGGTGGCAGGCAACGTGGGTTTCTTCTGTCAGTCCGGCGCGCTCGGTATCGCCATTCTCGACGAAGCCGCGCGCAGCCGAATCGGGTTGTCCGCCTTCGTTTCTGCCGGCAACCGTGCGGACGTCTCGGGCAACGACCTTCTGCAGTACTGGGATTCCGACCAGTCCACCGAAGTGGTCCTTCTCTACCTGGAGAGCTTCGGCAACCCGCGAAAGTTCTCCCGGATCGCCCGCAGAGTTGCGCGGAAGAAGCCGATCGTCGCGGTCAAGAGCGGTCGGCACGCGGTTCCGCCGGTTCTCGCCGCCACCGGAGTCGAGATCGACGATTCGATCGTCCGCGCCCTCTTCGAACAGGCGGGCGTCATCCAGGTCGGCTCCATTTCACAATTGTTCGACTGTGCCTTGCTCTTCGGATATCAGCCGTTGCCGGCGGGTCCGCGGCTTGCTGTCATCGGCAACTCGACCGCGCTCGGTGTCCTTGCAGCGGACGCCGCCCGCAGTGAAGGTTTGCAGGTCAGCGACCCGGTCGACCTTGGCGCCCAGGCGAGTCCGGAACTGTTCGCCGCTGCCGTGCGCGACGCGTTGGCGTCGTTCGACGTCGATGCCGTCATCGCCGTCTTCGTTCCTCCGGTTGCCATTCCGGTCGAGCCGTTCGCGAAAGCACTCAAAGACGCCGTCGCCGGCTCGGACAAGCCGATTCTCACGACGTTCCTCGCAGCCGAGGGTGTGCCGGACGTCCTGGCGGTCCGCGACGAAGTCGGAAACCCGACCCGCGGTTCGGTGCCGTCCTACCCGGGGCCGGAGCGCGCCGCACTGGCGTTGGCGAGGGCCTGGCGTTACGCGGAGTGGCGCAGCAAGCCTGCGTCGAAGGTTGTTCGCCCCGCGGGAATCGACTCCGAACGAGCCCAGAAGATGGTGGCCGCCTGGCTTGAAAACTCGCCTGGCCGTTGGCTTTCGGACGTCGAAGCAGCAGCTCTTCTCGAGTGCTACGGGGTTGCAGTCGTCGAATTCCGTTCGGTCCTGAGCGAAGACGAAGCTGTAGAGGCAGCGGATGCTGTCGGCTACCCGGTCGCGGTCAAGGCAACCGGCGAAATGTGGCGCCACCGACCGGATCTGGGCGGCGTCAGGCTGGATCTGAGTGGGCCGGAATCGGTGCGCCTCGCTTACCGAGATCTTGCGGCCGCGTCGGGTGAACCGCTGCTGCACGTGCAGAAAATGGCAACCAAGGGCATCGGGTGTGTGGTTGGTGTCCAAGACGACCCGTCGTTCGGTTCGCTGATCTCGTTCGGTCTCGCCGGTGTGATCTCCGATCTCCTCGGGGACCGTGCCTATCGCGTACTGCCGCTCACGGAAGACGCTGCTACGGAGTTGATCGACGCACCCAAGGCAGCGCCGCTGCTCTCCGGATATCGAAATGCCGTTCCGGTCAACAAGGGTGCCTTGGTCGATCTGGTCCAGCGGATCTCGGCGCTGGCCGACGACATTCCGGAAGTCCGCGAACTGGCCTGTGAGCCGGTACTTGCTTCGGCTACCGGCGCGGAGATCACCGATTCGCGAGTACGCATCGGGCCAGAGCCGAGCGCAATCGACCTGGGGCCCAGGCGTCTGCGGTAGGTACAACGAACAACACCGGCCACCGCACATTCCCGAGGGGGAGGGAATAAGCGGTGGCCGGTGCTTTGTGCGGTGCGTCAGCGCGAGTGGTGTGGCGCGCTGACGCACGTGCTGTGTTGTTTGATCAGCTCGCGTAGGAACGCAGTTTCTCGGCGCGATCGCCGACGCGGAGCTTGCCCATGACCTCACGCTCGATCTGACGAACCCGCTCACGCGAGAGGCCGAAGAGCTTGCCGATCTGATCGAGGGTGCGAGGCTGGCCGTCGTCGAGACCGTAGCGAAGTCGGATGACCTGCTGCTCGCGCTCGTCGAGCGTCCCGAGCACGCTGCGCACATCGCTGTGCAGCAGACCGGCGATGACGGCGTTCTCCGCCGAAGTCGCCTCGGAATCTTCGATGAAGTCGCCCAAGGGAGCTTCTTCGTCGTTGCCGACTGGCATGTCCAGGCTTACCGGGTCGCGGCTGTGGTCGAGCAGGTCCGCGATCTTGTGGGCGGGAATGCCCGACTCTTCGGCCAACTCGTCGTCCGTCGCTTCGCGCCCGAGCTGCTGGTGCAGTTCACGCTTGATGCGGGCGAGCTTGTTGACCTGCTCCACGAGGTGGACTGGGAGCCGGATGGTGCGGCTCTGATCAGCCATTCCGCGGGTGATCGCCTGACGGATCCACCAGGTGGCGTACGTCGAGAACTTGAAGCCCTTGGCGTAGTCGAACTTCTCCATGGCACGGATGAGTCCGAGGTTGCCTTCTTGAATGAGATCGAGGAGCGGCATTCCACGGCCGGTGTAGCGCTTGGCCAGCGACACGACGAGTCGCAGGTTCGCTTCCAGGAGGTGGCTACGCGCCGACTGTCCCTCGCGAACGATCGTTGCGAGATCCCTCTTCTTAGCGACTGTCAGGCGCTTTCCCGTGGCAAGGACGTGGCTGGCGTACAGCCCCGCTTCGATTCGCTTCGCCAGTTCGACCTCGTCTGCTGCTGTCAGCAGTGCAGTACGACCGATCCCGTTCAGGTAGACGCGGACCAGGTCTGCGGCCGGGCTCTGGGCGTCCAGATCTGCGGCGCTCGGACGAATGCGAGTAGTGGTGCTGGGGCTTGTCATGACTTGCCTCCCTATCGGCGGTCTCTCACACAGTTCAACGTGTGAGAGTTCCGGGAAAGTTCCCGCGCCGATTTCCGCTAAAACGCCGTGACCTGCAGTTATTTCCCAGTCGTCCTGAGAAGTTGCTGAGAACACAAAAATCTGCAACTCACCGGGAACTCAGTTCGTGACGGGAAGCACCAACCCGTGCCGGACAAGCGAGACCAGCAATGTGACGACGGCCTCACGTAGCTGGTCCGGGTCTTCGCCGTTCGCCGCGGCGAGAAGTTCGACCAGTTCGTCGACCACCAGTCCGTCCGCTCGGAGCCCGGCCAGCAGCGCAGCACCGAGCTCGTCGATCTCGTGCTGCCAGTGCGGTCCGTTGCCGCGGTGCACACGCGTGACCACTTGCTGCCATCCCTCGTCGCCGGGGAGGTAGACGCGTTCGAGAGCCGTGTCCGGATCGAGGACGAATCGCTCCTCGAGGACGTCGTGTTCACGCAACCAGGCAAGACGGTCGAAGTAAGCGAGCGCCTCGGCCCCGAGCGGGTCCGAGAAGCCGTGCATGAGGTCCTCGGCCATCAGGTCGGTGGGGGAGTCGGTGCGGCGAAGGAACACGAAACCGAAGCCGACGCCCTCGACATCGGCTTCTTCGAGGTGATCCAGCCAGGCGTTTGCTCTCGATGCCGATTCCGGATCTCGCGGATCCTGCCCGCCGTCCTTGAGCCACGTGCCGACGTACAGAGCTGGGTCCGCCACGTCGCGCTGCACCACCCAGGCGTCGACGCCGTGCGCCGGCAGCCACGACGCGATCCGCGAACGCCAGTCCTGTCCTTCGATGTGCACCCACGAGGCCAACAGTGCTGCCGTGCCGCCGGGGTTCAGATAGTCGATCGAGCGCGAGATCATCAATTCGCTCGCACCGTCGAGATCGAGGCCGGAATCGCGGTACGTGTGATGGACGCGTGCCTCGCCGACGACAAACGGGGGATTGGCGACCACCTGGTCGAAGGTTCGACCCTCGACGGGTTCGAACCAGGACCCTTGAAGCAGTTCGACGTCCAGTCCGTTGAGCGCCATGGTTGCGGCCGTGAGGTCGACGGCGCGTTGATTGATGTCGGTTGCGGTGACCGAATCGGCGTATGTGTTCGCGTGCAGGGCTTGGATGCCGCATCCCGTACCGAGGTCGAGCACGCTGCCGACCTTCGCGGTGGGCGTGGCCTGCAGCAAGGACAGTGACGCATGTCCGACTCCCAGCACGTGATCGGCCGTGGCCTTCTTGGGACGGATTCCGCCGTCGAGATCCGAGATCACCCAACGGTCGCCGTCGCCGACGTCGATGGGGCGAAGATCGACCGCGGCCCGCACGAGCGGATTCTCGCTGTCGAAGTTTTCACCTTCGAGCAGGCCGGCGTCGACGCACTGCGCAATTGTCAGCGGAGTCAACGCCGCGGCGACGTCGCCTGCCGGGCAATCATCGGCGAGAAGGAACAGTCTGATGAGAACGCCCAGGTCCCCGAGTTCTCGGGTGGCGCGGCGCACGGGTACCGGCTCACTTCGGCCGAGAGCGGCGTGAACTTCGGGACCCAATGCCTCGAGCATGGTTCCCGTGTCGAATCGATTGCGAAGCAGGGCCTCACGCAGCGCAGGGGTGATGGACAGGAGCGTTTCGCTTCTCACCCCGTCATTCTCGCAGGCGGAACTTGTCAGCCTTCGATGGTGTGGTGCGTCGCGGATTCGATCTCGCCTGCGGGCTTCTTTCGTCCGTCGTATCGGCTCGGTTCGTCCTTGGTGCGCGGTGGTCGGTCGTTGGCGATCAGGACGGCGATCCAGGGAAGCGGAATGGATGCACCGATGATGAGCATCGAGATCCAGGCGTTGGCCCAGATGCCGTACGCGATCGCCGCGAGGATCAACGCCGGGAACCGGAAGGACATGATGATCATGTACTTGCGCACTCGGGCTTTGTGCTGTTCTTCGACGGACTTCTGCGCTTCGGTGATCAGTACGGGATTATCGGGAGTCCCGGCCTCGTCGGACCTGCCGAACGCGCCATTTCGTGCCATGACTCCACTGTTCCACTCTCGGCCGACAATTGCACACGACCCGTGGGTCGCACCGCTGTGACGGAGACGGCATTATTGGAGGGGTGAGCACTCAAACCAAGGAACGTCCCGACGTCTCCACCGACGAAACGACCGACGACGACACCCCGAAGTTCTTCCACTACGTGAAGAAGAACAAGATCGCCGAGAGCGCCGTCATGGGAACCCATGTCGTCGCGCTGTGCGGCGAGGTGTTTCCCGTGACGAAGTCCGCCAAGCCGGGATCACCGGTGTGCCCGGACTGCAAGAAGATTTACGAAGGGCTCCGCAAGGGCGACTGACCTCGGGTCACGCGCGCGGGAGTACTTCCGGAGCTCGGCGGATCGACAGCCTCGACGCAGTCGGCCGCCGGGCTCTTCGCGTCTGCCTGCGGTTCATCGCAGGGATCTTGGTCGGCGCACGAGTTCTGGCGCGACTCTGTTTGTCTGCTGCGGGGCCGCCCGTACGAGGGGACCGTGGCCGGATCCGCTTTGTCGCCCGAGATGCGGATCGGGCTGGTGGCCAGGTGCCAGGTCAGGTTGGTGACCGGACCGGTCTCGTCGTCGGTGTTCTGAGCCGCAAGCCACTCTCGCATCTGCTCCATCCGAGTGGCACGAGCCGGCCAGAACTCCTGAACCGTCGCGTTGAACTCGGCGCCGAGGACGACGGCGAAACCGAGGAAGAACGTGAAGAGCAGAAATGCGATCGGCGTTGCCAGTGCGCCGTACGTGTAGCCGGTGCTGGTGACAAATCCCAGGTACCAGCGCAATCCGGTACTGGCGGCCATGAAGAACACACCGGCGACCAGCGCGCCCGCGAGCAGCCGATGCCACGGCAGCGACTTCGGTAGAGCGACTTTGTAGAGCGTCGTGAGGCCGATGATCACCAGTAGACCGACAGCGGGGTAGTAGAACGTGTCGACCAGATTCGATCCGACCACGTACCAGGAGGCCGGCAGTGCTCGCCCGACGAGCGTCGGCCCGAGAGCTACCAGCGGCAGGATGAACACAGCCATCACCAGGAACATCACGTAGAGCAGCAGGGCGAAGATGCGCTGCCAGATGGGATTGCGTGCATCCTGCTGACCGTGTGCTTCCACGATCGAGTCGACGAACGTACTGATCGCCGATGATCCCGCCCACAGGGAAAGCAGGAAGCCCACCGAGATGATCTCCGGTCGTCCGCGCTGAAGGACGTCCGTCACCGTCGGGCGGATGATCTGGTCGACGACGCTTTCGCTGAAGATCGTTCCGCTGAACGTGACGATCTTGGATTCGATGATCTCGACGGTGTTGGGTCCGAACCACCCACCGATGTAGCCGATCATTCCGAGAAGGCCCAGCAGCAGGGGAGCCAGTGACAGCGTTTGCCAGAACGCGGCCGTAGCCGCCTTTCCGAAGATGGAATCGTCCCAGGCCTTGCTCAGTGTGCGACCGATCAACTGCCCGGTGCGGCGTAGCGGATGCCATCTGCGGTGGTGCAGATCACTTCCGCTCGACTTCTCGCCTCGCGCTTCACTCATGATGTCTCCAGCATCCCTGACGACACACCCGGTTGCCCAACCATGGCGCCGACGTGTCGCACATTTCTGAGACAATTCGCGTGCAGGTCGGCAGGATGCGAGAACAGCGAAACCTCGCCGGCCGGAGTGAGAACGGCCATGAGTACGCGCTTCGAGTGCGGCTTTCGTCGGTGGCGGCGGCTAGGCTCGTCGCCGGACATTGATGAAAATTCGAGGAGCGCGAGACAACAGTGCGATTCCAGTGGAGGCGCGGCCTATGACGTCTGAGACCGTGGCAGCCGAGTTCGGCAATTCGCCCGAACCCGCCGGAGCTCAATCCGCGGGAACCCAACCTGGCGCCCCTACCGGTTCCCTTCGTGCATGGCAGCGCCGTGCACTGACCAAGTACCTTTCCAGCAGTCCGCGTGACTTTCTGGCGGTCGCAACGCCTGGAGCAGGTAAGACCACCTTCGCTCTGCGGGTAGCTTCGGAATTGCTCCGTGACCGGACGGTCGACCAGATAACCGTCGTGGCGCCGACCGAGCACCTCAAGCACCAGTGGGCGGAGTCCGCTCAGCGATCCGGCCTGGCATTGGACTCGCGGTTCTCCAACTCGACCGGCCAGACCTCGAGTGACTATCACGGCGTCGTGCTGACCTACGCCCAGGTTGCCTCGCACCCGTCGAAGCACCGTGTGCGCACAGAGGGCCGCAAGACGCTGGTCATCCTCGACGAGATCCACCACGGCGGCGACGCCAAGAGCTGGGGCGACGCCATTCGTGAGGCGTTCGGCGACGCGACCAGGCGTCTCGCACTGACCGGAACTCCGTTCCGCAGTGACGACAGTGCCATTCCTTTTGTCGAGTACGAGCCGGACAAGGAAGGTCTGCTCCGCTCGAAAGCCGATCACTCCTACGGATATTCGGATGCCCTCAAGGACGGCGTGGTTCGCCCCGTCGTGTTTCTCGCCTACTCGGGCGAGGCGCGGTGGCGAAACAACGCCGGCGAGGAATTCACCGCTCGGCTCGGCGAGCCGCTGAGCGCCGAGCAGACGACTCGGGCATGGCGTACGGCCTTGGACCCTGCCGGCGACTGGATTCCTGCCGTGCTGCAAGCAGCAGACACCCGTTTGGCGCAGCTGCGCAGTACGGGTATGCCCGATGCGGGCGGACTTGTCATCGCGACGGATCAGACAGTGGCCCGCGAGTACGCGAAGGCGTTGACAGCGATCACCGGCGAACAGCCGGCCGTCGTGCTGTCCGACGACCCCACCGCGTCCAAGCGAATCGCCGAATTCGGTGCGAGCGACCAGAAATGGATGGTCGCGGTGCGCATGGTGTCCGAGGGCGTCGACGTTCCCCGTCTGGCGGTCGGTGTGTACGCGACCAGCGCGTCGACCCCGCTGTACTTCGCTCAGGCGATCGGGCGCTTCGTGCGTTCGCGTCGTAAGGGCGAAACTGCCAGCGTCTTCCTGCCGTCGGTGCCGGTGCTTCTCGACCTTGCTGCACAGCTCGAGGCTCAGCGTGACCACGTACTCGGCAAGCCGCATCGTGAGAAGGACGGCCTCGAAGACGACCTGCTCGCCGATGCGAACAAGCAGAAGGACGAGCTGGGCGAGGAGGAGAAGGCGTTCACGTCCCTGGGCGCCGATGCCGAACTCGACCAGGTGATCTACGACGGATCGTCCTTCGGTACCGCGACATTCGCCGGAAGTGACGAGGAAGCCGACTACCTCGGTCTGCCAGGCCTACTCGACGCCGATCAGATGCGGGCATTGCTGCGTCAACGCCAGCAGACACAGGTCGAGGCCAACTCGGCCAAGGCCGCCGCACCGCAACCCACGGCGGCAGTGGTATCCGATCGAGCGGCCACGGCAGATCAGCTCGGAGCGCTCCGCAAGGAGCTGAACGGGTTGGTGGCGATGAACGTTCACCGCACCGGCAAACCACACGGCATCATTCACGCGGAACTTCGCCGAGTGTGCGGAGGCCCGCCGACGGCCATCGCGACTGTCGATCAGCTGACCGAGCGCATCGCGATCCTACGCAGCTGGTAGCAGCCGATACCGGTCCCGCACGCTTCGCGTGCTTGCGGCCCCGGAACGGCAGAACGGGCGATCACAGTGAATGTGATCGCCCGTTCTGGCGTTCATGGCGCGCCTCGTGAAGAGGCCACCCCCGGCTGACAGGTCAGATTGCGGGTTCGCTTTCGGAGACGACGGCATTCATCTCGCGAAGTCGATCCGCGTGTTCGGTTGCGTGGTGTCCGCAGAAGAGAAGCTCGCCGCCGGTGGGAAGCACGGCGCGTACGCGTGCTCCGGCACCGCACCGGTCGCACCGGTCGGCAGCGGTCAACTGTGGGCTGGTCAGTGTTCCGGGCATGACTCCTCCGTACTGGCTTTGCGGCATTCGGGCCGCGTGCCTGGGGCCTGGTCCGCCGCGTCGGAATGGCGCGGTAGATCCACTCTTACAGACGTTTGGGGTTTACGGGTTGTTCCCGAAGGCGTTTCTTAGTGTTGTGTCTCACTGGAAATGCGCTGGGCAGGCATTCTCGGGTGAAGATTGTTCGCTGACAGCTGATTCGAATCGCCGACCTCAGCCCGATATTCTGGGCGGATGAACCCGGGACGCGAACCCCTTGTCGACGAGAGCGTCGAGTTGCTCCACATGTGCACGCGCGAGGAATGGGCGCGGGCACAACAGCACGGCGAACGTATCCCCGACGGATTCGAGGCGGAGGGATTTGTTCACATGTCGACTCCGGCGCAAGTTCATCTCCCGGCGAATCGGATCTTCGCCGGCCGCGACGACATAGTCCTTCTCGCCATCGATCCGGCCCTGCTCGGTGGTCAGGTCAAGTACGAACCGGGCGTCCCTTCTGACCCGGAATCGATGCGATTCCCGCATCTGTACGCCCCGATTCCGGTCGCAGCCGTCACCGCTGTCGTCGAGTATCTTCCGGACGAGAACGGCGTGTTTTCGCCGGTTCGGTAGGTCGCCGGTTCGCTCGCCGCGAAGTGCTCCCGGCGGATTGTGGCCCTCACGCGATGCAGGTCGCCGATCGGCGCTACCGTTGGTATATGAACGTAGAAGTCACCCCACTACCGGGGATCGGGACGCGCAAGGATTTTGTTCTGTCTTCCGGTCGTCGCGTGGGTGTCGTCACCCATCGGGACGGTCATACCGACCTCATCGTGTCCAAGGCAGACGACCCTGACGCGTGTGCTGCCTCGCTGCCTCTGACCACCGAGGAAGCGGCAGCGCTCAGCAATCTCCTGGGTGCCCCACAGCTCGTTGCGCAGCTCGAAGAAGAGCACCGTGACCTTCCGGGCATTCGAACCAAACAGCTCTACATCAAGGACGGTTCGCGCTACGACGGGCAGACCCTCGGGGACACCGGCATGCGCACGCGTACCGGAGTCTCCATCGTCGCCGTCATGCGTGCCGGACAGGTCAGCCCGTCCCCGAACCCCGACTTCACCTTCACCGGGGGAGATCTTCTCGTAGCAGTCGGAACGCCGGACGGTTTGGCCGCAGCGGCAAAAATCTTGGCCAACGGCTGACTGGCGCGTGGACACAACCACCCTCGCACTGATCGAACTCGGCGCGGTCTTCTTCGCGCTCGGACTGCTCGGACGACTCGCTGCTCGCGTGGGGATGTCGCCGATCCCGTTCTACCTGATCGGCGGCCTGTGCTTCGGACAGGGCGGTTTCATCCAACTCGGAGACATCGGCGAGTTCTCCCATCTGGCAAGTGAGATCGGGATCGTCCTGCTCTTGTTGCTGTTGGGGCTCGAATACACCGCGGCCGAGCTCGTGACCGGTCTCAAACGCTCACGCGTAGCGGGCATCGTCGACATCGTCCTCAACGCGACTCCCGGCGCGGTGGTCGGCTTGATTCTCGGCTGGGGCGTCGTGGGGGCGACGGTCATGGCCGGCGTCACCTACATCTCGTCTTCGGGAATCATCGCCAAGGTGCTCAGCGACCTGGGGCGCCTCGGTAACCGCGAAACACCGGTCGTGCTGTCGATTCTGGTGTTCGAAGACCTGGCGATGGCGCTGTATCTGCCGATTCTGACCGCGATGCTTGCGGGCGTCAGCTTCATGGGCGGGCTCGAAGCGGTCGGGATCTCGTTGTTGGTCATCACCGTGGTTCTTGTTGTGGCCCTGCGATACGGGCGGTACGTCTCCGCGCTCCTGGACAGTCCCGACAGCGAGACGCTCCTGCTCAAGCTGCTCGGTGCCGCACTGTTGGTTGCCGGCATCAGTTCGGCGATGCAGGTGTCGGCGGCTGTGGGCGCGTTCCTCCTCGGGATCGCGATCTCGGGGTCGACGGCGCACAATGCCAGTCGCGTGCTCGAGCCCCTTCGAGATCTGTTCGCTGCAATGTTCTTCGTGGTCTTCGGTCTCAACACCGATCCCAGTTCCATTCCGCCCGTCCTCGGGTGGGCTGCGATCCTGGCCGTCGTCACCGCGATCACGAAGCTGATCACCGGCGCCTGGGCGGCCAGACGTCAGGGTGTCGCGCGAATGGGTCAAGCGCGCGCCGGTGCCGCCCTGATCGCCCGCGGTGAGTTCTCCATCATCATCGCCGGGCTGGCGGTGTCCGCGGGTGCGGTCGACGCCGAACTGGCGGCATTGGCAACGGCTTACGTGCTCCTGATGGCGGTCATCGGTCCAGTGGCGGCAAGAGTTATCGAACCGGTTGCCTCGTTGTACATCAAGGTTCGTACGAAGTCCTGATTGCGGCCCTATTCTGTCCGGATGTCGAACAGAATCGCCCGTCCCGCCGCGACAGTCCTGTGCGCGGTGATCCTCTCGTGCGGTCCGGTGCCGGCGCTCGCCGGGGGAATACCCGCGCTCGAACAAGCCGGACCTGCAGCTGCGCAGGTTGCCGCAGACCGATCGCTGCATCTCGAGGGTGCGTCGAACGCGCGTGACATCGGCGGTTACGTCACCGAGGAGGGGCGGACCGTTCGGTGGGGGAAGGTGTTTCGCTCGAATGCCCTCGACAAGCTGACGCCGTCGGATCTCGCGTCGTTGAGCGAACGCGGAGTGGAATCGGTGGACGACTTCCGCACGGTCGTCGAACGGACGCTCTCGCAGGATCGCGTTCCGAACGGGGCACGAATCAACTGGTTCGACGTCATCGGAACCAACCCCGCCAACCTCCCGGCTCTGGTGGACATGCCCACGATGTACGCGTTGATGGCGACCGATCCGGGGGCGAGCCGCGCATTCCACGATGCTCTGGTGAACGTCGCGAACACCGAGGGTGCAGTCCTCTACCACTGCTCGGCGGGCAAGGACCGTACCGGCTGGGTGACTGCGGTTCTTCTGACCCTCCTCGGCGTGAGCCGCGCCGACGTGAACGCCGACTACATGCTCAGCAACCAGTACCTCACCGGACCTCGCACCGGGAGTGCGTTCATCGACGGCGTCGAACAGTCGTGGCTGGACACGTCTTTCGCCACGGTGGATCGGGTGTACGGCAACTTCGACAACTACGTCCGGGACGGCCTGCAGTTGAGCGACGGGGACATCGCACAACTCCGGGACACACTCTTGGCCTGAGGCGGCAAACGAAGAAGAGCCGCTCTCCGGAAATCCGGAGGCGGCTCTTCTTCGTATAGATGGTGTGACTAGTCGAGGTAGTCGCGCAGAACCTGCGAACGCGACGGGTGGCGCAGCTTCGACATCGTCTTCGATTCGATCTGACGGATACGCTCACGCGTGACGCCGTAGACCTGTCCGATTTCGTCTAAAGTCCTCGGCTGGCCGTCGGTGAGGCCGAAGCGGAGGCGAACCACGCCGGCTTCGCGCTCGGACAGCGTCTCGAGTACCGACTGCAGCTGATCCTGCAGCAAGGTGAACGAGACGGCGTCGACTGCGACAACAGCTTCGGAGTCCTCGATGAAGTCACCGAGTTGGCTGTCGCCCTCGTCGCCGATGGTCTGGTCGAGAGAGATCGGCTCACGCGCGTACTGCTGGATTTCCAGCACCTTCTCCGGCGTGATGTCCATTTCCTTGGCAAGCTCTTCCGGCGTGGGCTCACGGCCCAGGTCCTGGAGCAGCTCACGCTGGATACGGCCGAGCTTGTTGATGACCTCGACCATGTGCACCGGGATGCGGATGGTGCGAGCCTGGTCGGCCATTGCACGGGTGATGGCCTGACGGATCCACCACGTGGCGTAGGTCGAGAACTTGTAACCCTTGGTGTAGTCGAACTTCTCGACTGCACGGATCAGACCGAGGTTGCCTTCCTGGATGAGGTCCAGGAACGCCATGCCGCGGCCCGTGTAGCGCTTGGCCAGCGAGACGACCAGGCGAAGGTTGGCCTCGAGGAGGTGGTTCTTGGCGCGGTTGCCGTCGCGGCAGATCCAGCTCATGTCGCGTCGCTGAGCTGCAGGCAACTTCTCGCCCTTGTCAGCAAGATCCTGCATGATCTGCACAGCGTAGAGGCCGGCCTCGATGCGCTTGGCCAGTTCGACTTCCTCTTCGGCGTTGAGGAGTGCGACCTTGCCGATCTGCTTGAGGTAAGCGCGAACCGAGTCGGCGGACGCCGTCAGTTCGGCGTCCTTGCGTGCCTGGCGGAGAGCCTCGGACTCTTCCTCGTCCCAGACGAAGTCGCCGGAAGCCTTGTCCTTTTCGGACGGCTCTGCAGCGGTCTCTTCGTCTTCGCCGACTGCTACGACCTCGACGACATCGGACTCGACCTCGGCAAGGTCGCCGTCCGTGATGTCGATGTCTTCCAACTCGACATCGCCGTCTTCGGCATCAGGATCGCCGGCCTTCTTGGGGCTGGCCTTCTTAGCTGCTGCCTTCTTGGCCGGAGCTTTCTTGGCCGGAGCCTTCTTTGCTGCTGCCTTCTTGGCGGGAGCCTTTTTCGCCGGAGCCTTCTTGGCTGCCGGAGCGGTGACGGTGGCCGCCTCCACGGCTGGAGATTGTGGCTCTGACTCTGATGGAGAATCAGCAGTCTGACGTGTATCGGTGGCTGCCACGTACGCCCTTTCGTGACGGTGTCGTGCGGCGTCACGCCAGAGTGGTGATCCGGCGGAGAGGTCAATGGTTGTTGGCCGGCGCGCAGCCGGACTTCACCATTGTAACGACTCTCAGGAAACTCTTACGTCACGGCGGGCCGTAACAGGTAGATTTTCCGCTTTTCACGTGCAGGTTTTCTCATCCGGCGACGGGGGCCGGCCTGGTCAGTCCGACCGACGCGAGCGCAGCTCCGGCGATTCCCGCGGTGTTGAGGAGGGTGGCGGGGACGACCTTCGTGCGGTTGGTCAGGTGCGGAATCCACTTCTCGTGCTTGCGGCTGATTCCGCCTCCGGCGATGAAGAGATCAGGCCACAGCAGGTTCTCGAAGGTGGTCAGAACTCGGGAGACCTCGACCGCCCACTCCTTGTAGCTCCAGTCCTTTTTTTCCTTCACCGACGACGCCGCTCGATGCTCGGCTTCCTTGCCGTCGACCTCGAGGTGGCCGAACTCGGTGTTGGGCAACAGAACTCCGTTGTGCAACACGGCAGATCCGATTCCGGTGCCGAAGGTCAAGAGGATCACGACGCCGGAGGTGTCCTTGCCCGCTCCGAACGAGTCCTCGGCAATTCCGGCGGCGTCGGCGTCGTTGAGGACGGTGACTTCGCGCCCGCCCAGGGCCTTGCCGAAGAGCGCGGCCGCGTCGGTGTCGATCCAGGACTTGTCGATGTTCGCGGCGCTGCGCGCGACGCCGCCGGTCACGACAGCGGGCAACGTGATGCCGACCGGCCCGGTCCACTTTGCCTGCTCGACGATCTCGGCCACAGTGCCCGCGATCGCATCGGGAGTGGACGGCTGCGGGGTCAGGATCTTGATGCGGTCACCGATCATTTCCCCGGTGCTCAGGTCGATCGTGCCGCCCTTGACGCCGCTGCCGCCGACGTCGATCCCGAAACCTGTGGTTGTCATCGTCCTGCGCTCCTGAGTGTCGAATTCGAGGTCACGATCTACCGTTGCAAACACTAACCCGAACAAGGACTCGGGCGCGTGCGACTCCAGGCGTTCGAGTGGTGCCCCTCGGTAGAGATGTGTTGCGATGGTCCGGTGCGCCCTTCAGAAAGAACGTTGCCCGACTTTTCCGCCGATTCTCTGGACCCCGCACAATTGCGGGCAGTTGCCGTAGCCGTCGCCGAACGCGCAGCCGAACACGTCCGCGTGCGTCGGCCCGAGGTATTCGGCCTGGTGGGTTCCGGTGCCTCCGAGGGTGGTTCGGTTGCTGCAAAGAGCACGCCGACCGATCCCGTCACGGTGGTCGATACCGAAACCGAACAGGTGATTCGCGACCTTCTGGCGCAATTGCGCCCTGCAGATTCGATCTTGGGTGAGGAAGGTGGCGGAGACACCGACGATTCCGCGGGAGTTCGATGGGTTGTCGATCCCATCGACGGCACGGTGAATTTTCTCTACGGAATCCCCGCGTTCGCCATTTCGGTGGCCGTACAGATCGACGGGATCTCAGTGGCCGGGGCTGTCGTCGACGTGTCGCTGGAATCAACGTATTCCGCGCACCGGGGCGGCGGCGCAACCATGGCCACGGCCGACGGCGTCGTCAGCGAACTGCACGCCAATGAGGTGACCGAACTGTCAATGGCTCTGTTGGCCACCGGTTTCGGCTACGGAGCGGATCGCCGAAAGGTGCAGGGCACCTTGATCGGGCAGATCCTGCCGCAGGTTCGCGACATCCGACGCATAGGTTCGGCTGCTTTGGATCTGTGCATGGTTGCCACCGGCCGGGTCGACGCTCACTTCGAGCACGGGCTGAGTCCGTGGGACTGGGCCGCGGGCTCCCTGATCGCTTCCGAAGCGGGCGCCGTGATCAACGTCCCGGCGCCCAATTCCACTTCGGCCGACGGAGATGTCGTCTATGCGGTGGCTCCGGCGATCGCCGAGCAGTTCGCGCACATGCTCAGTTCGATCGGCGCAGATCAGCCGATTCCGAGCTGAGGCCGAACCGGGTTTGTCAGCAGCGCGCCGTGCGCGCTGCTTTGAGCAGTGCGATGTCCATCGGAGCGACTTCGGCGTTTGCGGGCTGCTCGGCCAGAGCATGCAGGATCGCAGTGGCGTCGGTGTTGGGGGTCAGGGCGCCCTTGTTGTAGGTGCCGAGAGCGAGGTCGACGGTGTCGTCGCCGCGGCCGTCCTGGACCAGTTCGGCGCAGGGGGCGACCAGCCAGACGGAACTGGCGGCGGCGAGGCCGTTCGCTCCGAAGCGGATCTGGCCCTGGCACTCCATGTTCTGGTCGACGTAGACGGGGTCGTTTCCGACCTGGACGTCCGGCGCGCTGGAGAAGCCGAACTCGCTCAGTTGCGCTGCCACCTGGGCGGCCTGACCGTGTTCGCCGTTGGCGTTGAACACACGAACCTTGGTGGCCGCCAGGGGAGCGGGATCCACGTCGAGCAGCTTCGAACGGTCGACGACGGTTCCCAGCGGTAGTGGCGCCGCTGCCGAGGGATCGGAGGAAGGCTGCGGGAGGTTGCAGGCGACGGTGTCACTGACTTCTGCCTCGGCGCTCAGGATGCGGACCCACAAGACACTGCCGATCAATGCGAGTACCGCGAACACGGCGATCACCGGCCACGCGCGCCGACGGCGGAACGGACGTCCCTGGTCATCGGTAGAGCTGCCTTCGGTGATCAGAGAAACCACGGTATCCCTCGACTTTCTTGACGAAACTTCTACTTCGCCATCGGGCCGAGCGGCGCCGGCATGACGTTCGGTGCCTACCTTAGAGGGCTTGTGTGACGACACAGCCGAAGCGCGGCTCGACGCGTCGACACGTTGTCGATCGCCCAACGGTAGTTGGGCAACTAGCGGGCAGTTTCTACCCGGATCCGGTCTGAAAATGTCGCCGAAAGGTCACAGCTTGCTCTTGCCTTGGTGACAATTCGCAGTCATTTTTCGGAAATTTCCGATTCGGTTACTACTTTCGTGCTCACGTCGGCTACTGTCTGGCGGCCCAGGTCGTTCAACTGGGCATCGGCCGGACGCCGAAATGACAACCAAATGAGGCGCAGATCACGTTCTCGGAAGGAACTTCCGGGCACTAATTCCAGTCCTGCAGCGTTATGCAGCGACAGGGAATGATCTGGATGCCACGGCGGTTTCCATGCGCATCAAGGATCTACCGGATTCTCGGCGCACACGGGACCGGGATACACGAAGAGGATGGGGTAGACGAGATGGCAACTGACTACGACGCACCGAGGCGTACAGAGTCCGACGAGGTTTCGGAGGACTCTCTCGAGGAGCTGAAGGCGCGACGCAACGAAGCGCAGTCAGCCGTCGTCGACATCGACGAGACGGACACCGCGGAGTCCTTCGAGCTGCCGGGTGCCGACCTTTCCGGCGAGGAACTCTCGGTTCGAGTTGTTCCGAAGCAGGCAGACGAGTTCACGTGTTCGAGCTGCTTCCTGGTTCATCACCGCAGCCGCCTGGCCAGTGATGCCAACGGACAGCTCGTATGCATGGACTGCGCTGCCTGATCTCCCTTCCCGGTGGTCGACCCGTCAGCTCGCGGGTCGACCAAGGGTCGGGAAGTACTGCTTTGCTGTGACCGCGCTGGTCAGCGATCCAGCGCAGCCAGCAGATCAGCGGGACGACGTGTGCTCACCAGCCAGTACGGCGTGGGATCCTCCGGGTCGTCGAGCACGATCAACACCATTGTCTTGACCCATGGGCGATGTTGGACGAACGCCGACGGATCGAGTTGGCGCCCCATCGCCGCACTCTTTGCGGAAGCCGGCACTGCTGCCGCCCGCGAAATCAGTTCGACCGGCAGGTGGGCTCGACCCACGTGCAGTTCTTTCACCCCTGCTGTCTCCACCACCTCGACGCGCATCCGGCTGAGCCAGAATGCCGCCCAGATCGGGATGGGGAGCAGCACGACGTACGCCAGGTACGAGAGAAGCCCCGGGCGGCCCATGTGGACCTCGGCCGCGAGGAGTCCGGCTACGGCCAGCCCGGCGATCCACCACCAGATCGGCACCCACAGGCGCTCGGAGAACAGCGTCGTGGACGGGGGCGTTGTGGTGGCGACGTCAGGTCGAGATGTTTCGGGCACCTGTCAAGGATAGTCCGTCGCTACGAGTAGTCTTGGCCCACGTGAGCGACCATCTCTCCATCGCCTTGAAGCGACTGGATCCAGACCTGCCCGTTCCACAGCGTGCGCATCCCGGAGATGCGGGTGTGGATCTGTGCTCCACCAGCGACGTCACCATCGAACCCGGCCACCGAACACTGGTCGGAACGGGGATCGCGATCGCTTTGCCGGTGGGCACCGTCGGGTTGATCCATCCGCGTTCCGGACTTGCCGCAAAATCGGGACTGTCGATCGTGAACGCGCCCGGAACCGTGGACGCGGGATACCGGGGCGAACTCAAGGTCTGCTTGATCAATCTCGATCCGGCCACAGCCATCGACATCCGCCGCGGTGACCGAATCGCTCAGCTCGTGGTTCAACGAGTCGAACTTCCGGTTTTCGAGGAAGTCGAGTCGCTGGACGACACGACCAGAGGAACCGGAGGCTACGGTTCCAGCGGCGGTCACGCGATACTCGATACCGATGCGCCTGGCGCGGTCGTCGGAGAGGGAGTCTGAATCATGTTCGGACGCAAGAAGAAGACAGACGTCGACGAGGAACCCACCAGCTTCTTCGGTGACGAGAACGACGAGTCGGTGGAGATCGACGAGGTCGAAGACGATCTCGACGTCGCCGGCGACGAGTTCGGTGACGAATCGGAAGGCCCCTACGACATCACGGAGATCGATTCCGACGATCCGACGGCAGGCCGTGACGGTCAGCGCCTGGATCTCGGTTCCGTTCTGGTGCCGATGCCGACCGGCGGACAGTTGCAGGTCGAGATGGCACCCAACGGTTCGCCGCAGGCCGTGCACCTGGTCACCGAACATGGCCGCATCACGGTTGCTGCATACGCCGCCCCGAAATCACCCGGTCAGTGGCGTGAGGTCGTTGCCGAGCTCGCGCAGTCGCTTCGCGACGACAATTCTGCGGTGAGCGTCGAGAACGGCCCTTGGGGCCGGGAACTGGCTGCCGTGACGGCCAACATGGACCTGCGGTTCATCGGCGTCGACGGTCCGCGGTGGATGGTGCGCTGCGTGGTAGCGGGTCCGAGCGGATCCACCGCCGCGAACACCCCTTTGGTGGCAATCGCACGCGACATCCTGCGCGACACCGTCGTCAACCGAGGATCAGAGCCGCATCCGGTGCGGACACCGCTGCCCGTCGTGCTCCCGCAGGTACTCGCCGAGCAGCTGGCGGCCGCACACGAGCAGCAGTTGGCAACAGCGCAGCAGCAACAAGTCGCCGCCCAGCAGCAACAGCAGTCAGCTCCGCCCGCTCCGCCGTCACCTCCAGCGCGACCGACCCCGCCGCCGCGTAGCGGCGAATCCGGTTCTGCCATGCAGCAATTGGGTCAGTAGCAGGTTTTCTTTCAGGCGCTCGCGGTGGTATCGGATTCGATCGCCGCGAGCGCTTTGATGCAGGTGGACCCGAGAACCGCGGGGTCGCGCCCGATCATGTCGAGCGTCGTCGTGGCGACTGCGCCGCGGGGGAGTGCATTCGCCCAGGCCTGCGCCACTGCCGCGGGATGAACCGGATCGTCCACCGCCGAAGCGATGCCGACCGGAATGCCCACCGCCTGTAACGCGCTCTCGCTGAGCGAGTGGTACGACGCCGCCTCGTCGAGCGCGGCCGGGAGATCGGGCCATTGAGAGCGCCAGGAGCGCTCGAGTTCGGCTCCGAGCCACGCCGGACTCGACGCGAGCATCGCTGCGATCACCGCCTCCAATCCTTCGGAGCGCAGTTGTGCTGCGGTGAACCTCGCGCTCGCTGCAGCGGGTGCGTCGTCCGCCGACCCGATCCAGGCCGGAAGCGCTGCCAACACACTCACGGTTCTATCGGGGTTCTCGGCGGCCCACTGGAGCGCCACGGCGGCCCCGATCGAGACGCCCCCGACGATGATTCGGCCGTGCGTGTCCGCGGCTCGGTCCATCGCGTCCAGATAGCCGTCCACGACACGCCGAGGGTCCGGTTCAATTGCGACGATGCGCACACCCAGAGCCGCTAGCGGCGCCCGGAATGCGCGGTCTGCGAAGTGGGCGTCAGAGCCTGTACCTGGGAGAACGACGGCAACGGTCGCCGATTCTGAGTTCTGCATCTTTTGATCTTGCCCGGTGCCCCCGAGACGCGGACTGACCGGTGTGGTTACACGCTCGTAATGGGTCTACAGTGGCGATCACACAGCCCTTCACGTGACGCGAAACCCTTGCGTCACACATGTTCGCAGGAGCGCGCAATGGCACCCGCCGCCGCAGGATATTTTCGTCGACTGACCCAGCGTCTGACCGAGGACGTCGACCAGTTGGACGCCCAGGAGATGGCCGAGTCCAACAAGGCTTCCGGAGGTCAGAAGGCCTGCGATTGTCGTCGCGGTGAAGAAGTCACGATGGTGGGCCGACTCCGCAGCGTCGACGCGTGTCCCAAGTCGGGAAATGCCAGCATCGAGGCCGAGTTCTTCGACGGCACCGAGGTGATCAATCTCGTCTGGATCGGGCGTCGCCGGATCCCGGGAATCGAGACCGGTAAGACCCTGCTGATCCGCGGTCGTGTGGGCGAGCGTGACGGTCGCAAGGCGATCTTCAACCCTTACTACGAACTGCGCGGCGAATAGGCGCGTTTCCCGCATTTACCGTGCAACTCGGTGACTGTGGCACCCTCGACAGGTGACTGAAACACAACAGCGATCGGTAATCGACCAACTCGGCGGGCTGAGTGGTCTGATCTATTCGTCTTTGCCGATTCTGATTTTTGTCCCGGTCAACAGCATCTGGAACCTCACCGCGGCAATCTGGGCCGCATTGGGCGTCGCTGTCGCTATCGCGGCCTGGCGCCTTTTCCGCAAGGATTCCCTCCAACCCGCAATTTCCGGGTTTCTCGGAGTCGGAGTTTCCGCGTTCATCGCCTATCGCACCGGCGATGCCAAAGGATATTTCCTCTTCGGTATCTACACGAGCCTCGCCTACGGTGCGGTCTTCCTGATTTCCATCCTCGTGCGCTGGCCCCTCGTCGGAATCATCTGGGGTTATCTCAACGGGCACGGCAATCTGTGGCGCAAGCACAGCTCCGCCGTCCGGCTCTACGACATCGCGACGGCGGCGTGGGCGCTGGTCTTCGGTGCACGGTATCTCGTTCAGTCACAGCTCTACGACACCGACCACACCGGATGGCTCGCAGTCGCGCGTATCGGCATGGGTTGGCCATTGACCGGTTTGGTGCTGCTCGTGACGGTCTGGGCTGTGCGGAAGGCCGATCGCATCGTCGAGCCGGAACCGGTTGTGGAGCCCGAAAGCAGCGAGCCCACCGCAACGGACGCAGGGTCCGAAGAGGTGGGCTCGGTGAATCTGACGAAGCCGCGCGAAGACCGCGATCTCAGCTGATCAGGTCCTGGTACTCGGGGTGCTTGTCGAGAAACTTCACGACGTACGGGCAGACCGGGTGAACCTTGAGGCCACGGGCGCGTAGGTCGTCCAGAGCCTGGCGGACCAGAATCGCGGCCAGCCCGAATCCTTCGAAGGCCGGGTAGATCTCGGTGTGGTTGAACGAGACGACGTCACCGGACGTGGTGTAGTCCTCGATGCCGGCGAGGTCGCCGTCTGCATGGATCTCGTACCGGCTCTGGGCTGGATTGTCGGTGACTACGGTGTTTTCGGGTGCTTGTGCCATGTGATTCCCTTTCGTCGTCAGTGTGTTCGTCGGTCAATTCTCCAGGCGGAGTGCAACGCGCAACTGATCCTCGGCGTCGACGGCCGCGACGAACAGGAGTTCGTCTCCACCTTCGATGGGATCGTCCATCTGCGGGACGATCACACGCCCGCCCCGCAGAATGGTGACCAGTGCGCAGTCCCGCGGAAGTTCGAGCTTCTTGACGGCTTTTCCGGCAAGAGGTGTGTTGTCGGGCAACGTGATCTCGACGAGATTGGCCTGCCCCTGCCGCAGTGTCATCAGTTTGACCAGGTCACCGACGGAGACGGCTTCTTCGACGAGCGAAGCGAGCATCCGCGGTGTCGAGACGGCGACGTCGACGCCCCACGACTCGTCGAAGAGCCATTCGTTGCGGGGATCATTGACGCGGGCGACAACTCGGCGAACGCCGAACTCGGTTTTCGCGAGCAGACTGAGGACCAGGTTGGCCTTGTCGTCTCCGGTTGCGGCGATCACGACCTCGTAGGACTCCATCGACGCGTCCTCGAGGCGGCTGAGTTCGCACGCGTCCGCGTGTACCCACTTCGCCTCGGGCACCGACTCCGGTTCGATGTGATCGAGTTTGCGCTCGATCAGCATGACGTCGTGCGAGCTTCGAATCAGCTCTCGCGCAATGGAGCGGCCTACGGCGCCGGCTCCGGCGATGGCGACCTTCATCGAGAACTTCCAATCACGTTGTAGTGCAACACAGTCGCAGGCTTGTTGTGAGGGGCGGCGTTCGGATCAGTCATCTGCGGCCTCCGTCAGTCGTCACTCGGCGGCGGGTTGCCGGCCAGTGCGATCGCTTCGGCGACGGTTCCCGATACCGCGGCGATGTAGACCTGGTCGTCGGCCTGGATGACGGTCTTGCGATCGGGGAGCACGCCGGTTCCGAATCGGATGATGAAGGCGACTCTCGAACTGGTCGCGCTCTCGAGTAGTGCGATCGGCTTGCCGGCCCAATCCTCGTGCAGGGCAAGTTCGGTAATCGCAACAGTGCCCGAAGGATCGCGCCACTTCGCGGTCTGACTTTCCTTGGTCAGCGTGTGCAGGAAGCGATCCGTCGACCACGGCACGGTCGCGACGGTGGGGATGCCGAGGCGCTCGTAAACAGCGGCACGCTTGGCGTCGTAAATACGCGCGACGACGCGTTCGACGCCGAAAGTCTCGCGTGCGACTCGCGCCGCGATGATGTTGGAGTTGTCTCCCGAGGAGACCGCAGCGAACGCGTCGGCCCGCTCGATGCCCGCCCGGACCAGCACGTCACGGTCGAACCCCATTCCCAGAACCTTGGTTCCCGGGAAGTCGAGATCGAGACGCAGAAACGCACTCTGATCGCGGTCGATGACGGCGACCTCGTGTCCGATCCTGGTCAGAGACGCGGCGAGGGAAGAACCCACTCGACCGCACCCCATGATGACGACATACACGCCCTACTCCGTTCATGGACCCTCATGGCGCGATTGCACGCCGAATCGAACGGTACAGCCCCTCACGGGAAGAGCAAGTACAACGGTCGCCTGCGTGCCGGGTGTCACGACAAAAGGTGAAGTTGGGGCTCTGATGACTCCGAATCGGGCGAGACGGCTTACGCTTTGCACGTGTCTAAGCTCTCGACCGCTACCAAGCGGCTCCTGCTCGGTCGGCCGTTCCGAAGCGACAAACTCGGGCACACGCTGCTACCCAAGCGAATTGCACTACCGGTCTTCGCGTCCGACGCGATGTCGTCCGTCGCGTATGCCCCCGAAGAAATCTTCCTGGTTCTCTCCGTCGCGGGTATTTCCGCGTATGCGTACACACCCTGGATCGGATTGTCCGTCGCCATCGTCATGGCTGTGGTGGTGGCGAGTTACCGCCAGAACGTCCATGCATACCCGTCCGGTGGCGGCGACTACGAGGTTGCGACGGTCAACCTCGGCCCGACCGCCGGTCTGACCGTCGGTAGTGCGCTGATGGTCGACTACGTGCTGACGGTCGCCGTGTCGATCTCGTCGGCGGCGTCGAACATCGGCTCGGCTCTGCCGTTCGTCGCGCAGCACAAGGTGTTGTTCGCGGTTGCGGCGATCGTGTTGCTGACCGCGGTCAACCTTCGCGGTATCCGTGAATCCGGTACCGCGTTCGCAATTCCGACCTACGCATTCATCGTCGGCATGTTCCTGATGCTCGGGTGGGGATTCTTCCGGATCTACGTTCTTGGTGAAGACGTGCACGCGGAATCGTCGTCGTTCACACTCAACGCCGAGGATTCGCATCTGTACGGAATTGCCTTCGCGTTCCTGATCGCGCGTGCCTTCTCCTCGGGCTGTGCTGCATTGACCGGCGTCGAGGCCATCAGTAACGGCGTACCGGCGTTCCAGAAGCCGAAATCGCGCAACGCGGCCACGACCTTGCTGCTGCTCGGGTCGATCGCCATCGTCCTGTTGATGGGCATCATCATCCTGGCTCAGAAGATCGGCATCGTCTACGCACACAATCCGCAGGAACAGCTGGTCGGTGCGCCGGAGGGTTACCACCAGAAGACCTTGATCGCGCAGATCGCCGAAGCCGTGTTCAGTGGTTTCCCGATCGGATTCTTCTTCATGGCGATCGTCACGGCACTGATCTTGGTTCTGGCCGCGAACACCGCGTTCAACGGATTCCCGGTACTCGGATCGATCCTGGCGCAGGACCGGTACCTACCGCGTCAGCTGCACACGCGCGGCGACCGACTGGCATTCAGCAACGGAATCCTCTTCCTCTCCGGTGCTGCGATCGCATTCGTCGTGGTGTTCGGCGCCGAGGTCACCAAGCTCATCCAGCTGTACATCGTCGGCGTCTTCGTCTCGTTCGTGCTCAGCCAGACGGGCATGATCAAGCACTGGACTCGGCATCTGAAGTCCGAGACCGACAAGGCACAGCGGGCCCGGATGCAGCGCTCGCGAGTGATCAATTCGATCGGTCTCGCAATGACCGCCACCGTCCTGATCATCGTTCTGATCACCAAGTTCGCTGCCGGCGCCTGGATCGCCATCGTCGCGATGGTCGCGATCTTCATCGTGATGAAGATGATCCGCAAGCACTACGACAGCGTCGCAGCCGAGCTCGAGGAGCAGGAGTGGGACGGCGTACTTCCCAGCCGCACGCACTCGATCGTGCTCGTCTCGAAGTTGCACATGCCGACGATGCGAGCTCTCGCCTACGCGCGAGCCACGCGACCTGACACCCTCGAAGCCATCACGGTCAACGTCGACGAGCCCGACACCCGTGCACTCGTGCGTGAGTGGGAGAAGAGCGACGTGACGGTTCCGCTCAAGGTGATCGAGTCGCCGTACCGCGAAATCACCAAGCCGGTTCTCGATTACGTCAAGCGTGTACGACGCGATGCTCCGCGTGATGTCGTCACCGTCTTCATTCCCGAGTACGTCGTCGGACACTGGTGGGAGCAGATCCTGCACAATCAGAGCGCGCTTCGTCTGAAGAGTCGTCTGCTCTTCCAGCCCGGCGTGATGGTGACCAGCGTTCCGTGGCAGCTGAGTTCGTCGGCAAAGGCAAAGCCGCTGGACATCGAGAAGACCGCAGGCGCCACGCGTCGCGGTTACGACACCGGCGAGAAATGATCACCGGCGAAAAATGATCGGCAACATCGAAATGGCAGGCGTAGTTCGTTGAGTGAGAATTGGACCGGGCAGACCTTCGAGGTCGATCTGGGCAACCCCGGTCACGGCGGGTTCGTCGTCGCCCGGCACGAGGGACGGGTCGTGTTCGTCCGTCACGGTTTGCCGGGGGAGCGGGCGCTGGTCCGGGTGACGGAGGACAAGGGCGGATCGTTCTGCCGCGCCGACGCGATCACAGTTCTCGACGCATCTGCGCATCGCATCGATCCGACATGCCCGATCTCCGGCCCGGGCGGGGCGGGCTGCTGCGACTACTCGCATGCGGATCTGAGTGTCCAACGTGAGATGAAGACCTCGGTCGTGCGTGAGCAGCTTCTGCGACTCGCTCGTGTCGAATCGGACGTCGCGGTAGAGGAACTACCTGGAACCGGAGACGGAACGGGTTGGCGCACGCGAGTCCGGTTGGCGGTGGACGGGCACGGGGTCGCGGGATACCACGCGTACCGGAGCAACCGGATCGTCACGGACCTGCGCTGCACCCAGATCGATCAGAGCGCGTACGACGGTCTCGGCGGTGCGCAATGGGTGCCAGGGAGCGAGCTGCAGGTCGTTCTCGACGCTGCCGGTCAGCGGCACGTCGTGGAAATTGCCGCACCCGCGGTGTCCAAGACGGGACGGCGGACGCCGGGGCGTCGCGGCGCGATGGCACGCCGAGCGGCGAGCGGCGGCCCGCGAAAGACCCGAGTGGCTATCGGATCGGACACAGTGATCGAGCGCGTCGGCAATCGAGAATGGGCGCTGGCCGCGACCGGTTTCTGGCAGGCCCATCGCGGCGCTGCGAACGCGTACTCACAGGTGGTCGGGGAGTGGGCCGGAGCCGCTACCGCGGACACGGCGTGGGATCTCTACGGCGGAGTCGGGGTTTTCGCATCCGTGCTCGCCGACCTTGTCGGGCCGTCCGGCGTGGTGGAGTCAGTCGAATCTTCGGCGCGCGCAGTCGCGGACGGGCGGGCAGCTCTGTCCGATCTCGGTCAGGTGCGCTTCCACAGCGCCCGCGTCGAGAACGTCATCGCGGATCTGGAGCGTTCGCCTGCCGTCGTCGTGCTCGACCCGCCACGTGCGGGAGCCGGCCGTCCGGTCGTGGAAGCTCTCGCCGCAACGGGCGCCGAACGGATCGTGCACATCGGGTGCGACCCGGCGTCGTTCGGCCGCGATATCGGTCTCTACCTGGAGCAGGGCTTCAGAATCGGCGGCCTCCGGGCGTTCGACGCCTTCCCTCAGACACACCACATGGAGTGCATCGCGCTCCTCGAACGCTGACGCGTCCCGAAATCTTTCCCTGAAACGGTGTGACGCTTCTCGCGTTCAGAACAGTTGCTTGCATTACGCAACTAATCGTATAGTTTCGTTCTGCAAGTAGTTTTCCGTTTTCAAGTCACGGCTCGTTCGGGCCACTCGAATTCAGGGGTAGGCAATGTCGGTACAGCCGGAGACGGCCCAGGCGCTCGTCGACACGATCTTCATGTTCGGCAGATCGCTGCGAGCCGCGGTCACCACCGGTGCAGACAGCCTGCTGCCGCCTGCGCTGGTCAGTGTGTTGTTCATGCTGGCAGCGCGTGGGGAGTGCCGACAGAACGAATTGGCCGTCGATCTGTGTGTCAGTCAGTCGTCGCTCAGCCGACAAATGTCGGATCTGGTCGACGCGGGGTATGTCGAGAGAAATCCCGATCCGGCTGACAAGCGGGCGTTCCGCATCCGAGTATCGGAAGAGGGACACGACGTTTTACGGAGAACCACGCAGCGGCGTGCGGCGCGTTTGCGCAACATGCTCGAAGACTGGAGCCAGGAAGAGGCCATGGCCGCAGTGACATCGCTGCAACGTCTCAACGAGACGTTCGGCGCATCGAATCGGCAGGCCTCACCGGCAGTTCCGCACACAGGCGTAGAAAGTATTGGGAGATAAGGCACATGGCAGCAACAGTAGGAGAAACCCGGGCAAGTACCGGAGGTGACGGATCGGCTCGCGAAGCGGGCGCGATGACTCACCGCGAAATTCTCGAAGCACTCACCGGACTGATCGCAGCGCTGTTCACCGCGCTGCTCAGCAGCACCATCGTTTCGACAGCGCTTCCCACGATCATCGGTGAACTGCACGGAACTCAGACGCAGTACGCCTGGATCATCACCACGGCACTGCTCGCCACTGCGGCATCGACGCCGATCTGGGGCAAACTGGCCGACCTTTACAACAAGAAGGTCCTGGTCCAGACCGCGATCGTCATCTTCGTGATCGGCTCGGTCATCGCCGGCGCGGCGCACAATGTTCCGTTGCTGCTCGGTGCACGTGTCATCCAGGGCATCGGCATGGGCGGCCTGACCGCTCTCGTCGTAGCCATCATCGGCACGATCATCCCGCCGCGAGATCGCGGTCGCTACTCCGGATACATGGGTGCGGCAATGGCCGTCTCGATGTCCGGTGGACCGATCCTCGGCGGCGTCCTCGTGGACACTGCCGGCTGGCGCTGGTGCTTCTACGTGTGTGTTCCGTTGGCAGTCATCGCACTGTTCCTGCTTCAGCGCACACTGCACGTCGAGACCGTGAAGAAGGACAACGTCTCCATCGACTGGATGGGCGCCACCTTGCTCACCGCCGGTGTCAGCGTCCTGCTGATCTGGGTTTCGTTTGCCGGTCAGGACGACTACTACGCCTGGTTCTCGAAGGAGTCGGCCTTCTTCGTCATCGGTGGTCTGGCCCTGCTCGGCCTGACGATGTTCGTCGAATCCAAGGTCAAGGATCCGATCCTGCCGATCAAGATCATCACCGAGCGCACAACTGCTCTCGCGATCATCGCCTCGATCGCAGTCGGTGTCGGCCTCTTCGGTGCGACGACCTTCCTGACGCAGTACTTCCAGACCGCACGCGGATTCGATCCCACCGAAGCCGGATTGCTCACCATTCCGATGGTCGCAGGCATGCTCGTCGCCTCCGTCGGCTCGGGACAGCTGATCACCAAGTTCGGTCAGTGGAAGCCCTTCATCGTCGCCGGCGCGGTACTGCTGCTGGTCGGTTTCGGGCTGCTGTCGACGATCGACCACGCCACCAGCCTCTGGACCATCGGAATCTTCATCGCCATCGTCGGTCTGGGTACCGGCATGTTGATGCAGAACATCGTGCTCGCGGTGCAGAACACGGTCAGCGTCGAGAACATCGGTGCGGCCAGCAGTATCGTGGCGTTCTTCCGCACGTTCGGCGGCGCGATCGGCGTGTCGGTGCTCGGTTCGATTCTTGCGACTCGCGTCAAGACACTGACAGTCGATTCGGTCTCCACCTTGCCGCCCGAGCAGCAGGCAGTAGCTGGAAAGAGCCTCCAGGACGGCCTCGACCTGAGCAATATGCCTGACTTCGTCTCGCAGATCGTTCGGTTCGCCTACGGCGACGCAACAGGACGGATCTTCCTGGTCGCAGCCGTCGTCGCTGTGGTCACGCTCGTGTCGGTCATCTTCATCCCGAACCGTCCGCTGCGCACCACGATCGACATCGCGACTCCTGACGCCGAGCAGAAGTACGAAGAAGAGCGCGAAGAGAAGAACGAAGAGAAGAACCTCACTCGCTGATCCGCATGCCCGGCTGGTCTACCGCCGGCCGCGTCTTCTGAACAGTTCTGTCACGCCATAGCCCATCGAACGCGGACAGAGATCGATTCTTCGATCTCTCCGCGTTCGACGGCTATCGGGGCCGAATCCGCTTTCATCGCCGCGACACGTCCGCGCATCGGCACGATCTGGTCGAAGTCCTCGAGCACCTCGAGAACTTCGACCAGATCTTTATCTGCCAGGTCTGCGAACTGTCTGGCTTTCGATTCGGCTGCCGTCCATGCCAATTCGCGTGCTTTTGTCGCCAGATCGCTGCGGTCGTCGAGGTCGAACTCGAGCCCGTCGAGCCGAATCGCGTCGCCGCCCACCGATACACACGCCGCGATGACGGCGGCGGGGGAGTTGGCCGCTTCCGGCTCCAGTTCTCGCAGTACGACTCGGAAAGTTGTCGATGCGGTGAATCCTGTTGTCTCCTGGCGGCCTCCGTCACTCCAGTGAGTCTGCGGATGGACGCTCAGCCCGGCGGTGGTGAGGTCCGCTCCGCGCACACCGCGCGCGTGCAGGGTCTCGGTCAGCGCAGTGGACAGACGCGCGACGGCGTCGAATGCGTCGGAAACGGCCGTCTGTGTCACCGATACTCCGATCGTCAGCCGCACGATGTCGGGAACAGCTGTTGCAGTGGCGGTTCCGGTCACAGTGACAGTGGACGGCTCCGAGGTGAGGGCGGTGGTCGGCATGTGTACTTCCTATCCGATTCGTCCGGCGGATATGACACTCCGCAACATCAGGTCCAATTGCTCGTAGGCTCCCGCAGCCAGTCGTTCGAGCAGCGCAAGTTTCAACTCGGGTGCCTGCGCGGTCAGTTCTGCATATCGCTCCGGAGTCAGCACGGCCACGGTGACCGTGGAATCGGCGCGGATGTCGTTGAGGAACGGAGTGTCGAGGAACATCGTCATCTCGCCGAACGTCATTCCGGCGGAGAGCGTCGTGATGCGGTGCTCGACCCCGTGCGCGTCGGTGAACATGGTGCTGACCTGGCCACTGAGAATCAGGTAGAAGCCAGACGCCGATTCACCTCGGCGGGCGATCTTCTCGCCGCGGGCATAGGTACGGGTCTCCAACTCTGCCGAGAATCCCTCGATCTGTGCCGCGGACAGAGCATCGAGAACTGGGTGGTCCTCGATCGAGATCGTCGACGCCTGCCGTTCGGCCTCACAATGCACCGCAAGCAACGTGTCTTCGCACCACTGCATGGCGGAATCGAGATCCGCAAAAACCCGACCACTTCTTCTGGCGGGGTCGATGCTCGAACTTCGTTGTCCCAGCAGTCCTTGCGGATCGACGACGGCCACCGCACAAGCCTGCTCGGCCAGTTGAACCTGCAGCGCGGTGATCATGCGTACTGCGACGTCGCTTGCGTCGTCGACACGGCGGACGTCGATGACTACAACTTCGAGGCCCTCGTCCACCGAGCCGATTTCGCGGACCGCCGATTCGGCACCGGTGAAGAGGAGATCGCCGTGCAGTTCGTAGACCCGGCTGCGCTTGCCGACGTCGTCGAGCACAGCTTGTTCGGTCGGGGTGCGTCGTACTCGCGACGGTGCTTCGATGACGCTGTATCTGGCCCGGATCGACGAGCGTGACGCCCGCGTCACGTGGAGGAAGTGCAGTTCGAGTTCCTTCGACAGTGCCCGGGCAGACGCAACTCCGCGAACGCTGTTTCCGTGAACGTCGAGCCTGGGGGAGTACACCGCGATGCCGATCTGGCCAGGCAGAACCGCCAGGACTCCGCCGCCGACGCCGCTCTTGGCCGGCAATCCGACCTCCACCAGCCACTTTCCGGCGCCGTCGTACATGCCGCAGGTCGCCATGACGCTGAGGACCTGCTCGACGCCCGCGGGAGCCAGCGCACGCTCGTGGGTGAGCGGATTGACACCGTTGTTCGCCATCGTCGCAGCCATCAGACTCAGGTCGCGGCAGGTCACGTCGATCGAGCATTGACGGAAATACAGGTCGACGGCCTCGTCGGGATTGCCGGTGATGACGTCGAAGGATCGCAGCATGTGTCCGATCGCGCGGTTGCGGTGACCGGTGCGCGCCTCGGAGGTGTAGACCGACTCGTTGAATGCCAGTTCGCGGCCCGCGTACCTCGAGTACGCCGAGCGGATGCGCTCGAAGCGGGCCTCGGGGTTCGGGCCGGCAACCAGTGATGCAGCGGTGATCGCCCCGGCATTGATCATGGGGTTTCGTGGCCGTTCGGTGAGCGGGTCGAGGCTGATTTCGTTGAACGGCTCGCCGGATGGTTCGACGTCGATTTTCGCGGCAACCGCCTCGCTTCCCCGATCGGCGAGAGCCAAGGCGTAGGTGAAGGGTTTCGAGATCGACTGAATGGTGAACGGGATTCGCGAGTCGCCGATCTCGTAGACGTAACCGTCGACGGTGGCGATGCAGATTCCGAACGAATCGGGGGCGACCGCCGCGAGTTCGGGGATGTAGTCGGCCAACTCGCCCTCGTCGAGTGATCGGACTTCGTCGAACACTCGCGTTATCAGGTCTTCGACCACAGTTCCCATATGTCGACCTTAAGCCGACATAGCGGTCGTTTTGTGGAACAAGAGTTGTCGAGTCGATTGCGACGGATCCCATTTGTCTGTGATTGCGATCACGAGCGATCCGTGGGATTTCGCTGTTACGCGAAGTCACACCGGATTCGGGCCGAGTCCGCGTGTCGGTTCGCCGGAACGCTCCGTAGACTGGCAGCACTGTCGCGAAGACAGCCGCGGCGCGCACCGGTGCAGCTGTGAAGCACGGAGGGAGCGATCTCGTTGGGTGTTCTTGCCCGCATTCAGGGTCCTGACGATCTACGTCAGTTGAGCCACGCCGAGATGACGGAGTTGGCCGACGAGATTCGTGAGTTCCTCGTGCTGAAGGTCGCTGCGACCGGTGGTCACCTCGGGCCCAACTTGGGTGTCGTGGAGTTGACCCTCGCACTGCACCGAATTTTCGACTCGCCGCAGGACGCGATCATCTTCGACACGGGCCATCAGGCCTACGTGCACAAGATCCTCACCGGTCGTCAGGATCAGTTCGACACTCTGCGTAAGCAGGGCGGACTGTCCGGGTATCCGTGCCGCGCCGAGAGCGAACACGACTGGGTCGAGTCTTCTCACGCTTCCGCCGCGTTGTCCTATGCCGACGGCCTCGCGAAGGCCTTCGCGCTCACGGGCCAGAATCGCCACGTTGTCGCCGTCGTCGGTGACGGCGCCCTGACCGGCGGAATGTGTTGGGAAGCCCTCAACAACATCGCAGCCGGAAAAGACCGTTCGGTGGTGATCGTCGTCAACGACAACGGTCGCTCGTACGCGCCGACCATCGGCGGCCTCGCCGACCATCTTTCGGCACTGCGCACCGCACCGAGTTACGAGCGCGCCCTCGACAGTGGCCGACGCATGGTCAAGAGACTGCCCTGGGTGGGGCGCACCGCGTACTCCGTCCTGCACGGAATGAAGGCGGGTCTCAAGGACGCGGTCAGCCCTCAGGTCATGTTCACCGATCTGGGTATCAAGTACCTCGGACCGGTCGACGGACACGACGAAGCCGCCATGGAATCGGCGTTGCGCCGGGCGAAGGCCTACGGCGGACCGGTCATCGTGCATGCCGTCACTCGTAAGGGCAACGGTTACGCACACGCCGAGAACGACGTGGCCGACCAGATGCATGCCACCGGCGTCATCGATCCCGTCACCGGTCGCGGCACCAAGTCGTCCGCGCCGGACTGGACGTCGGTCTTCTCGGCCGCATTGATCGAGCAGGCTTCACGTCGTGAGGACATCGTCGCCATCACCGCGGCGATGGCCGGGCCCACCGGCCTCGCGGCCTTCGGTGAGAAGTTCCCCGATCGGATTTTCGACGTCGGTATCGCCGAGCAGCATGCGATGACCTCGGCCGCCGGTCTTGCACTTGGCGGACTTCACCCCGTCGTTGCTATCTACTCGACCTTCCTCAATCGGGCTTTCGACCAGTTGTTGATGGACGTCGCACTGCTCAAACAACCGGTGACAGTCGTGCTCGACCGCGCCGGGGTCACCGGAGTCGACGGCGCCAGCCACAACGGCGTCTGGGATCTTTCGCTGCTCGGAATCATCCCGGGGATTCGCGTCGCGGCACCGCGTGATGCAGACACACTGCGGGAAGAACTGGACGAGGCGCTTCTCGTCGACGACGGCCCAACGGTCGTACGGTTCCCGAAGGGTGCTGTACCCGAAGCGATTCCGGCAGTGAAGCGACTCGACGGAATGGTCGACGTCCTCAAGGCCAGCGAGGGTGAGCGAGGCGACGTGCTCCTCGTCGCGGTGGGCCCGTTTGCATCCTTGGCGCTCGAGATTGCCGAGCGGCTCGACAGGCAGGGCATCTCGGTTGCCGTCGTTGATCCGCGATGGGTTCTGCCGGTCGCGGATTCGCTGGTGAAGATGGCGGACAAGTACGCCCTCGTGGTCACCATCGAAGACGGCGGTCTGCACGGCGGCATCGGTTCGACGGTCTCGGCCGCGATGCGTGCCGCCGGAGTGCACACGTCGTGCCGCGACATGGGCGTTCCTCAGCAGTTCCTCGATCACGCCAGCCGCGAAGCCATCCACAAGGAACTCGGACTCACGGCTCAGGACCTCTCCCGCAAGATCACCGGCTGGGTGGCGGGGATGGGCAGCGTCGGCGTCCACGTCCAGGAAGACGCGTCGTCGGCTTCGGCTCAGGGCGAAGTCGCGCAAGGCTGACGGCTCGTCTCACGATAATCTCGAAAAGCGGTGGCCCTCGGATCAATCCGAGGGCCACCGCTTTTCGGTGTGAAACCGTGAGATCTCGCTACTGGACGGATTCGAGTGTGCTGCCTCGCGTTTCCTTCACGAATCGCAGGACGACGAACAGTGACAACGCTGCCATGACGGCGTAGCCGGCGTAGGTGTACGACAGATTCCAATCGGCAAGTGCCGGGAACGTCCAGGAGACCAGGAAGTTCGCGACCCAGTTGGTGGCGGTCGCAATTCCTACTGCTGCAGCACGCACGCGATTGGGGAACATTTCGGAGATCAACACCCAGACCACCGGGCCCCAGGACAGAGCGAAGAAGAACACGAATGCGTTCGCACCGATAAGTGCGATAGTCGCGTTGGCTCCGGTCAGCGTGGCCACAGATTCGCCGATCTCGTTCTTGGTCACTGTTGCCGAATGGAAACAGAATGCCGCGGTGCCCAGTGAGATGGCCATACCGGCGGAACCGACCAACAACAGCGGTTTTCGACCGACCCGGTCGATGACGGCGATGGCGACAAACGTACCGACGATGTTGACCAAGGCGCTCACGACGCTGATCAGAAGGGAGCGGTCGGCGCCGAATCCCACTGCCTGCCACAGGGTGCTGGAGTAGTAGAAGATCACATTGATACCGACCAGCTGCTGCAGTGCGGCCAACGCGATACCGACCCACACGAGGTGGGAGACGCCGAGCCGCTTCGAGAAGAGTTGGCGGACCGTGGTTTTGGCTTGCTTCTCGCTGAGCGAGTCGCGGATCTCGTTCATCCGCTCGGTGACGGCGTCGTGATCGCCGCCTTCCAGGTCGGAGATGATCTTGCGAGCGCGATCGTCCTTGCCCTGCGCTACGAGGAATCGCGGCGACTCGGGAATCGTGGTCGTCATGATCAGATACAGAACTGCGGGAACGGCTTCGAGCACCAACATCCACTGCCAGGCCTCGAGGCCCGCGATCTGATTGCGATCGCCACCGGCCGCGGCCTGGAGTGCGTAGTTGACCAACTGCGACACGGCGATTCCGAGAACGATCGCCAATTGGTACATCGAACCGAGACGGCCGCGAATCGCAGCGGGAGAGATCTCCGCGATGTACGCCGGAGCGATGACCGATGCGAAACCGACGGCCAGGCCGCCGACCACGCGCCAGAACGTGAGGTCGTAGACGCTGAACGGAACTGCGGAACCGACGGCGCCGATTATGAACAACACCGCGGCTATTTGCATGACGCGGATGCGGCCGAGGCGATCTGCGAGTGTGCCTGCGATCCAGGCGCCGAGTGCTGCGCCGAGCAGAGTCAGTGAGACCGTGAGCCCGGTGCCCGAGGCGCCGATGTCGTACTTGTCTCGGATCGCACCGACTGCCCCGTTGATGACAGCGGTGTCGTATCCGAACAGAAAACCGCCGAGCGCGGCGGCGCCGGCGAAGAGCACTGCATGTCCGACGTCGGCGCGAGTAGCGCCGGATCCACCGCCGGAGGCGGTTCCGCTGAATGCCATTCCTGCCCCCTCAAAGGCCCTACGGTCGACACCCCGATGCGTCGATCCATCCGCGAGCACTCTGCACGCTACGCCCACCGGACGAGATTTGGCGGGGACTCACGCGCCGTTATCCAGCTGAGTCCATTCCCAGGTCGAAACAACCGGACGCAGAGGCAAGGTATTGATTGCAGTCATTATGCAAACAATAATGTCGGTGCAGGTGAGGGCGGTTTACTTGCCCGCGAGACTCTCAGCTTTGGCTGCGATGTCCTCGAGATCCTTTGCCATGAATTTCCGGTCACTCGCGCGCCCAATCGACCGAATACCGCTGTGAAGATCTTCGAGATACGTGAAGTGGATTCGGATTCCCCGGAGAAGTACATCTCGAGGATCGTGCCCGTGGCGTCAGGCTTCAGAGTGAACCCGCTCGTGTAGTTCATGCCGTGGGAGTTGGCTTTGAGGGTGTCGTGAAAATCCCGTTTCTAGGCGGTCGCGCGCTTTGCGGCTTCACTCAACGTCGGTGTGATCTGGCCGAGGACCCAAGGCGTGCTCAGGACGTTGACGTTGCTCAGTCCGCCGATGACGCGGGTGTCGCTGAGGAATGCGGTGGATCCGCGTTTGACCGCGTCGAGTCCACCGACTGCGGGTATGCCGGACGGATCACCGGAGCCGTCGGTGAAGCCGACGATCACGTCGGCGTCGATGTCGGCGATGTTCTCGTAGGAGATCGTCTTGAAGAACGATCCACCTGCATTGTCCGCGGCGAGCTTCTCGACGCCCGGCGCGTTGACGAATCCGAGTTCCGTCAGCACCTGGACCCGCGGGTCGGTGGGCAGATAGACGTTGATGTTGCTCGAATCGGTATCGAAGTTGACCACTGCCAATGTCTTTCCGGCGAACTCCGGGTGGGCTGCGGCGGTATCGGCGAGAGTCGCGTCGAGGCCGTCGACGAGCTTCTCGGCCTCTTCGCTCTTGCCGACTGCCTTGCCGACGATGCGGGTCTGGTCCTGCCAGGACGTCTGCCACGCTGCGCCGGGATAAGCGGCCGTCGGTGCGATCTTGCTCAGTTGGTTGTAGACGGATTCCTCGAAGCCCTCGTACGGCGCCAGGATGACGTCGGGGGTCAACGACGCGATGGACTCGATCGGCGGTTCTCCGCTGGCCGGCATGTCGAAGAGCGTTGTCTTGTCCGCGTCGAAGTAGTCCTGGGCCCAGGGCATGACGCCGTTGTCGTCCGCACCGTAGGTGTACTTGGGCTGTCCGACCGGAGTCAGATCGAGTGCGTACAGGATGTCCTGCGCGTTCCATCCGAGGGTGACGAGGCGCTCGGGCTTCGAGTCGATGGTCGTGGTGCCGAAGGTGTTCTCGATGCTGACGGGGAATCCGTCCGTACCTTGGGATGTCGTGGATGTGCCTGAATCCGAGGAGCACGAGACAAGTGCGGTGACCGCGATTGCAGCCGCACCGAGGGCAGTGAAGCCCCGAACAGATGTTTTCATGAAGGGCAGCCTAACCTACTGAATTTCGGCAGCCAAACGAAACCGATCGTGCCGTTTATGCAGGTGGGAGTCGGATCTCGACCGCGCTTCTCAGGGCGCCGTTTCGGTGGGCGATACTTTCCTCGTGCGATCACAGCAGAAGATTCTCGGCGCCGCCCTCGGGCTGATCGAAGGTGGCGGATTCGAGGCTGTGAACATTGCCGCAGTTGCCACCGCGGCCGGTGTCTCGCGCCAGACGGTGTACTCGATTTTCGGTACACGTGAAGAGGTCGTCTCCCAGGCGATGGGCGGTCTCGCTGTCGAGGTTCTCGGGGAGATCACGGCACAGGTGGAGTCGGTTGACACGGCGTGCGACTACGTCGTCGAATTCATCGTTGCCGCGCGAACTGCCGTGCGTGCTCACCCGGTGCTCGCGACTCTGCTCCTCGCCGAGCGGGGAAACCCTGTCTTCGATCTCGAAATGATGAGTCGAGCAATACCTTTCGCTGGTCAGATGCTCGCCCCTATGGTCGAACGTGGCCTCGCCACGGAGGCGGAGTTGGATGAGATAGTGGAAATTGCCGTGCGACTGGGGCTTTCGGTTGTTGCATTCGACAGTGACCTCGTCCATTCCGAAGACTCCTTGCGGGCCTTTCTCTCGAGGTGGCTCGGGCCCGCAATCCGGTCGACCTCGTAGTTCCTCGCCTGCTCCGCCAAAACCTTGACACTCGAGCGTCAGAGTGTCTAGTTTTGGCGTGCCCGGAATTCTCTGGCGACATTCTTCGAGGGAGCACCAGTCATGTCCGGAGTGAAACGTAGATCGTTCTTGGCCGGTACGGCCGCCGTGGGAGTCGCGATGATGGCGCCACGCACTGCCAAGGCTGCAACAGGGATTCCGCTGACACGTGAAGTGCACCGTGTCGTGGTTATCGGTTCGGGGTTCGGCGGAGGGGTGACGGCACTTCGCTTGGCCGAGGCCGGGGTTCCGGTCACCCTGCTGGAGAGAGGGATTCGGTGGCAGACCGGGCCGAATGCCGAAACTTTTCCGCATCCCGCCAGTCCGGACAAGCGTATTCTCTGGCATCAGTCCAACCCGACTCTGTTCGGCAGGCCGGCGATCTTCGAGCCATACGCGGGTTTGTTGGAGACGGTGACCGGTGAGAACATGACCGCGATCTGCGCAGCCGGGGTGGGCGGCGGATCGCTTGTGTACCAAGGGATGACGCTGCAACCGGAAGAAGCGGTCTTCAACACGCACTTTCCGGAGGAACTCGATTACGCACGAATGGACCGCGTCCATTACCCGCGGGTGGCGCGAATGCTGCAAGTGGAAACTGCACCCGACGAACTGATTTCCAGCCCGAACTACGAGGCGGCACGTGTATTCGCGCGTAACGCAACGCGTTCCGGTCTACCCGTGTCGAAGATTCCGATGCCGATCGACTGGAACTACGCGTTGGCCGAACTGAGGGGTGAGATGAAGCCGTCGTACACCAACGGTGACGGCGCGCTCGGTGTCAACAACGGGGGCAAGCATTCGGTGGATGTCACCTACATTGCGGCAGCGGAAGCGACCGGATTGGTGAATGTGGAGACTCTGCACCAGGTCACCGATGTCGAGCGGGCGGCCGACGGACGGTGGCGTGTGTACGTGGACCGGACCGACATTTCCGGCAAGATTCTCGAGAACAAGATTTTGACGACGGATGCGCTCGTGATGGCTGCCGGCAGCATGAACACCACCAAACTCCTGGTCCGCGCCGCAGCAAAGGGGCGGATCACGGATCTGCCCGACGAACTCGGCGCGGGGTGGGGGACCAATGCCGACCGGATCTACATCTGGTCGGATCTCGCGGAGAATTTCGGTGCGACGCAGGGCGGTCCGGTCGTCTACGGCAGCCGGAACTGGGACGACCCGCATAACGCGTTCACCGTCATTCAGGCGTCGTTCCCGCCGGTGGCGTTCGACGCTCACAGCACGGTGATGGTCGGATTCGGGGTCAGCAGCGACCGAGGTCGGTTCGTGTACGACTCAGCGCGAGGCGAGGCGGTGCTCCGTTGGCCGAGGGATGGCGACTCTGCGATCCAGCAAGGCCACATCGGACCTGCGGCCCAGCAGATCGCGGCAGGAGGACTGCTCACCGACACCAACGCGTTACTGCCGTCCACCTGGCATCCCCTCGGCGGTGCCTGCATGAACTCGGTGTGCGATCTTGATGGTCGGGTTCTGGGCCAGCGGGGGTTGTACGTGCTCGACGGCGCTCTGCTGCCGGGCAACTCCGCTGCGTGCAATCCGTCGATGACTATCGCCGCCGTCGCGGAGCGTGCGCTCGAGAATATCGTGAAAGACGATGTGGGAAAACTATTCTGAACCTGCGCAAACGCCACGGACGGCGTACCCGAAGGCGCGCCGTCCGTGACGGGTCGATCGACTGACTCAGACGCTGGCAACACCAGGCGCGAGGAAGCGCTTGCCGTTGACAGCCTCGGAGGTACCGGTCCGGTCCAGGTACGGCGTGATGCCGCCGTTCCAGAATCCGAACCCGCCGCCGAGCAGCAGGCAGAGGTCGATGTCCTCGGCTGCCGCTACGACGCCCTCGTCGAGCATGATCTGAATTTCCTCGGCAAACGCACGACGTGTGCGCTCGAGGACCTCTTCCGAAGTGGACACCTTGTCACCCTGCGGCCACAGTGCGGCGACCTCGGGATCGACGGCCTGACCGTTCTCGCCCCAGGTCCACACGCCGGGCTTGCGAGCCTCGACGAGTGCTTCGAGTCCAGGTGAGCTCTTGAACCGGTCCGGGTAGGACTCCTGCAGGGTCTCACCGGTGTGCAGAGCCACTGCGGGTCCGACGAGGGCCAGCAAGGTGAACGGCGACATGGGCATGCCGAGTTCGGCGATGGCATTGTCCGCGACGTCGAAGGGGGTGCCTTCGTCGACGGCGGACATGACCTCACCCAAGGTGCGGGTGACGAGGCGGTTGAAGACGAAGCCTGCCTTGTCGCCGCAGAGGACGGCGGACTTCTTCAGCGACTTCGCGGTGGCGAAAGCCGTTGCGAGAGTGGCCTCGTCGGTCTTGCTGCCCTTGATGATCTCGAGGAGGGGAAGAACGGCAACCGGGTTGAAGAAGTGGAAGCCGACCACACGCTCGGGATGCTCGAGGCCGGACGCCATCTCCGTGATGGAGAGTGAAGACGTGTTGGTGGCGAGGATGGTTTCGGGAGCGATGAACTGCTCGAGTTCCGCGAAGACCTTCTTCTTGACGTCCATGTTCTCGAAGACGGCTTCGATGACGAAGTCGGTCTTGGCGAACGCGGCCTTGTCGAGGGAACCGGAGACGAGCGCCTTGAGGCGGTTCGCAGCGTCGGGGGACAGGCGCCCCTTGCCCTGGAGCTTCTCGATTTCGGTGTGGACGTAACCGACACCCTTGTCGATGCGCTCCTGGTCGATGTCGGTCAGGATGACCGGCACCTTGAGCTGGCGGACGAAGAGCAGCGCGAGCTGGCTGGCCATGAGACCGGCACCGACGATGCCGACGCCGCTGACCTTGCGGGCGAGCGAGCGGTCGGGTGCTCCGGCGGGGCGCTTGGCGCGCTTGTTCACCAGATCGAAGGCGTACAGACCTGCACGGAGTTCGTCGGTCAGGAGGAGGTCGGCAAGAGCCTCGTCCTCGGCCGCGAAGCCCTTGTCGAGCGAAGCGGCATCGGTGATGTCGGTACTGCGAGCCAGTTCGAGCAGCTCGACGGCCTTGACGGCGCCGGGAGCGTTGCCCTTGGTCTTGCCGTCGACGATCGCCTTCGCACGAGCGATCGCGTCGTCCCAGCCCTGGCCACGATCGATCTCGGGGCGAGCGGGGGTCACTGTGCCGGCGAGGACCTGCGACGCCCAGGCGAGGGACTGCTCGATGAAGTCGGCAGAATCGAGAACGACGTCGACGACGCCGAGTTCGAGTGCCTTCTTGGGGGAGAGCACCTTGTTCTGGTTCAGCGAGTTCTCGATCACCACGGTGACGGCGTTCGACGGGCCGACGAGGTTGGGGAGCAACTGCGTTCCGCCCCAACCGGGGACCAGACCGAGGAATGCTTCCGGAAGACCCAGTGCGCCCGCATTGGCGGCAACCGTGCGGTAGTGGCTGTGCAGGCCGACCTCGAGGCCGCCGCCCAGAGCGACACCGTTGATGAAGGCGAACGTGGGAACGGACGACTCACGCAGGCGTCGGAACACCTTGTGACCCAAGCGGCCCAGCTCGAGTCCCTGCTCGCGAGAGGTGATCGCGGGAACACCCTTGAGGTCCGCGCCGGCGGCGAAGATGAACGGCTTGCCGGTGACGGCGATGGCAACCGGGTTGGCTGCAAAGGCTTCGTCGAGGGCGGCGTCGAATGCTGCGAGTCCGCCGGGACCGAATGACGACGGCTTGGTGTGGTCGAAGCCGTTGTCGAGGGTGATCAGTGCAAACGGGCCCTCGATGCCGGGGACCGAGATGATCTTCGTGTAGGCGTTCGTCACGACCTCGTCGGCGAATGCTGTTGCAATATCAGACATTTAGTTAACCCCTGCCTGGTAGTCAGCGTGGTTCGGGTTCTCCCAGATGACGGTGCCGCCCATGCCGAGGCCGATGCACATGGTGGTCAAGCCGTAGCGCACGTCGGGACGCGTCGCGAACTGGCGGGAGAGCTGCGTCATCAGGCGAACGCCCGAGGAAGCGAGGGGGTGGCCACACGCGATGGCGCCGCCCCACTGGTTGACGCGCGGGTCGTCGTCGGCGATTCCGTAGTGCTCGAGGAACGCGAGGACCTGAACGGCGAACGCCTCGTTGATCTCGAAGAGTCCGATGTCCTCGATCTTCAGGCCGGTGCGTGCCAGGAGCTTCTCGGTGGCGGGAACCGGGCCGATACCCATGACGGCGGGGTCGACGCCCTGGTAGGCGAAGCCCACCATGCGCATGCCGACCGGCAGGCCGAGCTCGGCTGCGGTGTCCTCACCGGCGAGCAGTGCTGCGGTGGCGCCGTCGTTGAGTCCGGCGGCGTTACCGGCGGTGATGCGTCCGGCCGGGCGGAACGGCGTCTTGAGCTTCGCGAGATCTTCGACGGTGGTTCCGGGGCGCGGCGGCTCGTCTTCGGTGGCCAGACCCCAGCCCGCGGAACTGCGGGTGGCGACGGGGACCAAAGTGTCGGCGATGAAGCCGGCCTTCTTGGCAGCGTCGTACTTGTTCTGGCTGTTGACGGCGTAGGCGTCCGTGCGGTCCTTGGTGATGGTCGGGAACCGGTCGTGCAGGTTCTCGGCGGTGTTACCCATCACGAGGGCGCTCGGGTCGACCAGGCGGTCGGCGAGGAAGCGCGGGTTGGGGTCTGCGCCCTCACCCATCGGGTGGTGGCCCATGTGCTCGACGCCACCGGCGATCACGACGTCGTACTGGCCGAAGCCGATGCCCGACGCGGTGGTGGTGACGGCGGTCATCGCGCCGGCGCACATGCGGTCGATGGCGAATCCGGGAACGGTTTCGGGGAGACCGGCGAGGATCGCAGCGGTGCGGCCGATGGTCAGGCCCTGGTCACCGGTCTGCGTGGTGGCTGCGACAGCCACTTCGTCGATCCGTGCGGGATCGAGCTGCGGGTTACGGCGAAGCAGCTCACGAATCGCCTTGACGACGAGATCGTCTGCGCGCGTGTCGGCGTACATGCCTTTCGGGCCGGCCTTGCCGAACGGGGTGCGAATGCCGTCGACGAAGACGACGTTGCGTTGGTTGTTTGTGGATGGAGCCACGCGAATTCCTCCTGATGGAGCTGCCCACCACTCCGAAGTGCGGTGAGACGTTGGTTCGGCGATCACGGCCAGGCGTCCGGCCTCGTATCGAGCGTACTACTGCCCATTACTGACCGGTAACTTAACGTGCCGAATTGCTCCAACCTCACACCGGGGTCAGGTCAGGATTCAGGCTCTTCTACTTCGGGCTCGGCCGGGACCACGGAGTTCAGTGCCTCGGCGAGGACGGGAACCGTCAAAGTGCGTTGCCAGCCACGTGCGCCACCGGAAGTGAGCTTGGTCTCGATTGCGGTCTCGACCTCGGCGATGTCGGAGTCGGGTTCCAACTTCCAGTCCCAGCACAGGCGCCTGACCAGGTCGGGTTGGAGCAGATTCTCCACGGGCACCGACACTTCCTTGCTCAGGTCCGACAGTGCGGCCCGAGCCGCCGTCAGTCGGTCGGCCGCCGCCGGGTCCTGGCGAGCCCAGCGGCCGGCGGCAGGGGGTCCGACGATCGGCGGGGTCTTCGGCGGAAGCTCGCTGTCCGGGAGCCTGCGCGCAGCTTCCAGTGCGTCCATCCAGACACGCGAATACCGGCGTTGACGTGGTCCGCCGAACACGGGAAGCGAACGGAGCGCATCCAGCGACTGAGGATCTTTGAGGGCGGCATCGATGATGGCGGAGTCAGGGAGAACCCGGCTCGGCGACACGTCGCGCTTGCGTGCGAGATCCTCACGCGCCTGCCACAGCGCCCGTACTGCCGCCAACTGCCGAGTGGTCTTGAGCGAGGTGATGTGCGATGTACGACGCCAACGGTCGGGCTTGGGCTTGGGCGGGCCGGCCAGACGGATGTACTCGAACTCCTCCTTCGCCCACTCGAGCTTGCCCTGGGATTCGAGTTCGGCTTCCATGGCGTCGCGCAGTTCGAGAAGCACTTCGACGTCGAGGGCGGCGTAGTTCAACCAGGCGTCCGGCAGCGGACGTGTCGACCAGTCCGCGGCCCCGTGACCCTTGCGAAGTTCCACCCGCAGGGTTCGTTCCACTATCGCGGCGAGTCCGACTCGTTCGAACCCGGCCAGTCGACCGGCCAGTTCGGTGTCGAACAGCTCGGCCGGTGTCAGGCCCAGTTCGGCGAGGCCGGGGAGATCCTGATCGGCCGAGTGCAGCACCCATTGCAACGGATTGATCGCCTCGGCCAACGGCTGCAGGTCCTGCGCTGTCGGGATCGGGTCGAGCAGGAACGATCCCGCTCCTTCGCGTCGGAGCTGGATCAGGTACGCCCGTGCCGAATAACGGAATCCGGATGCTCGCTCGGCGTCCACGGCGAGCGGGCCGTGGCCGGAGGCCAGCGCGGCCGCGGCGTCGGCGACACCGGCGGCAGTGGTGATGACGTCCGGAACTCCGTCACGCGGAACGAGCAGCGGAACTACGTCGGAGGTGGGCTCGGTTGCATCATCGGTGACTTCGGACATGGTCACTGACTCTACGTCGCAGTCGGGGCCGGGGTTGTCACCTCAGCGTCGAACAGTTCGTCGAGTGCGGCTCCGAAACCTTGCGCGAGCTGGTCCAATTCGGGCGCCAGATCGGAGCAACTGACGATGCCGACGTCGAGTTTTCCGTCGAGTGACATCACCGTCACGTTGAGTCCTGCCCCGTGAAAGATCGGGCCGAGCGGGAACATTCCCTTGATCTGGGCGCCGAGGAAGTAGAGCGGGACCGGCGGCCCGGGCACGTTCGAGACGACCAGGTTGGACACGACGGGGTGACGCTCGGCGAGTTTGAGCGACGAGTACACCCGCATGGCGGCGCCGAACACCGCCGGCGATGCGAACTGGGACCAGTCCTGGAGCATGTTCGCGCCCAGAGCCTCGTTGTGGTTCTTCGAGGTGGCGTTGTAATCGCTGATCGCGTGCAGACGCTCGACCGGATCGCCGATCTGGGTGCCCAGCTGCGTGAACATGCCCGAGATCTGGTTTGTGCCCGGCCGATCGGATTTACCGTGGACCGATACGGGGACCATCGCGACGAGTGAGTCCTCCGGCAGTTCGTCGCGGTCCTCGAGGTAGGTACGCAAAGCACCCGCGCACAGCGCGAGAACCACATCGTTGACCTTCACGCCGTGACGGTCTTTGACGGCTTTGACCTTCGCGAGATCGAGCTGGCTGAAGGCGACGTTGCGGTGGCCGGTGATCGCGCCGTTGAACGAGGTCCGCGGCGCGGTGAACGGAGCAGGCATCGCTTCACCCTTGCGTGCACGCGTCACCCACTTGGGGAGCATCGCGATTCCGCCGGGGACCAGACGGGCAATTCTTGCGGGTCGGGCGATGACGGCCATGAGTCCGCCGATCGCGATGTCCAGCGTTCCCGCGTCGCCCGCACCCTGTGCGGTGGGATCCACGAGCGCCGGTGAATCCGGTTCGAGACTGCACAGCTGAGCGAGGATGTTCGCGCCGGTGACGCCGTCGGCAGCGCTGTGATGAATCTTCGACATGACGGCGATCTGTCCGTCGGCAAGTCCCTCGATGACCCACATCTCCCACAGTGGGCGGGAACGATCCAGCGGTTGGCTCGCGATGTGTCCGGCGAGTTCTGCCAGTTCCGCGTGTGTGCCCGGAGCAGGTACCGCGGTCCGGTGGCAGTGCCGCTCGATGTCGAAATCGTGATCGTCGACCCATACCGGGTAGTCGAGATTGAGGCGGGAATCTTTGAGTTTGCGCCGGAAGGTCGGCATCGTGGCCATCCGCGAGTCCAACTCGCGAAGCAGCTTCCGGTAGTCGTAACCGCCCGGAATGGTCGAGGGGTCGAGCAGTACGAGTCCACAAACGTGCAATAGCTGGGTCGGTGTTTCCAAGTAGAGGAAGGTCGCGTCGAGTCCGCTGAGACGTTGCATGACTCATTTTAGAACAGGTTCTAGTATTTTTCCGGGGGAATGCGTAAACGAGTAGTGGAGTTAGTCGCCCTGCCGCGACAGCGTGGTTATCCCGGCAGGCGGAAGTCCTGCCGCGTACGCGAGAACTTCACAGAAAGCCTCGACGTGGTGAGCCAATTCCGATGACGTTGCAGTCCAGGATGCTCGTAACTCGAGTTGGTGGGCTCGCGGCGGGCCCGCGATGTCGCCGTATCGCACGGAAGTTGTGGCTGTGACCGTACCGCCCAGGGCCACAAAAGGTTCCGGTCCGGCTTCGAGTGCGTCCACCAGCCAACTCCAGGCTACTTCGGGAAGTAGTGGATCCGCGGCGACGGCTTCGTCGAGGTCGGCCTGTATGTAGGCCACCAACCGCATGGTGCCGTTCCACGCCTCGTCGCCGTCCGGATCGAACAACAGGATCAGGCGGCCGAAAGCGTCGCCTTCGGACTGCTCGGCCACGACGTCGGAGTCCGGGTGCAGAACCTCGGCTCCCACTGCGTGGCTGTACGGAGCGAGACGCTGCGGCGGACGGATGGGACCGACCTCTATCTCGGGCCGAACCCGCGCAGCGGTCATCGCCTCCACGGCGGCACGGAACTCGGCCGGGTCGGCTGTCGATCCGGATGTCGTCACAGGTCAGGACGTTAGTCGGGGATAAGGGCGGGTAGGTGGAGGCGCGCCGACCGAGTGTGGTTCGGGTGTGTGGCCGCTCACGAACCGCTCGGGTGTCCGATCCCGAGTGTGGGACATGGCAGCATTGAGTCGATCGAAGACACACGTTGGCGGAGAGCGCGAGGACTGATGAGCGGGTTGGACAACATGAATTCAGGCATGACCGGGTCGGCGGAATACAGCGCTCGGCGAGTTTTGCCCGACGCACCGTTGCTCGCCGCGGCGACCGGACGCACTCCGAGTCGACGGCCGGTGTGGTTCATGCGCCAGGCCGGACGTTCGTTGCCGGAGTATCGCGAGATCCGCGCGGGGATCGGCATGTTGGAGTCGTGTTTCGATCCGGCGCTGGTCTGTGAGATCACGATGCAGCCGGTGCGCCGTCACGACGTGGACGCGGCAATCCTGTTCTCGGACATCGTTGTTCCGCTCAAGGCTGCGGGAATCGATCTCGACATCGTTGCCGGCGTCGGACCGGTGGTTGCCAATCCGATTCGCTCCATCGCCGACGTCGCAGCCCTCCCGCGGTTGGTCCCCGAAGAGGTCGGGGCGATCGCGCAGGCCGTTCGACTTCTCACTACCGAGTTGGGCTCGACTCCGCTGATCGGCTTTGCCGGAGCGCCGTTCACCTTGGCGTCGTATCTGGTCGAGGGTGGTCCGAGCCGGAACCACGAGAAGACCAAGGCGCTCATGCACTCCGATCCGAAGACCTGGCACGCGTTGCTCGGAAGCCTGGCAGACACCACGATCTGCTTCCTGCAGACGCAGCTCAAGGCGGGTGTCGACGCGGTTCAGCTGTTCGACTCGTGGGCCGGCGCGCTCTCGCTGGCCGATTACCGGGAATTTGTTCTCCCGCATTCCGAACGGGTGTTTGCCGAGGTTGCCGCTGCCGGCGTTCCGCGCATCCACTTCGGTGTCGGAACCGGTGAACTTCTCGGCGCGATGGGGGAGGCAGGTGCCGACGTCGTGGGTGTCGACTGGCGGATTCCGCTCGACGTCGCGGCCGGTCGTGTCGGTCCGGGCAAGGCGCTGCAAGGCAATCTCGATCCCGCTGTACTGTTCGCGGGCCCCGAGGTGATCGATCGTGAGGTGCGCCGGATCGCCGCCGAAGGTGACCGCGCGATCGAGGCCGGTGCCATCGGCCACATCTTCAACCTCGGCCATGGAGTTCTTCCTGACACCGATCCCACGGCGATCACCTCGGCGGTGGAGCTGGTGCACTCGCTGTGACAACCACTCGGCCGTCGGTCGCGGTGATCGGAGGCGGAATCTCCGGTCTGGTTGCCGCGTACCGGCTTCGGCGCAGTCTGGGCTCCGTTGCCGACATCACGGTCGTCGACGACTCTCCGCGACTGGGCGGGAAGCTGCGAACGATTGATCTGGGTGGTGGCCCGATCGACATCGGCGCCGAGGCGTTCATCGCCCGTCGTCCCGAAGTCCCTGCGCTTCTCGCCGAGCTGGGACTGACCGATCAGATCGTTTATCCCGCGGGGTTGAGCCCGTTGATCTGGTCCCAGGGCTCACTGAATCGACTTCCTGCCGGAACCCTGATGGGAATCCCGGCATCGTCCGAGTCGGTGAGAGATCTAGTCGACGAGCAGACGCTGTCGCGCATAGCTGCCGAACCAGGCGCTCCGTTCGAGTGGACCCGCGGTTCCGATTGCAGTGTTGCCGAACTGGTTTCACAGCGATTCGGTGATCAGGTGGTCAGCCGATCGGTGGATCCGCTTCTCGGCGGGGTGTACTCGGGCCTGGCAGAGACCATCGGAGTGCGTGCAGCTTTGCCGACACTCGCTGCGGCGCTCGATGCGGGCGCTCAGAGCCTCACGGATGCAGTTGCAGCCGCAGTGCCGACACCTACACCCGGACCAGTGTTCGGAGCGCTCAGGGACGGTTACGGCATCTTGCTCGATGCGCTGCGGCAGGCCGCCGACGCGACGTTCGTCCGCGGCGAGGCTTCCGGGTTACGCAGGGACGGGAAAGGTTGGAACGTCGATCCGCTCGGCAGCGTCGACGCGGTGATTCTGGCCGTTCCGGCGCCGCGCGCAGCGGTGCTGTTGGCCGGTGTCGATGCGGATATTGCGCGTATCGCGTCGCGGATCGAACTGGCGTCGTCCGCGGTGGTGGCGCTCCGCTTGCCCGGTCAGGTCGACCTTCCGCAGAATTCGGGGATCCTGGTTGCCACCGACGCCGACCTGACCGCCAAGGCGTTCACGCTGTCGAGCCGAAAGTGGACGCACCTCGCTGATCGCGGCGAGCATCTCGTTCGGGTGTCGTTCGGTCGATTCGGCGCATCGGAGATCGTCGACCGGCCGGATGGTGAACTGATCGAACTTGCGCGCGCCGATCTCGAGACCGTGACCGGAATCACCGAGGAGTCAGGAGCGAGCTTCGTACAGCGGTGGCACGGCGGTCTTCCCCAGTACTCCCCAGGTCACACGGAAATCGTGGCTGAAATCGAGTCCGGGATGACGCAGTTCGACGGCCTCGAAGTAGCCGGGTCGTGGCTGCACGGCGTCGGGGTTCCGGCGTGTGTCGCAGTCGGCACGACGGCGGCTACACGGATATTCGAGCGAGTGGCACGATAGACCCATGGCACGCCTTGATTTCGACAAACTGAACTCTGAAATCCGTTACCTCATGTTCTCCGTGTTCCAGGTGGAACCCGGTGTGCTGGGCGATGATCGGGAAGCTGCGGTCAAGGACGCCCGCTTGTTCTTCGAGGGTCTCGAAGACAAGGGCGTCGTGGTTCGCGGCATCTACGACGTCGCCGGCTTGCGCGCCGACGCGGACTTCATGATCTGGACCCACGCGGCCAGCATCGAGGAACTGCAGGCCGCGTACGCGGATTTCCGCCGCACCACCGTCCTCGGACAGGCCAGTGCTCCCATCTGGAGCAACTCGGCGGTGCACCGCCCCGCGGAGTTCAACAAGAGCCACGTGCCCTCGTTCATCGCGGGTGAGGATCCGGGCGACTACATCTGCGTTTACCCGTTCGTCCGCTCGTACGAGTGGTACCTGCTCCCCGACGAGGAGCGTCGCAAGATGCTCGCCGATCACGGTATGGCTGCTCGTTCGTACAAGGACGTTCGCGCCAACACGGTCCCGGCCTTCGCTCTGGGGGACTACGAGTGGATTCTCGCGTTCGAAGCGCCTGAGCTCATCCGTATCGTCGATCTGATGCGCGATCTGCGTGCCACCGAAGCTCGCTTGCACGTTCGCGAAGAGGTGCCGTTCTTCACCGGGCCGCGCGTGGACATCGAGAAGCTGGTCCTTTCCCTACCCTGATCTACTTCGAAAGTAGTTTCTGTGACAACTGCACCGAACCGGCGTCGTCAACACATGTCCCATTGGGGAATGTTCACCGCCGAATCGGTCGCCGGCGAGGTGACCGCCGTGCATCCGTACGAGGGTGATTCGAATCCCTCGCCGATGCTCGGGAACCTCGCCGGTTCGGTGCGCAGTCGGGCTCGCGTTTCGGGCCCGGCGGTGCGCCGCGGTTGGCTCGAGAACGGGCCTGGTCCCAGCGACCGACGTGGAGCGGACGAGTTCGTCTCGGTCTCGTGGGACGAACTGACCGAACTCCTCTCCCGCGAGTTGCGTCGCGTGGTCGACACGCACGGGAACAACGCGATCTTCGGTGGCTCGTACGGCTGGGCCAGCGCCGGTCGATTCCATCACGCGCAGAGCCAAGTTCACCGATTTCTGAATCAGCTGGGTGGATACACCAAGTCGGTCCACAGCTACTCGCTCGGTGCCACCGGTGTCATCATGCCGCGTGTGGTCGGAACACACTGGAAGTTGTTCGCGCGCTCCACGTCGTGGGACGTCATCGCCAAGCACTCCGATCTTCTCGTCTCGTTCGGGGGAGTACCGATCAAGAACACCGGCGTCAATGCCGGTGGTACGAGCGATCATCCGACGCGCGGGGCGCTCGACGCATTTCGTGCCCGCGGCGGAAAGATCGTCTCCTTCAGTCCGTTGCGCGACGACGTCGATGGCGACTGCGAGTGGATCGCACCCATTCCGGGAACCGACGTGGCAATCATGCTTGCCCTGGCGTTTGTCCTGGCGTCGGAGGACCTGCACGATCGCGATTTCCTGAACCGCTTCTGCGTCGGCTACGAACGCTTCGAGGATTACCTGCTCGGACGTGCCGACGGTGTACCGAAGGATCCGCGCTGGGCGCAGAAGATCTCCGGGGTGCCGGCGGAGTTCATCACCGACCTGGCTCGGAGAATGGCGTCCGGCCGGACGCTGGTGACCGTCACGTGGTCGTTGCAACGCATCAAACACGGTGAACAGGCGCCGTGGATGGGCGTGACACTCGCCGCGATGCTCGGCCAATTCGGGCTTGCGGGTGGCGGTTTCGGCCACGGCTACGGTTCGATGAACGAGCCGGGTCTGGCTCCGGTGCCGTATCCGTTGCCGACCTTCTCGCAAGGTGTGAATCCGGTGCCCGATTTCATTCCGGTGGCCGCGATCTCCGATCTCTTGCTCTCGCCCGGCGAGGAGTTCGACTACGACGGCAGGCGCCTGACCTATCCGGATATTCGGTTGGTCTACTGGGCCGGTGGCAATCCGTTTCACCACCACCAGGATCTCCCGAGGCTGCGACGGGCATTTGCGCGTCCGGACACGATCGTCGTTCACGATCCCTACTGGACGCCGATGGCCCGCAACGCCGACATCGTTGTCCCGTCGACAACGTCGCTCGAACGAAATGACCTGAGCTGCACACGAAATGATCCACTTCTGGTCGCGATGCAGCAAGTAGTTCCACCTTTCGCGAACTCGCGAGACGACTACGACACGTTTGCCGCTCTGGCTTCTGCGCTCGGATTCGGGGAGCAGTTCACCGAGGGGAGATCCTCACAGGAGTGGATCGAGCATCTCTACGGTCAATGGCGGCCGTTCGTCGATGCAGACGGCGGCAACACACCGACGTTCGAGGATTTCTGGTCGGATGGGCACTACCGGATGCGAACCGAAGACAACCTCGTGCTCTTCGGTGACTTCCGCGAGGACCCCGAGAAGTATCCGCTCTCGACTCCGAGTGGGAAGATCGAGATCTTCTCCGAGACCATCGAGTCTTTCGGCTACGACGACTGCGCCGGCCATCCGCGCTGGTACGAGCCCGACGAGTGGCTGGGTGGACCACGGGCCACGCAATTCCCGCTTCACTTGATCGCCAACCAGCCCAAGACGCGGCTGCACAGCCAACTCGATCACGGCGCTGCGAGCCAGGCATCGAAGATTCAGGGACGCGAGCCGATTCGTATGCACCCCGATGCAGCGGCCCAGCGCGGCGTGTCGGCTGGGGACGTGGTGCGCGTATTCAACGATCGCGGGGCGTGCCTGGCTGGTGTGATCGTCGATTCGGATTTGCGGAGCGACGTCGTCCAGTTGTCGACCGGGGCGTGGTACGACCCGCTCGATCCTGCCGATCCCGATTCGCTGTGTGTTCACGGAAATCCCAACGTTCTGACGCCGGACGTCGGCACGTCTTCGCTTTCGCACGGGTGCACCGGCCAGCACGTTCTGGTGCAGATCGAGAAATTCGAAGGTGTTCTGCCGCCGGTCAAGGCGTTCGATCCGCCCGTGCTTCGTTCGCGCTGACGGAACCGATCGGCCACCTCCCGCGTCGAACCTCGTGAGCGCCTGAATCAGGTGTCACGATCTATCGGAGGTGGGGGCCATCGTGAGTGGGGCGGATGTTGGTTCGATGAGGGGACAGGTCGAAGTTCTTCGGGCTCAGATCGATTCGATGCAGGTTGATCTGTTGGAGCGAACGCGATCGCTGGCGGATATGCAGGAGAAGATCGCACGAGCAACGGCGAGCGCGCGCTCGAGTGATGGCAGTGTGGAAGTCGTCGTAGACGCTTCGGGGGCGACCGTGGGAGTCACCCTCTCCGGGAGCGCTTACGGCAAGCATTCGCCGGTAGCGTTGGGAAATCTGATCCTGGCCACGGCCACATCTGCGGCGGAGGACATGCGCCGACAGATTGCCGAGATGTCGAGGCCGTTCACCGAAGCGGCCAGGATCGATTTGCCCGACCTCGTTCCCGGTGTGCTCGGATTGCGTGAGATTCTCGCGCCTCGTCCGGCGTCGGTGCCGGTCGGCGGCGACGAGCACTGGGACCGCACCGTTCTGAGGAGCTCCGGCAATGTCTGAACTGGACGTGGACGTGGCCGCGATGGGAAGTGCTGCACCAGCATTCGAGGTGGTCGCTGCCGATCTCGACGAGGCACGGAGTGCTCTGGAAACAGTGGCCGGCGCCGAAGAGGGGTGCTGGGGCGCTGACCAGTTCGGAACCGCATTCTCGGACGCGTATGTTCCCGGTGCGGAGTCAGCAGTCGGCGGGATGACACTGGTCGCGGGCGCGCTCCGCGAATTGACTGCCACGCTGATCGAGATCGCCGATCGTTTCGAATCGATCGACACCTCGCTTGCCGACGACATGGCGGGTGGGCTCTGATGGGACTCGAGATTCCAGGCTGGTTACAGGCGGTTGCGTCGGTTGCGGTGGGCAGTGACTGGCCGCAAGGAGACGAAACGGCACTGTGGAGGTTGGGTGATGCCTGGTCAGGCGCGGCTGATCGGATCGAGGCTTCGGCCGCTGCCGGTGGTTACGGATTGCAAACAGTACTGGCATCGATCGACGGTCGAGCCGGCGACTCGTTGTCTCGGTATTGGTCGGAGGCCGGGGGAGTTGCGGAGGTCTTCGAGCGGTTGTCCTCTGCCGCGGCCGAACTGGGTCAGTCATGCACCGATACCGGCACGGACATCGAGTACACCAAACTGTCGATCCTCGCGGCGCTGGGCGCACTGGCGCTCGAGATTGCCGCCATGGTGGCGGCCGCTGTCCCGACACTGGGTGCGAGTACCGCCGGAATCGTGGCGGCGGAGGTGGCAACAACACTCACGGTCCGAATGCTGTTGCAGCAATTGTTGATACGAGTGATCGAGGCTGCAGCAGTGGAAGCTGCCGCTGCCGTCTTCTCCGGCCTCGCCATTCAACTCGGGCAGATGACGATGGATCATCGCCAGTCGATCGACGGTGGCAAGGTCGTGACCGAGGGGCGCGACGGTTTCATCAAGGGACTTGCGAACGGAGGGTTGAAGACGACGCCGGATCGTGTCGGCCCCGACCCGAACCCGCTCCCGACCGGTTCGAGATTGCAGCAGATCGCGCGGGGGGCTTTCGACGATGCGGTATCGGGAGCGTCCGCTGCGATCGTGACGAAGGAAGTCACGGGCGGCGATGCCTCGTTGACGGACATCACGTCCGGCGCGATCGGTGGTGGGATCGGGTCAGTCAAGGACGGTCTTGTCGCTCGAAACGAGGACCTGAACGCGGCTGGTCTGAGCCCGACTGCGCTGAACTGGGACTTCTGAGTTGAAGTCTCGAATCGTGGGCTACCAGTGACACGGGGTAGCCCACGACCTGGCTACTGAGCGGGCTTGAGAACCAGCGAGATCGAGTTGATGCAGTACCGCTGATCGGTCGGCGTCGGGTATCCCTCGCCCTCGAAGACGTGACCGAGGTGGCTGTGGCACTTCTTGCAGATGACCTCGACACGGCGCATCCCGAGTGAGCTGTCTTCCTTCAGGATCACGGCATCCGAATCCGCCGGATCGAAGAAGGACGGCCACCCGCAGTGCGATTCGAACTTCTCGGTGCTGCGGAACAGTTCGGCTCCGCACGCACGGCAGGAGTAAACGCCTTCCGTGGTGGTGTCGGTGTACTCGCCGACGAAGGGGCGTTCGGTGCCGGCTTGGCGCAGGACGGCGAACTCCTCCGGCGTCAGCTTTTCGCGCCACTCGCTCTCGGTGTACGTGACCTCAGGTGTGCTGTCGATGCCATCGTGTGAAGAACTCATGCCTCCACGCTAATGCTTTGTCGCCGTTTCGGCTTCGTCGGCAGGTGAGACGGTATCGAGTGGGGGATCGAGGAGGTAGGCGGGATCGATTCCGCGATCCAAGCGGCCCTCGCGACGCGCGACCAGATACCGGTATCCGAGGACACAGAAGATCACGATCAGCAGAAGGCTCCAGCCGAGGGTGCTCTTGGTGTATTCGGCTGCCCGGCCGAAGGTCGGCCAGCGGTTCGACCACCAGCTGTCGAACGTCATGAAGCCGTAGACGGCGAGCCACGCCGGCCAGTTCCGCATGACCGAGTTCTTGAGCACCACGGACATCAACAGCGGCAACAGCATCATCGAGTAGTACATCTGGCCGAGCGATGGCAGCAGGAACGACGCGGTCATGATCACACCGGTCGCGGTGGTGAGGAAGAAGAGTTCGTCGTTGCGGTAATAGCGGTAAAGAAGCCACAGAGAGACGACGACCATGGCGGCCAACACGACGCGCAACAGCAGGATCAACCATTCGGGCAGACCGAAGTAAGCGCCGTTTCCGACAATCGAACTGTTGAAGTAGTCACGAGATTCGAGCAGGTACGGCACGGTGCGGCGGACGAAGTCCATCGGATCCGACGCAAGCGGCCATGCCACGACCGTGAGAATGAACGGGATGCCCAGGGCGGTGACGAGCACCTTCCACTGACCGCGAACGAGCGGCAGCAGGAGCAGTGGCGCGAGAGTGGGTTTCACTGCGATGGTGAGACCGATCGCGGCGCCGGCCCACAGATCCTTCTTGCGCATCAGCAGCAGGAGGAAGGCAACTTCGCCGAGCAGTACGAGGCCGTTGATGTTGGTGAACACCAACGTGTTGGTGACCGTCTCCGACATGAAAGCGCCGAGCACCAGAATCGGCGCCGCGATGGAACTGATCGTCAGGTCGAACAAGCGCAACAGCAGGTAGAGAGCCACGAGAATGGCGACGGCATTGACACCGATGAACAGCCACCGCGAGCGCTCGGGATCGAGGATCGCCAGGGGTGCCATCAACAAGGAACCCGATGGTGGGTACAGATAATGGGGGTCTACGGAGTTGAAATCTGCGGTGTAGACGTCGCGCCCGTTCCAGAACGCCAGCGCGGCGTTGTAGACCGGTCGGAAGTCATCGGTGACGGCGCCGTTGACTGCTGTGACGATGACACGATTGAGCACGGTCATCACGGCGATCGGCCACAAAACGAAGTTGACGACTTGTTGGGTTGTCCGCCCGGTACGCGGCTCGAGCTGTCGAAGGAACACTTCGGCACGGTACACCGGAGCAGGGTGTGATCGGGGGATGCACCCCTTTTCGGTCGTGGTGGACAAGCGCCCGAGTCAGGCCGGGCACACGCTTCCGTTGCTGGGCAGGGAGGCATCGGTGAGGTATGCCCTCATCGCCTGCTGCGCGCAGGTGGATTGTGCCGCGGGGTGACCCGCACCCTGCCAGTCCAGGGTTGCGAAGCGCGACCCCGCGTTGGTCACGACGCCGGTGACGGTCGAGAGTCCGGAGTTCCCGACGGCCGGGTCGCCCTGACCGCTCAGCACGAGGACGGCGGGCTTCAACTGATTCGGCAGGGGAGAGTTGGCGGTCGACGGCCAGCTGGCGCATGCGAGCAAACCGAGCGCGGCTTCTCGACCGAATACCGGATAGTTGGTGCCCCAGGTGTCCGCCAGTTCGCGGACGCGCCCGATCCCCGGCCACTGCATGCCGTCGGTGCATCGTCCGATGAACTGGCCGTCACCGTCCACCTCGTTCTCTGCCCGGGCGGCGCGCTCTCGAATCGGCGAAGCGTTGCCGGTACCGAGCGCGGACAGAGCGTCTGAGAGCGAGCGGGTTTCTTGCTCACGGTTGGTTCCGGCAGTCCACAGGCTCGCCGAAATCGCGTTCGACACCGCAGCGGCGGACAGCGGCTGGAATTCATCGGCCCGAGCGCGCTCCATCAAGTCCGTGACCGCTTTCTTCGGATCAGGTCCGAGCGAGCACCCCAGCGCCACACATCGCTGAGCGAATGCGGTCAACGCCGCTTCCTCGCCCTGCACGCGGCTCTCTGCCTCGGTGGCAGCGTCCGTGGCCACCGGAGCGGGAGAATCGAGGATCAACCTCGCGAGGTTGTCGGGGTGGGCTGCCGCGTAGCTCAGCGCGATGTCCGAGCCGGACCCTGCCGACCACAGAGCGATGGTCTCGACGCCCCACCGCGTACGTAGAGCGTCGATGTCCTCGGCCGCGGAGTCCGCGCCGAACTTCAGTTCTTGAGGATCGAGATAGTCGGTACAGGCGATGGTTGCATCGTGACCGAGAGCGGCGACCGCGTCGGCGGCGTCGCCGGTGGAGTCCGCGTCGAACTGGCCCAGATCGTGAAGGCCGCGCCGAATCTCCGGCGTCATGCAGTCGATTGCGGTGGACCTGTCGATTCCGCGTCGATCCAGGGCAACGACGGGGTGGTCCGCGAGCACCGTCGTCAAGCCGGACGTAGCGAGCATGGCCAGAGAGTTTCCCGACGAACGGTCGGTGCCGGATGTGAACACGATCGGATACGCGTTGGCAGGCGTCGAGGACGTCCGAGCGCGGGTCAAGCCGGCAGTGAAGTTGCCGTCGATGGCGCCGGTCACGTCGATGGGGGCACTGAATTCCGCGCATTCGAGGATGACGCCGGCGCTCGACGCTGCGAGAGCCTGGTCGGCGAGTGACGTGCCGGTGCAGTCTCGCCACGGTATGTCGTCGGTCGGGACGCCGGGGTCAACCGGCGGCGCATCGGGTGACGGTCCCTCGCTCTGGGCAGGGCTGCCGTCGGTGCGGCCTTCGACCGCGACGGCGGGCCGAAGCGACGGCCCGGCGCCGCACGCACAACACGTCGCGAGGACGACGGCCATCAAAGCAACTCTGCGCATGCCGACCAGAGTGCCAGGTTCACCGACGTGGCTGCTGACGAACCCATCGAGTGAGGATCGTGCCGTCCGAATCGCCGAGAATGTGAGCGGGATGCATCGACGTGGGCATTGCATTGGGGGAGAGCGAGATTCGGCCGACTTTGCTCCCCACCAGTTGAGGTGAAGTGGTGATGCAGAGTTCGTCGACGGCATTGTCCTCGATCAACTGCCCGAAAAGGGACGGCCCTCCCTCACACAGCACGCGACGGAGCTTGCGAGCCGACAAGGCCCTGTCGATGTCGCCGCTGCTGACATTCGGTGAGTCCGTCACCTCCACCTGCGCTCCGGCCGACCTCAGCGCTGAAATCGCTGCGCTGTCCGCGGCGCTACCGACAACAAGAATCGGCGGAATTTCGGTATCTCGCAGGAGCCGGCTTTCAGGGTCGATCGACGCGTGCGCCGAGACGACGAGGATCTGTGGGACCGGAGCGAGGCCGCCCGCCTTTCGTCGCGCCCGGGCTGCGTCCGAGATCTGCACACCCCCGTAGTTCTCGGATCGCGCTGTGCCTGCGCCGACCACGACGACGTCACAAAGTTCGCGCAAGATCCCGAATACCGACTTGTCCGCAGGTGTGCCCAGTCCATGGCTCACTCCGTCGACGGAGACGCACCCGTCGATGCTGGAAACGAAGTTCACGCGCATCCAGGGTTGGGAGAGGTTCTCCGGATAGGCGTACAAGCCGCGGAGTTCGTCTTCGTGGCCTGGTGTGAAGTAGGTCGCAATATCCATACGGTGCACATGAGAGATCACATCACGTAGATACCCTTGACGGATGCATGAACGTCTTGTCGATCGCAGCCCGGTGGTACCCGCCGATCAACTGGTAGCTCAAATGGTGCCTCCCGCAATGTTCGACGAGGTGAGTTTTGCCTCCTACATTCCTGATCCGAAGGAACCGAGCCAGGCAGCTGCTGTCGCCAAGGCCGAGGAATTCTCCAAGCGCGTAACCAAGATCCGTAGTGGTGGACGCCGCGGACTGTTCGGCAAGAAGACCCAGGCGACCGGCGCCGGCCTGTACCTCGACGGCGGGTTCGGTGTCGGTAAGACTCACTTGCTGGCGTCGATCTTCCACAGCGTTCCGTCGCCGAAGGCTTTCGGAACCTTCGTCGAGCTGACACACGTCGTCGGCGCTCTCGGCTTCAACAAAGCGGTCGAAGCGCTCGCCGACCACAGCGTTCTCTGCATCGACGAGTTCGAGCTCGACGATCCGGGCGACACCATGCTCGTCTCTCGCCTCCTTTCGGAGCTTTCCGCGCGCGGCGTGTCTATCGTCGCGACGTCGAACACGCTTCCCGGCCAGCTCGGTGAGGGTCGCTTCGCGGCTCAGGACTTCCTGCGTGAGATCAAGAAGCTCGGCTCGATCTTCGAGACGATTCGCGTCGACGGCCCCGACTACCGTCACCGCGATCTCCCGCCCGCACCGGAGCCCATCTCCTCGGAGGAATTGGTCTCTCGGGCCGAGGCGATCGACGGCGCCACGCTCGACAACTTCGACGAGCTGTGCAAGCACCTCAGCACACTGCATCCGTCGCGCTACAACAAGTTGGTCGAGGGGGTGAAGGCGGTCTTCATCGACGGCGTTCACCCGGCCACGGATCAGTCTGTTGCACTGCGCATCGTGGTTCTCGCCGACCGCTTGTACGACGCGAGCATCCCGGTCACCGTTTCCGGCGCACGCCTCGACGAGATCTTCACCCCCGAGATGCTTGCCGGTGGGTACAAGAAGAAGTACCTGCGCGCGACCTCGCGTCTGCTCGCACTTTCTCGTTTCGAGGTCGCGGCCGGCTGATCAGCAGGCCTGTCAGCTGACGGGGCGCTCCATCACGAAATCGTGGTGGAGTTGTGCCCCCACGAGAAAAGTCTTCGTGCCGACCTGGGTGAAGCCGTGTTTGGCGTAGAACTTCTGGGCGCGCAGATTTTCCTGATTGACACCCAGCCAGATCCCGGCACTTCCGCTGCGTCGTGCATGGTCGACAACCGCGTCCATCAGGGATGCTGCCGCGCCGGTTCCGTGGTTTCCCGGAAGCACGTACAACTTGCTCAGTTCCGTCGTCGGGCGAAGTGTCACAGCAGCTTTGACGTCCGGGTCGGCGGGCTCGTCGTCGACGAGCATCGCGTAGCCGACGATCGAGCCGTCGCGAATGACCTTGAGAACGGTTCGTGTCGGGTCCGTCAGATACTCGGAGAACTTGTCGACGGATAGGACGTTGTCGATGAAGGCACTGATGTCGTCGTCGGATGCGTCCGGTGGACAAGCCAGCGGAAACGTCACCGCTGCCACGTCGGCGATTGCTTCGGAATCCCAGATTCCGGCCCGGTCAACGGTGATCGTCACGTCAGTTTCTACCTCTCGCGCGCATGATTCGGTTGATCAAGTACACCACCTTCGTCGAGCGTGATGCTCAAGCGGCGTTCTCGGCGACCGGCGTCGTGGCTCGTTTCGGTGCGAACGCGGGAGCAAGAACTATCAAGATCGCGCAGAACGCCAGCGGAATCAGGAACCCGATTCGAAGGTCACTGAAGGCAGCGACCGCGCCGACGATGCCGCCGCCGACCACCGTGCCGACGTAGTTGAAGAGGTTGATGCGTGCGATCACCGCGTCGACCTGATCCGGGGGAGCCATCCGTCCGGCGGCGCTGAAGCAAATCGGGGCGATTACCGGTACGCCGAGGCCGACGATCAGGAAGCCGGCGATGGCAACGGCGGGAGATTGTGCGAGGACAACGATCGTCATGCCGACCACGCCGATGAGAGAGCCGATCCGCACGACGGTGGTCTCACCGAACTTGCCGACCCAGTAGTCGCCGGTCAGTCGTGCGACCAATGCCGCGATTTGGTACGCCGCCACGGAAAGGGCGGCCGTCCCGGCGTCGGCGAGCAGTTCGTCCTTGACGTACAGTGTCGACCAGTTTCCGACGCTGAAGTCGACCGCATAGAACAATGCCATCGCGACGCCGAGCAGGACGAAGGCGCGGGTGGGTACGGTGAATTTCGCGGTGCTCGTGATGTTTGCATCGGCAACCGGAGACTCGGCGCGATCGAGCAGTTGCGGGCCGAAGGCCAGAAGCATCAGTCCGACAACAACTCCCGCGATCACCTGCGTTATGCGGATCGAGATGTCGAGGCTTGCGGTAGCAGAGATGAACAGAGCGCCGACAATCGCTCCGACGCTCCAGGAAGCATGGAACGAGGAGAGGATGAAGCGGCCCTTGGCGTGTTGGATCGAGACTGCCTGCATGTTGGCGGCGGCGTCGACCATGCCGAGTCCGATGCCGTAGATCGCCAGGAAGACGAAGAACATCGCCGCGTTGGGCGCGATTCCGGTTGCCCCGCCGAAGACTGCGATGAGGGCGAGTCCGGTTCGCAGAGTCATCTTGCTCGACGTTCTCACGGCCAGAATCTCGGCGAGCACGCTGCCGAGCCCGGCGATGACGGACACGGTGACAACCGCAACCACAACCAGTGTCTCGCTCAGCTCGAACAATTCCTTGTACTGCGGCAGCTGCGTCAGAATGGCGGCGAGCAGAAATCCTTGAAGTCCGAAGGCCACCGAAGTGGCGATCCGAGCCCTCGTCAGGGTGCGGGTGTTATCCGTCATCAAGCAGGGCCTTTGTCTCGTTCGTTCGGTTAGGCCGAACGGTACTGGATCTTGATACTGGTCGAGTGTCCAACAAACCTGCGTGTTTTGCACGGTTCTTTGATTAACTGACCGACATGACTCGGCAGCCGACACCAGAATTTCCGTCTTCCTTCGTCTGGGGAACCGCCACCGCGGCCTACCAAATCGAAGGAGCTGTGGCCGAAGACGGTCGCGGACCGTCGATTTGGGACGAGTTCTGTGACCGCCCCGGTGTAGTCGTCGGGGGCGACACCGGAGCGGTTGCTGCCGATCATTATCACCGCTGGGAATCGGATATCGAGTTGATGAAAGACCTCGGGCTCGACGCTTATCGGCTGTCCCTGTCGTGGTCGCGAATTCTGCCCACCGGATCGGGGGCTGTGAATGCGAAAGGGCTCGACTTCTACGACCGCCTGATCGATCGACTGTGTTCGGTGGGAATTACTCCTGCCGTCACTCTCTTTCACTGGGATCTGCCCCTCGCACTGCAAGAGCAGGGCGGCTGGATGAACCGAGACACGTCGTACCGGCTGGGGGAGTACGCCCAGGTCGTCGGCGAACGGTTGTCCGATCGTGTCGGAATGTGGATGCCGCTCAACGAACCGGTAGTGCATACGCTCTACGGTCATGCCCTGGGAGTTCATGCCCCCGGCCTGGCCTTGGGGTTCGAGGCTTTCCAAGCCGCACATCACCAGCTGCTCGGGCACGGCCTCGCTGTCGAAGCGCTTCGGGCAACCGGATGCACGAACATCGGAATCGCCTCGAACCATGCACCGGTGCGTGCCGCCTCGGATTCCCCGGAAGACGTGATGGCTGCCGACATCTACGACCACGTCGTCAATTGGATGTTCGCCGACCCGATATTGGTCGGTAAGTACCCCGCCGACGAATTCGCTCAGCTGCTCAGCGGTCCCGTCGACGAGGACTTGAAAATCATCGGGGCGCCGCTGGACTGGTACGGGATCAACTACTACGAGCCGACGATGATTGCCGCTCCGGTGGAAGGCCAGGGGACCGAAGGTGTGCTCGAGGTCGACCTACCGCCGGGCCTGCCCTTTGCGCCTGTCGCGATTACCGGTTATCCCACAACCGATTTCGGATGGCCGATCGTTCCCGAAGGGCTGGGTGAGATCCTGCGGACGTTCCGAGCTCGGTTCGGTGACGCACTGCCGCCGATCTACATCACGGAAAGCGGATGTTCATTCCACGACGCTCCGGATGCCGCAGGCGTCGTCGCGGACGAAGCACGAATCGACTACCACGACGCGCACCTTCGCGCCCTCCGATCGGCCATGGACGACGGTGTCGACGTCCGTGGCTATTTTGTGTGGTCACTCCTCGACAACTTCGAATGGGCTGCGGGATACAAAGAGCGATTCGGCCTGGTACACGTCGATTTCGACACCCAGAAGCGCACACCGAAGACCTCGTTCGAGTGGTATCGCGCCCTGATCGCCGAGCATAAATCGGCTCAGGTCTGACCTGTGTGGAGGCGGTCTGGGTTGCATTCTCGAACCGGGCCGCCTAGCCTCGTCTCTCATGAAGCGAATTCTCGTAGTAAGCCGCCGTAGCGGGGTCTGAATCGGACCGACCCCTCGCTGCGGGTCGTCTTGCTACCAGTTGGTCCTCCACTTCATTCCAGGAAGACCACGATCATGACTTACAACTTCGCCTTCGCTTCTGATTCTTCTTCTACCGCTGCTGATCCTTTCGCGACGCGTCACGGAAAATCTCTGCCAGCCGGCCTGCGTGCCGAATGCTCAGCGATGTCTTGGACCGAGTTCGAGTCCACGTATGCGGCTATGAGCGGCCCGATCCGTTTGGGCGCGTGGTCCTCCGAGAAGATTGCGCCGGGTCGTTGGACTTTCGAAGCGACTCTCGGTCTGGGGGAGCGCATCCAGAAGGCTTCCGCCACCTCGACTGGCGCGATCTCGGCCATGACGTCGATGCTGCACGACGCGGGAATCTCGCTCGAGATCCTGTCTTTCCATCAGCACCAGATCGGCCACCGCACGGCGACGTTCATCTTTACCGAGTGCGACGGCCGTCGGAGCTGGGCGATGGGGATTGCGGAGTCGTCGACTGAGTCCTCGCTGCGCGCGATGACTTCGGCAGCGAACCGCTTCTCTCACTGATCAGTTACAACAATCTGATCCGCTACATCAACCGCAGTACTGACGTGGATTCCCGAGAGGGCTTGCGTCTGTACTGCGGTTGATGTGTTCGGCGCTCGAACGCAAAAAGCCGGAACCCTGAGGTTCCGGCTTCTTGCAATTTCAAATGGTGCGCGATACTGGGATTGAACCAGTGACCTCTTCCGTGTCAGGGAAGCGCTCTCCCGCTGAGCTAATCGCGCGGGTTCTGGAGAAAAATGGAGCGGACGACGGGATTCGAACCCGCGACCCCAACCTTGGCAAGGTTGTGCGCTACCAGCTGCGCCACGTCCGCATGAGCAATGAACTCCGTTACCGGAACTCAGTACTTTTCTAACTTATCAGACCTGCAAGCAGGTCTTGACCGTCAGGCCCGAGGGCCTGACGTGGTGCGCGATACTGGGATTGAACCAGTGACCTCTTCCGTGTCAGGGAAGCGCTCTCCCGCTGAGCTAATCGCGCGAGGTGGAGACGGGAATCGAACCCGTGTGCACGGCTTTGCAGGCCGTTGCCTCACCACTCGGCCACTCCACCGTAAAAGGTTGAGTCACACCTCTCGAGCGGACGACGGGATTCGAACCCGCGACCCCAACCTTGGCAAGGTTGTGCGCTACCAGCTGCGCCACGTCCGCATCGCACCGTGTTGCTTGGGGAGCTGCTCGCTCTCCTCGGTGCGTTGGAAACATTAGCCGACCGTGTCGGATACACACAAATCACCAGCTCAGTGGCGTGTTCGGAGTCGAATTGGCCCGTCGCGCGCGTTGCAACTGTCCGTCTTGGCGATGAATACGGTCTGAAATCAGCTCGAATTCGTAGATTTCGGGGTCGCCTGGAGCAAAACGAATGCCAACCTGGTGATTCGTATTCATCGCGCAGCCGTGTTAATGTTCCAACTCGTTCGAGCGCATGCGTTCGAATGACTTACGGTCCCGTGGCTCAGTGGGAGAGCGTCCGCTTCACACGCGGAAGGTCGCTGGTTCGATCCCAGCCGGGACCACAGAAAAGCACTGAAGGCGTTCCCGATCATCGGGGACGCCTTCAGTCGTTTGAGAGCACAGTCGTTTGAGAGCACAGCTGTTCGAGGGCACGGTTGTTTCGGCATGCAGACCGTCGTCGCAGGTCGCCGGCCGACGATTTCGGTAGCCTGGTCGAAGAGACATTTCGCGACCGAAAAGGTGACCGACTTGAGTACCGAAAAGGTCGATTCTCCCGTCGACGATTCAGACCTGTCCGTCTTCCAAGACGCAGAGTCCCGCTGGGAGCGGTGGCGCGCTGGAATCGCCGCGCGGCCCACCCTCAATCTTGCGTACCGCATCGGTGTGGGAGTCGTGGGCACGATCGTGTTCGCAGCAGGCATCGTGGCTATTCCGTACCCCGGGCCCGGTTGGCTCATCGTCTTCGCCGGCCTCGGCATACTGGCGTCGGAGTTCGCGTGGGCACATCGACTCCTTCATTTCGCGAAGGCTCGATACGACAGGTTCATGGAATGGTTCGGCAAGCAGTCGCTGTTCGTCAAGGGGTTGGGCGTTCTGTTCACCACAGTGATCGTCCTGGCGACTTTGTGGGTGCTCGGCACCTTCGGCCTGATCGGGACATGGGTGGGCCTGGACTACTCGTGGCTCGAGTCGCCACTGTGAGCTGAACGCGGCCCGGTTTCCTTCACTCGGTTGTCTCACCATGTCGGTAGGGCCGATAACATGATCGTGCGCGTGCTCGCAGTGGGTACGACGCCTGTCTAACTTGTCGCAATACCTTTAGGAGCACATCGCCGTGACCAGTCCCGCGCCAGAGCACTCAGCCGCCCCACTTCGGGTGCCCGCGGGGACGACCGCCGGGACTGCAGTGCGCGAAGCCGGATACCCCACGAAGGGGCCCGACGTGATCGTCGTTGTCCGCGATGGCGAGGGAACGCTCAAGGATCTGTCGTGGACACCTGAGGTCGATGTCGACGTCGAGCCGGTGGCAGCATCCACCGAGGACGGCCGCAGCGTCATCCGGCACTCCGCGGCCCACGTCCTCGCGCAGGCGGTCCAGAAGGAATTCCCCGACGCGAAGCTCGGCATCGGTCCGCCGATCAAGGACGGCTTCTACTACGACTTCGCAGTGGATCGTCCGTTCACTCCGGAGGATCTGGCCAAGCTCGAAAAGCGTATGAAGCAGATCATCAAGGGATCGCAGCGTTTCTCGCGTCGAGTGGTCGATTCGATCGAGGACGCTCGGGTCGAGTTGGCCGACGAGCCCTTCAAGCTCGAACTGATCGACGACAAGTCCGGTATCGACGATCCCGAGATCATGGAGGTGGGCGGCAACGAGCTGACCATCTACGACAATCTCGATCCGCGCACTGGCGACAAGATCTGGTCCGATCTGTGCCGCGGCCCGCATATTCCGACCACCAAGCACATTCCGGCCTTCAAGTTGACCCGAAGCTCCGCCGCCTACTGGCGTGGCAACCAGGACAACGCCGATCTTCAGCGTGTCTACGGCACCGCGTGGGAGTCCACCGAGGCTCAGGACGAGTACCTCGAACTGCTCGCCGAGGCCGAGCGTCGTGATCACCGCAAGCTCGGTACCGAACTGGACCTCTTCAGCTTCCCCGACGAGCTCGGTTCGGGTCTGCCGGTGTTCCACCCCAAGGGCGGCATCATCCGCACCGAGATGGAGAACTACTCGCGCAGCCGCCACATCGAGGCGGGCTACGAGTTCGTCAACACTCCGCACATCACCAAGGGACATCTGTACGAGGTTTCCGGTCACCTCGACTGGTACCGCGACGGAATGTTCCCGGCGATGCACGTCGACGAGGAACTGAACGAGGACGGCACCGTGCGCAAGCCGGGCCAGGACTACTACCTCAAGCCGATGAACTGCCCGATGCACAACCTGATCTTCCGTGCTCGCGGACGCTCCTACCGTGAATTGCCGTTGCGGCTCTTCGAATTCGGCTCGGTCTACCGCTACGAGAAGTCCGGCGTCATCCACGGCCTGACCCGCGTGCGCGGCATGACCCAGGACGACGCTCACATCTACTGCACCCGTGAGCAGATGCGCGACGAGCTGACCACCACGCTGCAGTTCGTGCTGAACCTGCTCAAGGACTACGGCCTCGACGACTTCTACCTCGAGCTGTCCACCAAGAACCCGGACAAATTCGTCGGTAGCGACGACGTCTGGGAAGAGGCAACTGCAACCCTCGCCGAGGTCGGTGAAGCTTCCGGCCTGACGCTAGTGCCGGATCCGGGCGGAGCCGCCTTCTACGGTCCCAAGATTTCCGTTCAGGTCAAGGACGCCCTCGGCCGCACCTGGCAGATGTCGACCATCCAGCTCGACTTCAACCTGCCCGAGCGGTTCGAGCTCGAATACACCGGCAACGACGGCGTCAAGACTCGTCCGGTCATGATCCACCGCGCGCTGTTCGGCTCGATCGAGCGGTTCTTCGGTGTCCTGACCGAGCACTACGCGGGCGCGTTCCCGGCGTGGCTGGCGCCGGTGCAGGTCGTCGGAATCCCGGTGGCCGAGGCCTTCGCCGATCATCTGTTCGACGTCACGAAGAAGCTCAAGGCAGCCGGTGTTCGCGCCGAGGTCGATTTCAGTGATGACCGGATGCAGAAGAAGATCCGTAACCACACCACGCAAAAGGTCCCGTTCATGCTCCTCGCGGGCGAGCGTGACGTGGAAGCCGGCGCGGTCAGCTTCCGTTTCCGTGACGGCACCCAGATCAACGGAATTCCCGTCGACGACGCCGTCCGGATCATCACCGAGTGGATCGGCCGCCGCGAGAATGCCTCGCCGACAGCCGAACTGGTGCAGCCAAGCGTGGCGCAGTGAGCGCCCCCGGCGACGATGGTCCGGGTTCGCTGATCGACCACGGCGTCGGCGATCCTGATCATTTGCAGCGTATTTGGTCGCCACATCGGATGTCGTACATCACCGAGGCGCCCAACACCCCGGGTACGACGGGTGAACCGTTCATCGACATTCCGAAAATGTCGGACGAGGAAGGGTTGATCGTCGCCCGCGGTGAACACGTCTACGCGGTCTTGAACCTGTACCCGTACAACCCGGGTCACCTGATGGTGGTGCCGTACCGCAAGGTCGCGGCCCTCGAAGACCTCACGCCGGAGGAGAGCGCCGAGTTGATGGCGTTCACCCAGCGTGCGTTGCGGGTGATCAAGAGCGTGTCGAATCCGCACGGATTCAACGTCGGTCTGAATCTCGGTGCTGCCGCGGGCGGTTCGCTGTCCGAGCACCTTCACCAACACGTAGTGCCACGTTGGGGCGGCGACGCCAACTTCATCACCGTGCTCGGTGGGGTCAAGGTGATGCCGCAATTGCTGCGGGAGACCAGGGGACTACTCGCCGGTGCCTGGCAACAATAGGTTGATGCATCCGGCTTCATGGCAGGATGCATTGCTGCAACGAGTTCCGAACCGGAACTCACGACGGGGAGGGTTCCTGCGGTGTTGAGCTTCTTCGGGCGCGCATCGGTGTCCAAGGTGACGGCACCTATGGGGAAGGCGCTGGTCAAGACCGGTCTGACGCCGGACTCGGTGACGGTGATCGGCACGGTGGCAAGCGTCGCCGGTGCGGTGACGCTGTTTCCGTCCGGACATCTGTTCTGGGGAACCTTGTTCATCTGGTTCTTCGTCATGTTCGACATGCTCGACGGCGCAATGGCTCGTGCTCGCGGCGGCGGAACGCGGTACGGGGCGGTACTGGACGCGACCTGCGACCGCGTGGCCGACGGCGCGATTTTTGCCGGCCTGGCCTGGTGGGCGGTCTACCACGAGAACAGCAAGTGGCTGCTCGTCGCGACGCTCATCTGCCTCGTCACCTCGCAGGTCATCTCGTACGCGAAGGCGCGCGCAGAGGCGAGCGGGCTGACTGCGGACGGCGGGTGGATCGAGCGCCCGGACCGACTGATCATCGTGTTGGTCGGATCTGGCCTGACAGGTATGGGTCTACCGTGGGCGATTCACATCGCGATGTGGGTACTTGCCGCCGGAAGTATCGTGACGGTCTTCCAACGAGTGCTCGCGGTGCGCAATTCGCCTGGCGCCCGGGAACTTCTGCCGATCGCCCCGGCGGCATCGACGGTCGAAGGCGCGCCGAACACCGACGGCGAGCCTAAAACGGACGGCGAGGCAGAGAAATGAGCTTTGCCGAGCGTGCAACCGATCTGGGATACGCCGCGGGTTGGCGTCTGGTACGAAGCCTGCCGGAATCGGTGGCGGTCAAGCTGTTCGACGCCGGAGCGGATTTCGCGGTACGCAAGGGCGGACCCGAACAACTCAGGAAGAACCTCGCGAGAGTTCTGGGCACGACGCCGGAGGAAGTTCCGGATCAGTTGATCAAGGATTCGATGCGCTCGTACGCCCGGTACTGGCGTGAGGCGTTCCGTCTACCGTCGATGGACCTGGTTGCGACAGGTAAGGCGTTGCATGCGCTGGTCGAGGGCCAGGAACATCTGGAAAAAGCAATGGCAGCAGGTCATGGCGCGGTATTGGCGCTGCCGCACAGTGGCAACTGGGACATGGCCGGCGTGTGGTGTGTTCAGCAATGGGGTGGGTTGACCTCCGTTGCCGAGCGGCTCAAGCCCGAATCCCTGTACGAACGGTTCGTCGACTATCGCGAGAGTCTCGGCTTCGAGATCTTCCCGCTCAGCGGCGGGGAGCATCCACCGTTCGTCGAACTGTCCAAGCATCTGCGTGAGAACAAGATCGTGTGCCTGTTGGGGGAGCGCGATCTGGCGAAGAAGGGTGTGCCCGTCACCTTCTTCGGAGAACCCACTCGCATGCCCGCCGGCCCGGCGAAGCTCGCGATCGATACCGGCGCGCCGCTACTTCCGGTCCACTGCTGGTTCACTCCCGACGGTTGGGGTTTCAAGATCGACCCGCCGATCGACGTATCCGGCGGAGTCGGCCCGGCCACGCAGGCACTTGCCGACCGTTTCGCGGTCAACATCGCAGCGCACCCCGCTGACTGGCACATGCTTCAGCCGCTGTGGCGCTCCGACCTCTCCGAATCGCGGCTCGCCCGCATGGAGGGTGAATGAAGATCGGCATGATCTGCCCGTACTCCTTCGACGTCCCCGGTGGCGTGCAGGCGCACGTGGTGGATCTGGCCGAGGTGCTGATCGAACGTGGTCACAAAGTGAGTGTGCTTGCGCCGTCGTCCGATGACGACGAGTTGCCGGATTTTGTGGTTTCCGCAGGTAAAGCCGTCGCGATTCCCTACAACGGTTCTGTTGCGCGGTTGTCTTTCGGCCCGACGGCGAACAACCGCCTCCGCAAGTTCATCGCGGAAGGTGACTTCGACGTTCTACATATCCACGAACCCAATGCGCCGAGTCTGTCCATGCTCGCGTTGCGTATCGCGGAAGGCCCGATCGTCGCCACCTTCCACACGTCGACTACGAAGTCGTTGGTGCTGAGCACTTTTCAGGGTGTCTTGGCTCCGTATCTCGAGAAGATCAGTGGCCGGATCGCAGTCTCGGAGTTGGCGCGTCGGTGGCAGGTCGAGTCCCTCGGATCCGACGCGGTCGAAATTCCCAACGGCGTCGATGTCGCAGCGTTTGCCGAGGCCGATCTGTTGCCCGGCTACCCGCGCGAAGGTGGAACCATTCTGTTCCTCGGTCGCTACGACGAACCGCGCAAGGGGATGGCCGTCCTCCTCGGCGCACTGCCGGAGTTGGTCGAGCGTCACCCGGATCTCGAAGTGATCGTGGTCGGACGCGGCGACGAGGAGAAACTCCGCAAAGAGGCGGGCAAGTACTTCAAGCATCTCCGCCTGCTCGGGCAGGTCAGCGATGAGGAGAAAGCGTCGGCGCTTCGCAGTGCGGACGTCTACTGTGCGCCCAATCTCGGCGGTGAGAGCTTCGGGATCGTGCTGGTCGAGGCCATGGCGGCTGGCACTGCCGTCGTGGCCAGTGAGTTGGACGCTTTCCGCCGTGTTCTTCGCGACGGTCAGGCCGGCTTGCTGGTCCCCATCGGGAACTCCGATGCCTTGGCCGAGGCAATCGATTCCGTTCTCGGTGACCCGGATCGACGACGCGCGCTGGTCAACACCGCGACAAGTGTTGTTGCCGAATACGACTGGCCGGTGGTGGCCGAACAGATCCTGCGTGTCTACGAGACCGTCACGGTTGGCGGCACCGGCGTACGCGTGGTGGGGTCATGACCTTCTCCGCTCTGACGATCTTCATTCTCGGGCTCGTCGCTGCCGTCGTCCTGGTCGTCGGACTGTGGGCGTACGGGACGGCGAACCGACTCGATCGACTGCATGTGCGTTCGGATCAGTCGTGGTTGGCGCTCGATGCGGCTCTGTCCCGTCGTGCCGCGGTTGTCCGCGCGGCGGCTGTGGACATGAGCGCCGACGACGCCCGCAGATTCGTCACCTTGGCGGACGCCGCCGAACGGGCGGATCGTCAGGATCGCGAGCTTGCCGAGAACCGGCTGTCCAATGCTCTCGCTGCCTACGGCACGACGTCGCTGCGACCTCAACTGGTGGCCGAGTTGGCCGATGCCGAGGCGCGCGTGCTGATCGCCCGGCGGTTCCACAACGACGCGGTGCGAGACACTCTCGCGTTGCGTACCCGACGACTTGTTCGATGGCTACATCTCGGCGGAACGGCGCCACTGCCTCAATACTTCGAGATCTCTGAGCGCACGACCGCGGCGGCGGTGCCCGAGGGAATCACCGTGGATACGTCACGGACCTCTGCCCGCGTGGTGATGCTGGACGAGGAAGATCGGGTGCTGCTGTTGCGCGGGCACGATCCCAAGATCCCGAACACTTACTTCTGGTTCACCGTCGGCGGCGGGCTCGAACGCGGCGAACATCTGCGAGCGGCCGCGGTTCGTGAGATCGAGGAGGAAACGGGGTTCAAGGTAGCGCCGGAGAATCTGCGAGGTCCGCTTTGGCGTCGGGTGGCGATCTTCCCGTTCGACGGTGAGCTGATCCGTTCGGAAGAGCTGTTCTTCGCTACGCGCACTCACGGCTTCGAGCCGGTCTTCCAAGGCCACACGGAATTGGAACAGCGTGCCATCACCGGCCATCGCTGGTGCAGCGCCGACGAGATCCGCCGACTGGCCAAGTCCGGTGAGCCCGTCTACCCGTTGGATCTGGCAAACCTCCTGGTCGAGGCCGCGACGATTGCGGACGGCTCCGAGGATCCGGAAGTGCGTTCCATCCGCTGATCGTTCGGTCGTTCAGTGCTCGCGGGCAGTTTAAGGCCAGCAATGGCAAATTGGATACGGAATCGAAGGCCGGTTAGTCCTAGAGTTCTGGCCAGAGGCCTCCGCGCGAATGAACTCGTGTGTTCGCCGTGCCTCGTTTCTTTCGTCACGCCACTACTGCAGGAGTTTGCTGTGAGCACCCCCGACTCTGCCCCCACCACCGCCATCGGCACCGCCCGCGTCAAGCGCGGCATGGCTGAAATGCTCAAGGGCGGTGTGATCATGGACGTGGTCACCGCTGAGCAGGCCAAGATCGCCGAAGACGCAGGCGCCGTCGCCGTCATGGCACTCGAGCGGGTCCCCGCAGACATTCGCGCACAGGGCGGCGTCTCGCGCATGAGCGACCCGGACATGATCGACAGCATCATCTCCACCGTCAGCATCCCCGTCATGGCCAAGGCACGCATCGGTCACTTCGTCGAAGCGCAGATCCTGCAGAGCCTCGGCGTCGACTACATCGACGAGTCCGAGGTCCTGACCCCGGCCGACTACGCCAACCACATCGACAAGTGGAAGTTCACCGCTCCCTTCGTCTGTGGCGCCACCAACCTCGGCGAAGCGCTCCGTCGCATCAACGAAGGCGCGGCCATGATCCGCTCGAAGGGTGAAGCAGGCACCGGAGACGTCTCCAACGCCACCACCCATATGCGCACCATCCGCGGCGAGATCCGCCGGTTGACCTCGCTGAGCGAGGACGAACTGTACGTAGCCGCCAAGGAACTGCAGGCCCCGTACGAACTGGTCGTCGAGGTCGCCAAGGCCGGCAAGCTGCCTGTCACCATGTTCACCGCCGGCGGCATCGCCACCCCGGCAGACGCTGCGATGATGATGCAGCTCGGCGCCGAGGGCGTCTTCGTCGGATCAGGTATCTTCAAGTCCGGCAACCCGAAGCAGCGCGCCGAGGCCATCGTCAAGGCCACCACGTTCTACGACGACCCGGACGTGCTCGCCAAGGTCTCGCGCGGGCTCGGCGAGGCAATGGTCGGCATCAACGTCGACGACCTGCCCGTCGGACACCGCCTCGCAGAGCGCGGTTGGTGACAGCAGGTTCGACGACCGGGCTCAGTGCCTGAAAGTCTTCACACAAGAAGGGCGGCGGTTGCATTGGCAACCGCCGCCCTTCGGGGTGTGGCGGACCGTCAGATGCTGTCCGATACCTCGAACACGAACTCGACCTCGACGGCACTGTTTCGGGGGAGTTCGGCCACGCCGATCGCAGAGCGGGCGTGCTGTCCAGCGGTACCGAAGATCTCGGCCAGCAGGTCGGACGCACCGTTGATCACCTGGGGTTGCTGCGAGAATCCGGATCCCGAAGCAACAAATCCAACGACCTTGACGACCCGAACGATGCGGTCGAGACCGACCAAGGCATCAACGGCCGCGAGTCCGTTGAGAGTGCACAACCGCGCCGCCTGGGCGGCGTCTTCGACGGAGACGCCCTCGCCCAACTTGCCGATGCACGTCGTAGTGCCGTCGACGAGCGGCAATTGCCCCGACGTGTAGACGTATGACCCCGTCTGAACGGCGGGAAGGTATGAGCCTGCGGGGGTGGCAACAGGCGGGAGGGGCAGGTCGAGTGCGGCGAGTCGTGCGGTCCAGGTACTTGCGTCGTTCATCGGTTCCTCAATGGGTTCTTTTGTCCGGGAATGGTGTTCGAGTCTGTCATCGTCGATGACCGCAAGTCCAAGTCGTATTTGCGCCCACCCCATCACTTTTGGTGATATTGGCCGTGGATTTTCGGTCGTTCGGGATTGTTCGGACTGATTCCTGGAAATCATAGATATCGAACGTATATTCGAATAGTGTTGAGGAATGTTCGATGACGGAGCAGGAAGCTCGGGTACCGCAGCGCAGCTGCCTGGTGCCGAATCCGACTGCGCCCTCATCGATCTCATCGCCGATCTGCATGCGCGCGAATCGATGCTCGTGGAACGAAAACTGGCTGCCATTGCCGAGTTTTTCGAGCGTCGCAGCGCTGACCACACTGATAACGGTGCTTGGTCGTCTACCGCTCACGAACTGGCTGAGGCCGAGCTCGGCGCGGCATTGACCATGGGCCGTGCCGCAGCGGGAAAGTTGATCGGTCTCGGCTTTTCTCTCAAGACTCGGCTCCATCGCACGCGTGCCGCCATGGCGCGCGGAGAAGTGGATCTGTATCGAGTCGGATTGATCGACTCCGCTACGGCTAACGTCGCCGACGATTTGATCGACGAGGTGGAACGGCAACTCCTCGAAAAGATCTCGGCGCCACCGATGCCTGGCGGTACCGGCTTGACCGGTCGCCGATTGACAGCGGCTATCGACCGGATCGTCGCCGTGGTGGATCCCGAGGGGATACGCGAACGTCGACGCCGCGCCCTGGCTGATCGGTTCGTGGGTGTGAGCGCTGCCGAGGACGGAATGGCGCGGATATTGGGGAGTATTCCGGCGGAGGAAGCACGGGCTTTCGACCGTCGGTTGCGGGAGTTGGCAATGTCGGTGTGTCGACACGATTCCCGTAAGTACGAGCAACGACGAGCTGACGCATTGGGAGCGTTGGTATCCGGGTCGACGATTCTGCCGTGCGATTGCGGCCTGGACGAGTGCCCACAAGATCGAAGCGGGATTGTGGTGGTGCGTCGGCCGTTGGTTCACGTGGTCATGCTGGAATCAACGCTTCAGGGCGGTGACGGACCAGGTGCAGACGAACCCGCTCACCTTGACGGTTATGGAGTGATCAGTGCAGAGCATGCGCGTGACATCGCCGCGGGTGCGCTGATTCGGAAGGTGAAGGTACCAGCCGATGCCGCGCTCGAGTCTTCCGGTGAGGGCGAGCCAGTACCTCCACCCGTTGTTCCTTCGGCGTCGGTCTACCGCCCCGGCGCTGTCCTCGACACCTGGGTGCGGGTGATCGCAGGAAGCTGCCAGTGGTTGCACTGCGATGTCGCTGCATGGAATTCAGATCTTGATCACACGGAGCCCTTTGATCATCGCGATCCCAATCGTGGTGGAAAGACCGTGGCGTCGAATCTGAGTGCGTATTGTCGAAACCATCACCGCCTCAAGCATTCCGGTCAGTGGTTGCACATCTCGAACCCGGACCGGAGTGTCATGCTGACCTCGCCGACCGGACATTGCTACCGAACCAGGCCGTCAGGTCTGCTGGCGGGAATGCTCGAGCCTGTACTGCCCGAGGGTGGTCGGCGTCGGCGCACACGTCTGGAGAACAAGGCCTCTCGTGTGCGGGGTGAGCGCCGGCGTCAGCGGATACGGATGCACCGGCGGATGAAGAAGGCACAGAGGAGGACCTTCGACGGCGGAGACGATCCACCGCCGTTCTGAGTCGATGCGCCCCGTCGCTCAGTGTTTTCGGATGCCCACTTTGGTGGCCGGGGGTGCGTCAGGCATTGTGTGAAGGTCGGTAGACGTCGGTACACGGGAAGATGTGGAGCATCGATGGCGAGGATCGAAGAAATTCTGGAGTTGGAACGCCTCGAGCGTGACATCTTTCGAGGAATCATCGCGGAGACCACCCTGACCCGCACTTTCGGCGGCCAGGTCGCCGGCCAGGCATTGGTGTCGGCGGTACGCACGGTCGATCCGGCCTATTCAGTTCATTCGTTGCACGGATACTTCCTGCGTCCGGGCAATCCGATGGAGCCGACGGTCTTTCTGGTCGATCGTGTTCGGGACGGTCGATCGTTCGCGACCCGCTTGGTCACCGGAATTCAAGACGGGCAAGCCATTTTCACGATGTCGGCATCCTTCCACGTCCAAGACGAAGGCATCGAGCACCAGGACGAGATGCCACCGGTCCCTGACCCCGAGACCTTGGCCATCGCCCAGGATTCGGAAGATCCCGAGACTGCGTGGTTGGCTCGCGAGTGGTCCGATTGGGACCTCCGGATGGTGCCGAAGGCCGACATCAACAAACGTCCAGGCGCTGCCGCACAGCAGCAAGTATGGTTCCGTTCCCGCGAGGCTCTCCCGGACGACCCGGTATTTCACGTGTGCACGCTTGCGTACATGAGCGACATGACGCTGCTCGGATCTTCCCGAGGCCCTCACATGGACGTCGCCATGCAAAGCGCCTCGCTCGATCACGCCATGTGGTTCCTGCGGCCGTTCCGGGCCGACGAGTGGCTGTTGTACGACCAGACGTCGCCGTCAGCGGGCTTCGGTCGCGCATTGACGCAGGGACGGATCTTCGACAGCCGAGGAAACATGGTTGCTGCAGTCGTCCAGGAAGGCCTGACCAGGCTGTATCGCCCGAAGTGAGGTCGGCCGAATTGAGGTCGCCTGAAGTGAGATCAATCGCAGTGAGACCTTCAGGGGCGAGACCGCACCGCAGGCCGGGCCGGATGGTCGTACCTGACCTCGAAATCGACCTCCTCGGACACCTCTGATCGGTGTTCGAGGAGTGCGTCGACGGTCCACAGATCCGCCTCCGGAGTGTGCCGCCGCATGGCAGGTTCGCTCATGTCCAGGCGGACGCTGACGTCGAACTCCAGCCCACGCCCGAGCAACATCGGACCGGCGATCACGATGACCGCGCGCTCATGGACGGGGACGCGGGTCGAGCGAGCCGATCGATCGGTGGGTTCGTCCCAGAGTTTCGGCAAGAACGCTCGTTTGGTGCGGGCGGCGGTGATCACTTCACGATCGAGTGCCGGATAGTCGAACCAGATGGTGCGGTAACTCAGCGCATCCTCGTGACCGAACTCGTATCGCAGCGAAGCCGGCCGCACGTAGTCGTGCAGTGACACAACAGCACTCGGCCTGCTGTGCGACTCGACGGCGGACCCGACCAGTTCCGCGAGCCGAGACGGCTGCGCACAATCAGGTCCGTCGATCGCTACAACCGCCACCGACGGAAATGATCCGGTCAGCGTTGCGATCTGCTCGGCCAGGGCGAGGGGAGTGGACGGGATGAATGTGCTCACGCCCACCATGGTGCCGTGCCCGCTCGCCGAGGCGATATTGTGAACCGTCATCGCGCCCACCGCGGCGGTCTATTTCCGGAGGACTCATGGTTGGTATCGAGGAGATCCTCGCGCTCGAACACCTGGAGAAGGACATCTTCCGTGGTGCGGTCCATCCCACCGCACTTCAACGGACGTTCGGCGGGCAGGTTGCCGGGCAGTCGTTGGTTTCTGCCGTGAGTACCGTCGACGAGAGCTACCACGTGCACTCGTTGCACGGATACTTCCTGCGCCCGGGCAACCCGAAGATTCCGACGGTCTACCTGGTGGACCGCATCCGCGACGGGCGCTCGTTCTGCACCCGCCGGGTGAACGCAGTCCAGGACGGCAAGACGATCTTCACGATGTCGGCCTCGTTCCACGTCGAGGACGAAGGTATCGAGCATCAGGATCGGATGCCTTCCGTTCCGGCGCCGGAGGACTTGCAGGACGCGCAGACCGTTCCCAAGTTGGCGGAATCGCAGTTCTACCAAGAGTGGAAGAACTGGGACATCAGAATTGTGCCGGCCGAGCAGAGTGCGTCAGCGCCGGATCTCGCCGCACAACAGCGCGTGTGGATGCGCTACCGCGAGCCTCTGCCGGATCGTCCGCTGCTGCACATCTGCACGCTTGCGTACCTCAGTGACATGACCCTGCTCGGAACTTCGAAAGTCCCGCACCGCGGCGTGAAGACGCAGACTGCTTCACTCGATCACGCGATGTGGTTCCTGCGTCCGCTCCGGGCCGACGAGTGGTTGCTCTACGACCAGACATCGCCGTCGGCAGGTTTCGGTCGCGCGCTCACTCAGGGGCGTATCTACGATCGCGATGGCAACATGGTGGCAGCGGTGGTTCAGGAGGGTTTGACGCGTCTGGAACGCGAACCCGACAGCCGTGAGAACAAGACAGGAACTGTGTGATGACGCGTCCGTTGATCGGTGTACTCGCCCTCCAGGGTGATGTTCGCGAGCACCTTGCTGCACTTGATGATTCGGGTGCGGATGCCGTGGGTGTCCGACGGCCGGAGGAGCTGGACAAGGTAGACGGAATCGTGATTCCGGGTGGCGAATCCACCACCATGAGCCGGCTTCTGCAGGTGTTCGAACTGTTGGATCCGCTGCGTGAGCGTCTTCGCGGCGGTCTGCCGGCCTACGGTTCGTGTGCCGGCATGATTCTGCTGGCGAGCGAGGTACTCGACACCCGGCCGGACGCCGAGCATCTCGGCGCCATCGACATGACGGTGCGCCGCAACGCTTTCGGTAGACAGGTCGATTCTTTCGAGTCCGACCTGGAGTTCGAGGGCATCATCGGAGATCCCATCCGCGCCGTCTTCATCCGCGCGCCGTGGGTGGAGCGAGTTGGACCGGGCGTTGAGGTCCTTGCACAGGTTCCCGCCGCCGCGGGGGAGGCCGCGGGCCGGATCGTTGCGGTTCGGCAGGGCTCGGTGATCGCCACTTCTTTCCATCCCGAGGTAACCGGTGACCGTCGAGTGCACGAGATGTTCGTCGATCTGGTTCGCGGATAACTGGAGTAGTCAGCCTCGGCCGAACCTACAGCTCCAGTTCGCGGGCAAGGATCGCCGCCTGGACGCGTGAGGTGAGGTGCAACTTCGACAGAACTCGCGACACATGCGACTTCACCGTCGGAGCACCGACACCGAGTTCACGCGACAGTTCGGCATTGGACATACCCGTCCCCAACAGCGCGAGCACCTCGCGTTCACGATCGGTGAGCTCGCTCAATCCCAGCGGTTCGGTGGGTTTGGGTGCACGCTGAACGAATTCGCCGATCAGTGCACGCGCCGCGCGAGGAGCGAGCACTGCATCTCCGGCCGCGACGTTGCGGATAGCGCTGGTCAGTTCGTCCGCGGTCGCAGTCTTGAGCAGGAATCCCGACGCGCCGGCGCGCAGGGCCGCGAAGACGTATTCGTCGAGGTCGAAGGTGGTCAACACCAGAACCCGGCTGCGGGTCGTCCCGATGATCTGACGCGTCGCCTCGATGCCGTCGGTGCCTGGCATCCGGACGTCCATGAGTACGACGTCGGGTTGATGCGTGCGGGTGACGGTGATCGCCGACGCTCCGTCACCGGCTTCTGCAACGACATCGATGTCGTCGTGCTGCCGCAGGATCATCGCCAGGCCGGAGCGGATCGCGGCGTGGTCGTCGACCAGGGCGACGGTGATCACCGATCCGTTCCGTTCGGTGCGGGGACCGGTAGCTGCGCGCATACCGTCCATTGTCCGTCGACCGGAAGTGCGTCGAGTGAACCGCCCAGCAGTTCGGCGCGGTGACGCATGTTTGCAAGTCCGCGCGTTCCTGCCCGCGGATGGGATGGGTCGGGACCGACGGGGTTTCGGATCTCGACCTGTAATGCATTGTGCTGGAAGGAGATCGACATCGAGATCGGCGCGCCAGGCGCATGCTTGAGTGCGTTGGTCAAGGCTTCCTGGGTGATCCGATACGCCGTGTGATCGACCACGCTCGGCAGGTCGGCAGCATCGACGTCGATCGCAACGTGCACAGTGCCGCCGGCTGCCCGAACTGCGTCCAGGACGACGGGCAACTCGGTCAGCCGCGGGGGAGAGGAACGCGGGTCCGGGGTCTCGTCGTCCCCGGCGTGGAGCAGTTCGATCATCGACCGCATCTCGGAAAGGCCCGCGAGACTGCTCGATCTGATCGCCCCGATCATCTCCCGCAAGCCGTCGTCTGGTTCGCCCCGTTCACCGGAGAGAGCTGTGGTGGACAGTGCCGCCTCCGAATGGATTGCGATGGCGGAGAGGTGGCTTGCGATGACGTCGTGCAGATCGCGCGCCATGGTTGCTCGTTCGTGAGCGACTGCGGCCTCGCGGTCTAGAGCGGCGAGTGCTTCGTGGACTCTGGAACGCTCGCGTTCGGCCTCGGTCAGTTCGACTTGTCGACGGATGACCAGTGCCCACCACACCGGCGTACCGAAGAACAGTGCCGTCACCACGCCTGCCCCAGCCGCAGCGCGGACGTCCTGGGTGGACAGGTAGACGAGTGCGGTGAGCGCGGCAACCGTCACCGCGGTCAGAGAACACACCACTCGGCCCAGCCGCGCCGTCCCGTACAGAACTGCGGCGTAGGTGAGATCCGAGAGGACCAGCCACATCGGCAGAGTGGGTCCCAGGGCAGCGTCGACCGCGACGATGACGGCCCCCGCCGCCAAAGCTGTTGCCGGACGCACCCGCCGGAACGAGTCGATCGCACACAGCAGAGCCAGCATCCCGATCCGAACCCCGGCGGGAACGTCGGCGACACCTCCGACATCGGTCCACATTTGGTACAGGCCGACCAGGTAGAGGAGTACCCCGATCGCGAACAGGCCGAAGGCGATGAGCGGATCGTTCCACTTGCCGACACTCCGACTTCTGGTCACCACAGACTTATCAGAGCACATCGGGGCGCCTGACTTGTCATACCAAATGATGAGGTCGGCGTTGTTCCGATGGCTGATGTGCGGATTCGATAGAGAAGACAGGCTCGACGTATGAAAATTCGCTTCGAGTTGATGATCGGCATTCTCTTGGTCGTCGGTGGCGGCTGTCTGTGGCTGTTCGCGCGTGACGCCGAGTTCTTCTGGTTTCGCGGCGGACCGCTCGGCGTGATCCTCGCGATCATCGGTGCCTTCGACATCGTGAATGCAGTCCGAACGAGGGAGACAGCGATACCCGAGCGCCGAAACGACTGACGTGGAACTCGTCCTGCTCACCACGCTGGGCGGGCTCGCCCTGCTGGACAGTACGAGCATCGGAACTTTGGTCGTCCCGGTCTGGATGTTGTTGATGCCGGGACGACCGCAGGTTCGCAGGCTGCTGACGTATCTGGTGGTCATCACGACGTTCTATTTTGTTGTCGGGGTGGCAGTCTGGACGACGGTACGGGCAGGTATGCCTGTCGTCGCCCCGCTGCTCGAAACCCCCGCCGCCCGCGGTGCGCAGTTGATACTCGGTATCGCGTTGTTCGCGTGGAGCTTTCGATTCGATTCCGAGAAGAGGCGCACATCCGGTCAAGCCGATCGAACCCATGTTTGGCGAGAGCGGGTGCTCGGCTCGGCCAGTTCCGCGAGAAGTGTTGTACTTCTGGCAATTGCTGCCGGGACCGCCGAATTGGTGACGATGCTGCCCTACTTGGCGGCGATCGCGATGATCACCGCTGCTGGGCTGTCCGCAGTCACATCTGCGTCGATACTTGCCGGATACTGCCTGATCATGGCCACTCCGGCAGTGCTTCTGTTGTGCGGGCGGATCGTGGCCGGCGACCGACTGGACAAGCCGCTGAGCGGGGTGGACTCGTTCATCTCACGCCACGGCGACAGCGCGATGGGTTGGGTGTTCGGCATTGCCGGCTTCTACCTCGCCGGCAATGCCGCTGCCGTGTTGTTCGTGAATTGACGTTGTTCGTGAATCAACCAGCCTGAACCAACGAATTGATCAGCTTCACACCGTCTTCCGGGTGATCGACGGTTACGGCGAACAGTCGTCCGTTCTCGAGAGTGACCACGATGGCCTCACCCGAGCGGAGAGTGACGGCTGTTCCGCGCGGTGTCATTCGGTAACCCCATCCACCCCATTCGGCCGGACGTATCGCGTCGACTGATGCGGACTTCACCTTCGAGATGGGGATCTTCTTCCATCGAACGCCCCAGGAACTGATGCCGACACCGTGACGGTCGACGCGCACGGTGACCGACGCGAATGCTGTGACGGCGAGTGTGGACACACCCAGGATCACGGCAACCCACCAATCCGAGTACGCGGCAGTCGCGATCACGAGAACTACGAGGCCGGCGGTAACGATCCACGGCCAGACGCTGCGGACCTGCCCGACCCACACTGCACGTTCGGAGGCCGTCAGCGGAGTGTCGAGCGTCGGGGTTGGCAGTGGCGACTCCGGGCCGCTTCGTTGCTGGTCAGGCAGCGCGTATGCCAGAACTCCTACGAGTACCGCCGCGATCGGCGCAAGAATCCACCAGCCGATACGCGCGTCTTCCGGCGACCCGGCGTCGATCGTCAAGGCGACGCTCAGAATCCAGATCGTCGCCAGTGTCGCACTCGAGATCGAGGTTACGGCGAGAAACAAGGGCGCGTTGTCGCTCGAACGGGCTGCGACGGCACAGGCGCAAACGACAGCCACCAGTGAAATCACCAGTGCGATGGCGAAAAACGTCGTCGTGGTGCTGAACCCGTCCGGGGTCGATCCGGACCAATGGCTCGCGACGGTCTCGGGTAGGCGGTCACCCCACGCGAAGCGTGCGAGAACCAGAATCAGGGTCGGGATCAGAGTCAGCGAAGCTGCTGTCCAGAGTCGGATCTTGCTGGTCGTCATTGTGTGCTGGTCTCCTTGATGAGGTCGAGCATGTGCGCAGTGTCGAGTCCGAGATTGCGGGCCTGCCGTACGAACTCGCGCGCAGATTCGTTGAGAGCTGTTCTTCCCGAGTCGAATTCGGCGCGAATGACGGCGCCACGTCCGCGTCGGAGGTCGATCAGGCCTTCGTCGCGGAGTGTTGCGTACGCACGAAGAACCGTGTGGAGATTGACGTCGATCGACTCGGCGAGAGCGCGAGCGGACGGCAGGCGGTCACCTGGTCCGATCTCACCGCGGATGACCGAGCCACGAACCCCGGCTGCAATCTGCTCCGCTAGTGGAGTTGTGGAGGCGTGATCTATTCGGACCAACATGTTTGCATTCTATGCAAACAATGCGTGGTTTGACTAATTCGTGTCGGGGGATGCAGCGCGTTGTGACGTGGGACGGGTAACATCGGCAGAGCTGAAAGACGCGCATTCGGCGTGCGCAACGCAGCAGGAAAGGGGCTTGAATCGCATGAGCGGCCACTCAAAATGGGCCACCACCAAGCACAAGAAGGCTGTGATCGACGCACGTCGTGGCAAATCCTTCGCGAAGCTGATCAAGAACATCGAGGTGGCGGCACGAACCGGCGGTGGCGATCCCACGGGCAACCCCACCTTGTACGACGCCATCCAGAAGGCGAAGAAGACGTCTGTTCCCAATGACAACATCGAGCGTGCGCGCAAGCGCGGCGCCGGTGAAGAAGCGGGCGGCGCAGACTGGCAGACCATCATGTACGAGGGCTACGGACCCAACGGCGTCGCCGTTCTGATCGAGTGCCTCACCGACAACCGCAACCGCGCAGCCGGTGAAGTTCGCACCGCGATGACCCGTAACGGTGGCAACCTCGCTGACCCGGGTTCCGTCTCCTACCTGTTTGCTCGCAAGGGCGTCGTCACGCTCGAGAAGAACGGCCAGTCGGAGGACGACGTCCTGATGGCTGTGCTCGACGCCGGTGCCGAGGAAGTCACCGATCTCGGTGAAACCTTCGAAATCGTCAGTGAGCCACAGGATCTGGTTGCCGTCCGTTCGGCACTTCAGGAAGCCGGCATCGACTACGACTCCGCTGAAGCCGATTTTCGCGCTTCCGTCGAGGTTCCCTTGGATGTCGACGGCGCACGCAAGATCTTCAAGCTCGTCGACGCGCTCGAAGACTCTGACGACGTGCAGAACGTCTACACCAACATCGATCTGTCCGACGAAGTTCTCGCGGCTCTCGAAGACTGATTGCTTTTCAACTCAACCCGGCCCTGACGTCCGCGTCTCGGCCGGGTTGCGTGTTGATGCGGGGCAGTACGCCCGCGCACCGCTAAGCTATCGAACAGCTGTTCGGTATGGAGAGGTGTGACAAAGTGCGCGTGCTCGGAGTGGACCCAGGCTTGACTCGCTGCGGGTTGGGTGTGGTCGACGGGAGCAACGGCAGGAAAGTGCGCCCCATTGCCGTCGACGTGGTGCGGACCCCGCCCGAGATGGACCTCGGGTCTCGGCTACTGCGGATCTCCGATGCGGCGGAACTGTGGATCGAGCAGTACAAGCCGGAGGTCGTCGCGATCGAGCGTGTGTTCGCGCAGCACAACGTCAGCACCGCGATGGGCACGGCGCAAGCAGGCGGAGTTGTCGCGCTCGCTGCCGCCAGACGCGGTATCCCGGTGTGTTTCCACACGCCCAGCGAGGTGAAGGCCGCCGTTACCGGCAGCGGTAACGCCGACAAGGCGCAGGTCACCGCGATGGTGACGCGAATCCTGAACTTGAAGACGGCGCCGAAACCGGCTGACGCCGCTGACGCTCTGGCGCTCGCGATCTGTCACTGCTGGCGAGCACCGATGATCGAGCGAATGGCCCGCGCCGAGGCGATGGCCGCTGAACAAATGCGTAAGTATCAGGCAAAATTGGCCGAGATGAAGAAGGCAGGTTCACGATGATCGCGTCGGTACGCGGCGAGGTACTCGATATTGCGCTCGACCACGCGGTCATCGAAGCGTCAGGTGTCGGCTATCGGGTCAACGCCACCCCGGTGACTCTCGGTGCACTGCATCGGGGAAGCGAAGCGCGACTGTTCACGACGATGATCGTTCGCGAAGACTCGATGACGCTCTACGGTTTTTCCGATACCGAGTCGAAGGACCTGTTCAGCCTCCTGCAGACGGTTTCCGGAGTCGGACCGCGCCTGGCGATGGCAACTCTTGCAGTTCTCGAACCGGATGCATTGCGGCGGGCGCTCTCGGAAGGCAACCTGACGGCGTTGACGAGGGTCCCCGGTATCGGAAAACGCGGCGCTGAGCGCATGGTCGTCGAACTGCGCGACAAGGTCGACGCCGTCGCGACGACGGCCGGCGCGGCTTCCGGTGTCGTCGTCGGCAGTTCGATCCGTGATCAGATCGTCGAGGCTCTCGAAGGTCTGGGCTTCCCGATCAAGCAGGCCGAGCAGGCCACGGATTCGGTCCTGGCGGAATCGCCCGAGGCCACTACGTCGGTAGCGCTGCGTTCTGCTCTGTCGCTGCTCGGTAAGACTCGATGAACTTCGACCCGATCGACGATTTCGACGACGAGTCGCAGGTCTCTGCCGAATTGGTGGCGGGAGACGGCGATGTCGAAGCGAGTTTGCGTCCCAAGAGTCTCGACGACTTCATCGGGCAACCCCGTGTTCGCGAACAACTGCAGCTCGTGCTCACCGGAGCAAAACTTCGCGGCAGCACACCTGATCACATCCTGATGTCCGGTCCCCCCGGACTCGGCAAGACGTCGATGGCGATGATCATCGCGGGGGAGTTGGGCTCTTCTCTGCGGTTGACGTCCGGACCGGCGCTCGAACGCGCCGGAGACCTGGCCGCGATGCTGAGCAACCTCGTCGAAGGTGACGTGCTGTTCATCGACGAGATTCACCGAATCGCTCGTCCGGCCGAGGAGATGTTGTACCTGGCGATGGAAGACTTCCGTGTCGACGTCGTCGTCGGTAAGGGGCCGGGTGCCACGTCGATTCCTCTGGAGGTTGCACCGTTCACGCTGGTCGGTGCGACTACACGGTCAGGTGCGTTGACCGGTCCGTTGCGCGACCGCTTCGGGTTCACCGCTCACATGGATTTCTACGAACCCGAAGAGCTGCAACAGATTCTGATGCGTTCGGCCGGAATTCTGGGTGTCAATCTCGAAGTTGACGCCGGCGCCGAAATTGCACGACGCTCGCGAGGGACGCCGCGTATCGCGAACCGATTGCTGCGCCGGGTTCGTGACTTCGCCGAGGTTCGCGCCGACGGAATCGTCACGATGGACGTCGCTCAGGCGGCCTTGGCTGTTTACGACGTGGACCAGTTGGGCTTGGACCGTCTCGACCGATCCGTACTGAGTGCGTTGGTGCGGTCGTTCGGCGGCGGGCCAGTCGGCGTGTCGACGCTTGCGGTGGCCGTCGGCGAGGAACCGTCGACGGTGGAAGAAGTGTGCGAGCCGTTCCTGGTTCGGGCCGGGATGATCGCCCGGACGCCGCGAGGACGCGTGGCTACCGCCGCTGCCTGGACTCAACTCGGAATGACACCGCCGCCGGATGCCGCAGCGGGCGGTATCGAGGTTCGTGTCAACGAACCGCAGGCCACGTTGTTCGATCCGAACGGAGAGTGAATTTCGACTGGAAAGGCCTACTTGAACGGCCGATCTGTCAGGAATCCTCAGCAACTAATGGCACACTGGTGTATTGCGTAGGTCCATCCGGGACCATCGCGGCGTAAAACGTGCAACACAACCGAGGTTGATCAACACATGTCGAGTTTGCTTTTCCCACTCTTGATCCTCGCACTGCTGGTGCCCATGTTCCTGGGCATGCGCAAGCAGAAGAAGGCTTTGGCTGCCACTTCCGAGATGCAGGACTCGCTGCAGGTCGGCGATCGAGTGCAGACCACGGCCGGGCTCTATGCCACGATTGCTTCTCTGGACGACGACACCGTGGACCTTGAGATCGCCGACGGTGTCATCACCACCTGGTCGCGTCTGGTCATCCGTGAGCGCGTTGTCGAGACGACCGAAACCGACGAGTACGACGACGACTCGGTTTCCGAGATCGAAGAATCAGCTGCTGACACCGAAATTCGGCTCACCAAGGAGTCCTGACTTCGTCGACCTGGCACGTGTTCTAGAGTTGTGAACTCGGACACACGTCCAGATCGGTTGGTCTGTAGTAGTTCTTTCATCGGAGTAGTTCTTTCACCAGCAGCTCAGTTCATCCCGTTGATCAATCGTTGCAGTTCGAACGCCGCAGCTCGGGTGGTCGTCGACCGCCCGAGCCCTGCATTTACTGAAGCTCTGCACCTACTGAGGAGACTTAAAGATCGTGGCACCTTCCACCGGAACGGTGCATCCGGTCCGCTACCTGGCCCTTTTCGGGGTTCTGGTGGTGGCACTGTATGCCCTGGTGTTCTTCACTGGAGACAAGTCGGCCACGCCGAAACTCGGCATCGACCTGCAGGGTGGAACGCGCGTCACGTTGACCGCTCGTACCCCGGACGGCAGCGCTCCCAGTCAGGACAGTCTCAAGCAGGCTCAGGAAATCATCGAGACCCGCGTCAACGGTCTCGGCGTTTCCGGCTCCGAGGTCGTCGTCGACGGTGACAATCTCGTCATCACCGTTCCCGGCGACGACAGTGCGCAGGCTCGCTCGCTCGGCCAGACCGCCCGTCTGTACATCCGCCCGGTGACGGGTTCGATCGATGTCGCCACCCGTGACGCGAATCGGACAGCTACCCCTGAGGCGCCGGCGGCCGAAACTCCGGCCACTGATGCTCCGGCTCCCGAGGTACCGGCCGACGGGACCCAGACGCCGCAGAACCGCCCGTTCCTGGCTCAGGACCCGACCACTCCGGAGGCAACCCCGGCGCCGGAGACGACAACACTGGCTCCCCCCGCGGACGCATCGAGTGACGGCACCGACGAAGGCGACGCAGCAGCAGCGGAAATCGCCGCAGCGCGCGCCCTCCGACAGAGCAGCGATCCGACAGTGCAGCAGCAAGCAGTGGCGAACCTCGACTGCTCCGTCGCGGATCCGCTCCGTGGAAACGACGACCCGACTCTTCCGCTGGTCGCGTGCTCGCAAGACGGACTGAACATCTATCTTCTCGGTCCTTCGATCATCGACGGCCAGGAGATTGCCGACGCGTCTTCGGTCTTCAACTCGCAGCAGTCGCGCCACGAGATCAGCCTCTCGTTCAAGACGACCGGCAGCAACACCTGGGCCGAGTTCACCTCAGCCAACATCGGCAAGCAGGCAGCGTTCACGCTCGACTCGAAGGTCGTCAGCGCCCCCACGATTCAAGGTGCAACGCCTGCGGGTAGCGCGACCTCGATCACGGGCAGTTTCACTGCGGAGAGCGCCAAAGAACTTGCCAACACTCTGAAGTACGGTTCGCTTCCGCTCTCGTTCGCAGCCTCCGAGGCCGAGACGGTCTCGGCAACGCTCGGCCTGGCCTCACTTCAGGCGGCATTGATTGCCGGCGCGGTCGGTCTCGTTCTCGTTCTGCTGTACTGCCTCGTCTACTACCGGATGCTCGGCGTCCTGACGGCGTTGTCGCTGATCCTCTCCGGAGTCATGGTCTACGCGATCATGGTTCTGCTCGGTAGATACATCGGCTTCACACTCGACTTGGCCGGCATGGCTGGTCTGATCATCGGTATCGGTATGACCGCCGACTCGTTCGTCGTGTTCTTCGAACGCATCAAGGACGAAATGCGTGAGGGCCGTAGCTTCCGCTCCGCGGTGCCACGCGGTTGGGCGCGAGCGCGCCGAACAATTCTGTCCGGCAACGCGGTGAGCTTCATCGCCGCTGCAGTTCTGTACGTGCTGGCGGTCGGACAGGTGCGAGGCTTCGCCTTCACCTTGGGTCTGACCACCATTCTCGACGTGATTGTCGTGTTCCTCGTGACGTGGCCACTGGTCAGCATGGCGTCCCGTTCGGCGTTCTGGTCCAAGCCCAGCGTCAACGGTCTCGGCGCAGTGCAAGAGGTTGCCCGCGAACGTAAGGTTGCCGCCGCTGCGTCGGCTAAGGAGACACGAGCATGAGCGAGTCCAACAACTCCCCGGTGGGGTCCAACAACAGTTCCTCGGTCGAGTCCGCCGATGCCGCAGCCCGGTCGGAGATCACCGACTCCGGCGTCGATCAGGGCGCGATGCCCAAGCACAGTTGGCTCTCGCGGCTGTACACGGGAACGGGTGCGTTCGAGGTCGTCGGCAGGCGTCGTTTCTACTACGGACTGACCGGCGCTCTGGTCGCCATTGCGCTGCTCAGCATCATCCTGCGCGGCTTCACCTTCGGTATCGATTTCGAGGGCGGATCGCGCATTCAGTTCCCGGCCGAGGGTGGAGTCGAGACGTCGGAGGTGGAAACCGTCTACTCCGACACACTCGGGTTCGAGCCGGTCAGCGTGCAGACGGTCGGCTCGGGTGCCAGCGCCACCGTGCAGATTCGGTCGGAGACGTTGAACGCGACGCAGATCAACGATCTGCAGTCGGCGCTCTTCGACGAGTTCCAGCCCAAGGACAAGAACGGGAACCCGTCGGCGCAGGCCATCAGTTTTGCGGACGTGAGTGAAACCTGGGGCGGCCAGATCACCAAGAAGGCGCTGATCGCGCTGATTGTGTTCCTGGTGATCGTGAGTATCTACATCGCTATCCGCTTCGAGCGGGACATGGCGGTAGCCGCGATTGTCGCGTTGTTCTTCGACATCATCGTCACTGCCGGCGTCTACTCGCTCGTCGGTTTCGAGGTGACGCCCGCGACGGTGATCGGTTTGCTCACCATTCTCGGTTTCTCGCTGTACGACACAGTGGTGGTGTTCGACAAGGTCGAAGAGAACACACGCGGTGTTCTGCATCTGACGCGCCGGACGTATGGCGAGCAAGCCAACCTCGCGGTGAATCAGACCTTGATGCGATCGATCAACACGACCGTCATCAGTGTGCTCCCGGTGATCGCTCTGATGGTTGTCGCGGTCTGGATGCTCGGCGTCGGCACGCTCAAGGACCTTGCGCTGGTTCAGCTCGTCGGCATCATCGTGGGTGCGTACTCCTCGATCTTCTTTGCGACGCCGCTCCTGGTGTCGATGAAGGAACGCTGGGGACCCGTTGCCGCGCACACTCGTAAGGTGCTCTCGCGCCGGGCTACTCTGGCCGAGAAGGGTACGCAGACGGTTGCCGTCGGCGCACCAGTTGCACGCCGTGCGCCGGTTGCTCCGCAGCCGGGTGTGCGGCCGACCGGAAAGCGAAACAAGAAGGGGCACTGAACATGCTCCCAAGAACACGCACACTGGTTCGATCGATGACGTTCGTTGCAGCCACCGCCGTGGCTGCCGGTTCGTTGGCGGCCTGCTCGGAAAGCGCCGAGCAGGTTCCGTCCATCGGATATGCCATCGACAACTCCATCTCCACGTACAACGCCAACACGACAGCTGGATCGGTGTCCGGGGCGATGGCCGCGTTCGGCCGGGTGCTTCCCGGCTTCACGTTCACCGGCCCGGCCGGAGCACCTGTGTCGGACACCGACATCGGAACGGCGTCGGAGTTGCCCGGTGACGTGCTCACGGTCTCGTACAAGCTCAATCCGGCGTCGGTGTACTCCGACGGGATTCCGATGTCCTGTGACGATCTGGTCCTCACCTGGGCGGCGTCGAGTGGCAAGTTCACCAAAGACGTCGATGGTGCGGTGAAGCCCATGTTCGACACGGCGAACAATCTCGGTTACGCGGACATCGACCGGATCGACTGCCAGAGCGGGTCGAAGGACGCGACTGTCTTCTTCAAGCCCGGGCGATCGTTCACCGATTGGCGGTCGTTGTTCGGTGCGACTGCATTGATGCCTTCACACATCGTGACGCAGCGCGCCGGAGTCGGCGACGTGGTGAGCGCGGTGAATGCCGGTGACACCGAAGCGTTGTCGAAGATCGCCGACTTCTGGAACACCGGGTGGAACCTGACTCCAGGTCAGGTGGACACCTCCGTACTGCCTTCCGCTGGTCCGTATCGAATCGACTCGTACAGCGCCGACGACGGCCTGGTGCTGGTCGCGAACGAGCGGTGGTGGGGCAACAAGCCCGCGACCGATCGCATCGTCGTCTGGCCACGTGGTGTGAATCTGACCGAGGATCTCGACAAGAACTCGATCGAGGTCGTCGACGTCGCTTCCGGGTCGGCCGGCGAGCTCGGTACTCCGTCCGGGTTCGACGTCCAACAGATTCCGTCGCGGTCGATCGAGCAGTTCGTTCTCGCGACGTCTGGTTCGCTGGGCGACGAAGCCGCCCGTCGAGCGTTCGCGCACTGTGTTCCGCGGACAACTCTGTTCGAGAAGTTCGGGCAGACGGATAACGCGCCGCAGGCTGGTCTGGGTTCCGGCGTGGTCGATTCGCGACTGATGGCGCCGGATTCACTCGTGTACAGCGACGCCGCTGCGGTCGACGGTGACCGGTACGCCAATGCCGACGTCGATGCCGCGAAGACGTCGTTGTCGGAAGCCGATCTCGACCAGTTGACCGTCCGGGTCGGGTACCTCGCACCTGACCCGGTGCGGGCGCAGATCGTCTCTGAAGCGAAAGCCGCGTGTGCTCCGGCGGGAATTACGATCGAGGACGCGAGTACCGACAGCTTCGATCCTGCGAGTCTGCAGTCCGGGGGAGTCGACGCTGTGCTTTCCGGCATGGCAGGCAAAGTCGGGGCAGGCGGAACAGCGAGCATGATCGACGCGCGCGGAGCGTTGCGATCGGGCAACGGCGCAAACCTCGGTACGTACGGAAATGCACGGATCGATCAGATCATCGATCAGTTGAACGTGGATGCGAGCACCAGTGCGCAATTGGGACTCTCGGTGGAGGCGGAGAACATCCTGTGGACCCAGGTGCCTACGATTCCACTGTTCAATCAACTACGAACTGTCGCTGTAGCTCCAGGCATGTCGGCGGTGTTGGTCAATCCGACTCGGGCCGCTACCGGCTGGAACATGGACAGATGGGTATTACGCAGATGAGCGTCTCGAATGGTGTTGCCTTGCACACGCCTGAAGAATTGATCGCAATCCACCGGGCTGCCGGAGACGCCGTTGTTCGGCTGACCCGTTGGGCGGACAACTTTCCCGGGCCCGGGGTTCGGTTCGCCGATCTGACTCCGGTGTTCGCCGACGCCGAGGGGTTCGGGGCCGTGCTCGACGCCCTTGTCGCCTGTGCTCCGGACGCCGACACGATTGCCGCCGTCGATGCTCGCGGGTTCCTGCTCGGTGCCGGCGCGGCTGCGAAGATGGGTGCTGGGGTGGTGGCCGTGCGGAAGGTCGGCAAACTGCCGCCGCCGGTACTCTCTCGTTCGTACAGCCTCGAGTACGGATCTTCGACGCTCGAGATTCCTGCAAACGGCTTCGATCTCACCGGGCGGAATGTTCTGGTGATCGACGACGTTCTGGCTACCGGAGGGACACTCGAGGCGGCTGTACAGTTGGTTGAGTTGGGTGGAGCGAACGTCGTCGGCGTCGCAGTGGTGCTCGAGATCGAGGAACTGCGCGGTCGAGATCGCTTCTTGAAGTACCCACTGACATCCCTGGTGAAGGTCTGAGTATTAAAGTTGTCTCCTGGGGGTCGAGTTAGACCTCCAGGGCAATTACCCGATGCAGGGCGGTTGCCTCAACCAACTCGGTGGTAGGAGGTGGCGACATGACGTCGAATCTTGATCGATCACAGAACTCGGGTGCAGTGTCGCAGGAGACGGGTGCAGATCCGGCTCCGGAGACGACACCATCGAAGTCCGCGGTGCCCGACGATTCGGGATCTGCGCAAACTGCCGGCAATCGGGGTGGGCAGAACCTGGCCGTGCCCGCTTCCGCCTCCCGTAGGGTGCGCGCTCGGCTTGCTCGGCGCATCACCGGTCAGCGCAACGCCACCATCCGCCCGGTGCTCGAGCCGTTGGTCAGCCTCCACCGTGAGCTGTATCCGAAGGCCGACCTCGCGCTGCTCCAGCGTGCGTACGACGTCGCCGAGGACAGACATTCGAGCCAGCGTCGCAAGTCCGGCGATCCGTACATCACGCATCCGTTGGCCGTCGCAAGCATTCTGGCCGAGTTGGGTATGGACACCACCACCCTCGTCGCAGCCCTGCTGCACGACACCGTCGAGGACACCGGGTACTCACTCGAAGAGTTGACCAAGGACTTCGGTGACGAGGTCGCTCACCTCGTCGACGGAGTCACCAAACTCGACAAGGTCGTTCTGGGCACCGCCGCCGAGGGCGAAACCATCCGCAAGATGATCATCGCGATGGCGCGGGACCCGCGCGTGCTCGTGATCAAGGTTGCGGATCGTCTGCACAACATGCGCACGATGCGATTCCTGCCGCCCGAAAAGCAAGCACGTAAGGCGCGAGAGACTCTCGAAGTCATTGCGCCACTTGCACATCGACTTGGAATGGCGACCGTCAAGTGGGAACTCGAGGATCTCTCGTTCGCTATCCTGCACCCGAAGAAGTATGACGAGATCGTTCGACTGGTCGCCGATCGCGCGCCTTCTCGTGACACCTATCTGGCCAAGGTTCGCGCCGAGATCAACTCGACTCTGTCCGCCTCGCGGATCAACGCCATCGTCGAAGGCCGGCCCAAGCATTACTGGTCGATCTATCAGAAGATGATCGTCAAGGGCCGCGATTTCGACGACATCCATGATCTGGTCGGCGTCCGCATCCTGTGTGAAGAAGTGCGTGACTGTTACGCCGCGGTCGGCGTTGTCCACTCACTGTGGCAGCCGATGGCCGGACGCTTCAAGGACTACATCGCACAGCCGCGCTACGGCGTCTACCAGTCACTGCACACCACCGTCGTGGGACCGGAAGGCAAGCCCCTGGAGGTCCAGATCCGGACCCAGGACATGCACCGGACCGCGGAGTTCGGTATCGCCGCGCACTGGCGGTACAAGGAGACCAAGGGCAAGCACGCGGGCGACATCGCCGAGGTCGACGACATGGCGTGGATGCGTCAGCTACTCGACTGGCAACGTGAAGCGGCCGATCCGGGGGAGTTCCTCGAATCGTTGCGTTACGACCTCGCGGTCAAGGAGATCTTCGTCTTCACGCCGAAGGGTGACGTGATCACGTTGCCTGCCGGATCGACTCCCGTCGATTTCGCGTATGCGGTGCACACCGAGGTCGGGCACCGATGCATCGGTGCCAGGGTCAACGGTCGGTTGGTCGCGCTGGAACGAACTCTCGAAAACGGCGAAGTGGTGGAGGTCTTCACGTCGAAGGCTGCCACCGCCGGGCCGAGCCGAGATTGGCAGACGTTTGTCGTCTCGCCGCGTGCCAAGGCGAAGATCCGGCAGTGGTTCGCGAAGGAACGCCGCGAGGAGGCGCTCGAGTCCGGCAAGGATCAGATCGCGAAGGAAGTCCGCCGCGTGGGACTTCCGTTGCAGCGGTTGATGAATGCCGAATCGATGAGCACGATCGCGCATGAACTTCGCTATCCCGACGTCTCGGCGTTGTACACGGCGGTAGGCGAGAGCCAGGTGTCTGCGCACCACGTCGTGCAGCGACTGGTTGCTCATCTGGGCGGCGTCGGCGCCGTCGAGGAGGAACTGGCCGAGCGTTCGACGCCGTCGACCATGCCGGTGCGCACCCGCAGTACGGGTGACTCCGGAATTCTGGTTCCCGGAACACCCGGCACGGTGGCAAAACTCGCAAAGTGTTGCACGCCGGTTCCGGGCGATTCGATTCTGGGCTTCGTCACGCGCGGTGGGGCGGTGAGCGTGCACCGTACCGACTGCACCAACGCCAACTCGCTCCACGATCAGTCCGAGCGAATCATCGACGTCGAATGGGCGCCCTCAGCGACGTCGGTGTTCCTGGTCGCGATCCAGATCGAGGCGCTCGATCGTCATCGGTTGCTTTCCGACGTCACCAAGGCGTTGGCCGACGAGAAGGTGAACATCCTGTCGGCCTCGGTCACCACCTCAGGTGACCGAGTGGCGATCAGCAAGTTCACCTTCGAGATGGGCGACCCGAAGCACTTGGGTCATGTGCTCAACGTGGTTCGCAATGTGGAAGGCGTCTACGACGTCTACCGCGTGACCTCTGCTTCGTAAACTGCTGTGCGCCTTTATTAACCGCGGGCGGTTAATAAAGGCGCACAGCAGGGTCAGGCGACTACTGCAGTCTCGATGGTGATCGGGGTGTTGGGTGCGCCGCCACCGGTTGCGCCCATGCCTCCGTCGTCGCCGTCGGCTGCGATCTTCTCGATCGTCGCCAGGCCGGCGTCGTCGATCTTTCCGAAGACCGTGTAGTTGGGCGGCAAGACCGAATCCTCGTAGACGAGGAAGAACTGGCTGCCGTTGCTGCCCGGTGCACCCGAGTTGGCCATTGCCAGCGTGCCGCGGGGGGTAGACGGCAGGCAAGGAGAGTGCCGGATCGTTAGCGGAGTACGCAGTGGTCGGGTACTCGTTGTCGAATCCGTAGCCCGGTCCGCCCGTGCCCTTGCCCGACGGATCGCCGCACTGCAGGATCTGAAGGCCGGGTGTGGTGACCAGTCGATGGCACGGGGTGTCGTCGAAATACTTCTGCTCGGTCAAGCTCACGATGCTGTTGACCGTGCATGGGGCTTCTGCCCTGTTCAGCTCCATCCCGATCGGGCCGGCCGTAGTCGTGAGCGCGACGTTGACGGTTCCCTCGGTGGATACGCTGGTGGAGTTCGGCGGATTGACGGTCTTTGCAGCGCCCGCCGCGCTCGGGTACGAGCAGTCGACGGTCGCCGACGCCGGAGTCGGGACAGGCGGGAGTGCGTCGAACTGTGACATGTCGAGCGGCGGCATGGCAGCCGTTGTCGTCTTCGCCGTGGGGGTGCTGGACGGCGAGTCCGAGCTACCGGAATCACTGGAACAACCAGCCAGAAGCAGCGCTGCGGCGCTTGCGGCGGCAATAACTACAGGAAAGCGCATCACAGGATTACGTCGCATCAGTCGAGCCTTACTGTCTTGATGTCGGTGGTCAGATTCGGCTTGCCGTCATCCTCTGGTGTCGATCCGCCGGCCGCGACCTTGTCCAAAGTGGCGAGACCGGTCTCGTCGATCGTGCCGAAAACCGTGTACTGCGGCGGGAGTTGTGAGTCGCCGTAGACGAGGAAGAACTGGCTGCCGTTGCTACCGGGTGCCCCGGTGTTGGCCATCGCAACCGTGCCGCGCGTGTAGGTGACTGGCTCTTGCGCTGCCGGGTCGGTGGTGGCGTACGCCGTGGTGGGGAACTCGTTGTCGAATCCGTAGCCCGGTCCGCCGGAGCCGGTGCCCGACGGGTCACCGCACTGCAGAACCTGGAGCGAGGGGCTCGTCGTCATGCGGTGGCAGGTGGTGTCGTTGAAGTAATCCTGCTGCGCCAAGCTCACGAAGCTGTTGACCGTGCACGGAGACGTCGTTCCGTCGAGCTTGAGCCCGATGTTTCCCTGCGAGGTCTCGACGCTGATGCTCGGCGTCGCGTCCGGCGCGGTGGTGGGAATCCCGTCGGTACGAGGAGCGTTGTTGGCCTTGGACGCGGTAGCGCCGTCAGCCGGGTACGAGCAGGAAACAGTGTCGGCCAGCGGCGTCGACAGACCGGCCGGCATTGCACCCGCGGTCTGCGGCGTGAGGCTCGAATCGTCGGCAGCAGTGTTGGTGGTGTTCGCGTCGTCGTCACTGCGATTGCTGAACCAGATGAGTCCACCGACGACACCGACTACGACGACCACGCCGAGCGCAGTTCCGGCTATCGTCATCTGCTTGCGCTTGCGGGCACGTTCTGCGCGACGTTCGAGCTGACGCTCGAGCTTGCGTTTCGCCGCCTCGCGGCGTTGCTCGTTACTCGGCACTGCTGTAGTCCTCCGTATCGCGGGTGGATCGTGGTCGGCCCGCCGAGCGACACCCTGGGGTCGGCTTCGGCAAGCGGCTCTACTCGTCGTCAGAGTCTCCCATTGCAACCTGAGAACTTACTGGCGGGGCAGCAGCTTAGGCTGTAACCGACAGCGTGTTGTTCGTTTCCACCCTTCGAAGAGGAGTTGCCCCCGTGCTCGTCACTGGTTTTCCGGCCGGGATGTTCCAAACCAACTGCTACATACTCGCTCAGGACGACGCGTGCGAATGCGTAGTCGTCGATCCGGGTCAGGATGCAGCCGAGCCGCTCTTCGAATATCTCGACTCCAAGGACATGTCGGTCAATGCAGTACTTCTGACCCACGGTCACCTCGATCATGTGTGGTCGGCCCGCGAGGTCTGTGAGCGGTACTCCGTGCCCGCCTACATCCATCCCGATGATCGCTACATGCTCAGCGATCCGGCACGGGGGATCGGCCCGACGATGAAGGAATTCATTCAGGGCATGACGTTCGTGGAGCCGGACGAGGTGATCGAACTGAGCGACGGAGACAAGATCACCGAGGCCGGAATGACGTTCGTGGTGGACCACACACCCGGGCACACGCAGGGATCGGTGGTGTTCCGCACCCAGGCGAACACCGAGAGCGGGCCCGTGGACTTGGCGTTCACCGGTGACACCCTGTTCCAGGGTTCCATCGGGCGCAGCGACCTGCCAGGCGGAAATCACGAGCAGTTGCTCGCTTCGATCGCCCGCAAGCTACTGGTACTCGGTGACGAGACAGTGGTCCTGCCCGGGCACGGTGGCAACAGTTCGATCGGCGCCGAGCGAAGCTCGAACCCGTTTCTCGTTGGACTCAGCGCACAAGAATAAGGAAAAGTACCTCTCGTGAGTAAAGCCAGCACCTTCTCTGCACCCAAGGGAATTCCGGACTACGTTCCGCCGCAGTCAGCCGAATTCGTCGCCGTTCGTGACGGTTTGACGCGCGCCGCCAGGTTGGCCGGGTACGGCCACATCGAATTGCCGATCTTCGAGGACACCGGCCTGTTCGCGCGCGGTGTCGGCGAGTCGACCGACGTCGTCAGCAAAGAGATGTACACGTTCGCCGATCGCGGTGACCGTTCGGTGACGTTGCGTCCCGAGGGAACCGCCGGTGTCATGCGTGCCGTCATCGAGCACAGCCTCGATCGTGGACAGTTGCCGGTCAAGGTCAGCTACGCGGGCCCGTTCTTCCGCTACGAGCGCCCGCAGGCCGGTCGCTACCGCCAGTTGCAGCAGGTCGGCGTCGAGGCCATCGGGATCGACGACCCCGCGCTCGACGCTGAGGTCATCGCGATCGCTGACGCTGGATTCCGGTCGTTGGGGCTCGACGGCTTCCGCCTCGAAATCACCTCTCTCGGCGATGACACCTGCCGACCGCAGTACCGCGAACTGCTGCAGGAGTTTCTCTTTGCACTCCCGCTCGACGAAGACACGCGTCGACGCGCCGAGATCAACCCGCTTCGGGTGCTCGACGACAAGCGCCCAGATGTACGCGAGATGACGGCCGGCGCACCGCTCATGCTCGATCACCTCTCGGAGAGCTGCAAGGCGCACTTCGACGAGGTACTAGCGCACCTCGACGCCTTGGGAGTTTCCTACGTCGTCAACCCGCGCATGGTCCGCGGCCTCGACTACTACACCAAGACGACCTTCGAATTCGTGCACGACGGACTGGGCGCGCAGTCCGGAATCGGTGGTGGTGGTCGATACGACGGACTGATGGAACAGCTGGGCGGACAGCCGCTCTCGGGGATCGGGTTCGGAATCGGCGTCGACCGCACGGTTCTCGCGCTCGAGGCCGAGGGTAAGTCGGTTGCGCCACCGGCACGTGTCGACGTCTTCTGTGTACCGATGGGAGCCGAGGCGAAGGCGGCACTGGTGAAGATCGCACACCAGTTGCGTGCCAATGGGATTCGCGTCGACCTGGCGTACGGAAATCGTGGCGTCAAGGGCTCGATGAAAGCGGCCGATCGCTCGGGCGCCGCAGTCGCCTTGGTTCTCGGCGAGCGCGAGCTCGAAGAGGGCGTTGTCGTTGTCAAGCAATTGGCGACAGGTGAGCAGGAGACGGTGCCGCTCGACCAAGTTGTCGACAAGCTCGGGGATCTCGTTGAGCACTGAGGCTGAACCGGTTTCGCTCGATCTGGTTCCCGTGGCGTTGATCGCGCCGCGGCTGAAGAAGTTCGCCGTTGTTGTGGTGGTCTTCGGTGTGGTCGTCGGGTTGATCGTCAGTGTGTTCTCGACGATGACGGTCGGAGTGATCGTCGGTGCCGTCATCGCGGTTCCGACGTCACTGGCGATTCTGATGACGCTGCGCCGGCATATCACCTTGTATGGCAACAGGATTCGAGCACAAGCTGGTTTTCGCACCAACGACGTCGACGTGGCCGAGGTGCTCACGGCGGCGTTGACGGTGCGATCCGGCCGGATCAGCGAGGTCAGCCTGACACTCGGTGACGGTCGGTCCACCGTGCGAATACCGCTCGCGCTCTACACGGCAGGGGGCGGGCGCGAATTGGAGATCCTTGCACTCCGCAAGCTCGCCGACGCCCTGGCGGCCAGTGAGTTGGTACCGGCTGCCGCGTTGTCCTCGGTGCTGATCGAACAGTTGCGTGCCGAAGCCCGCGGCGCCGGACTGGCCGAGCGTCCGCTCTACCGCGCCGTCGAACTCGTGACGGCGGAGGGACGAGTGCCGAGAACCACACTGACAGACCACGAAGTGGCCGGATTACTCGACTAGCGTGGAAACCGTTCTTACAGCGTTGTAGAACGGACAGTCGTGAAAACGGCAGGTGAGGAGTCGGCAATGAGTATTGCGCCCGTAACCGTCACGGTGACCGGAGCGTCGGGTCAGATCGCCTACGGCATGCTTTTCCGCATAGCTGCGGGGGAGATGCTCGGCGCTGACGTACCGATCAAACTTCGACTGCTCGAGATTCCCGCCGCCGTGTCCGCTGCCGAAGGCGTCGCGATGGAGCTCGAAGACGGCGCGTTTCCCTTGCTGAGCTCCATCGACATCACCGACGATCCCGATGTCGCCTTCTCCGGCGCGAACGTCGGGATGCTGGTCGGTGCACGTCCGCGGAGCAAGGGGATGGAGCGCGCCGACTTGCTGAGCGCGAACGGCGCTATTTTCACAGCGCATGGGAAGGCGATCAACAACAACGCAGCCTCGGACGTCAAGGTGCTGGTCGTCGGAAACCCGGCCAACACCAACGCTCTCATCGCGATGAACAACGCGCCGGATGTACCCGATACTCGGTTCAGCGCGCTGACGCGCCTCGACCACAACCGAGCGATTGCGCAGGTGGTGAAGAAGACCGGCGTTCGTGCGTCGTCGGTGCGCAAGGTGTCCGTCTGGGGAAACCATTCGGCGACGCAGTACCCGGACCTGTCCCACGCGACCGTCGCGGGTGAGCCTGCGCTCGCGGTGATCAACGACCGCGACTGGGTGGAGAACGATTTCATCCCGACTGTGCAGGTGCGAGGCACCGCCATCATTGCTGCGCGTGGATCGTCCTCTGCGGCAAGTGCGGCCAGCGCGTCGATCGACCACGTCCGCGACTGGGTGATCGGAACGGCCGAGGACGACTGGGTATCCATGGCCGTCTGTTCGGACGGTTCCTACGGGGTGCCCGAAGGATTGATCTCGTCCTTCCCGGTGACCTGTGCCGATGGTGAATTCGCTATCGTTCCGGATCTCGCGATCGACGACTTCTCACGCGAACGGATTGACCTGTCCGTCAGCGAATTGGAGCAGGAGCGTGCGGCGGTACGGGAGTTGGGCTTCGTTTGAGGTTGTAATGCCGCCCCGGCCGGGGAGTCCCGATCAGAGATCTCGGAACAGGTACTGATCGGGATTCTCGGCACCGAGCACGGGCGGTGACACCATCGGTAGATCGTCGACCATCGAGTTTTCGTCACCGGCGCTGACGAGATACCCCGGAGTCGTGCGTGACGACTCGTCGTCCCGCGTTCCGCGAGGACCGCCGCCCATCATGCCGCCCGGCGATATGCCGCTACTGCCGACCGCCGAAGATGGTGCACCCAGGCCGGGCGTTGCTACCGGAACCGGTTGAACTGCAGCAACTCCCGCTGCGCCTCTCATCGTTCCACCGGTAGTGCCGCTTCCACCCACCCATGCTCCGCCGGAGCTCGCTGTCGCACTGGGCGACGGCGACCCGCCGGCTGCGAGTGACGTCGACGAATTGCCTGCGCCCCACAGCTTGTCGACGCCGGTCGGAAGTCCGGCGCCTGCCTGCGCTGCCGAGGTCCGAACGGCATCGGTTCCTGAGTGCGCGGATAACGGTGCGTCGCCGGCATCGGTCGATCCAGACAGCTGCGATCCAGACAGCGGCGATGCCGACGCGGCTGATGCCGCCAGAGGTTGGGCGATCTGACGGGCGGCGTCGGCGAGCGCCTCCGGAGTGGCAAGGTTGGCGAGAGCCTCACCGATCGGTGGAGTCGGCACGGGGATCGACCCGGCAAGGGCGTTCATGGCAGCGGTGTGCCCGAGCATTTCCCCGCGAGTCTGTGTCACCGCCGCGACGGCTGCCTGCATGTGTTCGGCTGCGGAGGCAATCAGCATCGCCTGTCCTGGTGGTGTCCACGCGATCGGTGCAGCAGCTGCAACCGTGGTCGCGAAGGACTGCGCGATCGCCGCGAGATTCGCGTTGCCTCGCTGCACCGATTCCGCGGCGGCAGCAGCGGTTTTCGATATCGCGGTTCCGCGTTCGCTCAATTCTGCGCCGCTGTTCTGGGCGGATCGCGACAGTTCGGTCGCGGCTTCACTGCCGGTGCTGTTCCAGGTCTGGCCCACCTCGGCGACCGCGCTTTGGGACAGTCCCATGGCTTGGTCGATGAGAGTGGACGCCTGGTTGAAGATGCCGACGGGATCGATGCCGGCAAAAGTGCCGGTGCCGAGGCTCTTCCCGAGTTCGATCAACGGCGCGAACAGATCTTCGATTCCGGGTAATGCCGGAACCGGTATGCCGGCGAGCATCGATTCGACCGTGTTGTTCGGCAATGCCGGGGCCGGAGCACCACCTTGAAGGAATTCGAGGACCGTCGTCGAGTCGTCTTCGGTGTTCATGCGATCGGTGTCGACGCGATCGCTGTTCACGCGGTCACGTCCGTCGATCCAGCGATGCCGGCCAGATCTGACGCGGTTGAAAGATCTGTGGTGTCGTAGGCCTGAGCGGCTGCACTCGCCGTTGCTGCGTTGCCGGCGTAGAAGGTCGCCAGTGCTGCAACATCTTTGGTGTGAGTTGCCTGGGCGCGCGCGAATGCCTCGAGGAACTCGATGCCGACAGGACCGACGGCTGGTGCGACTGCCGCGATGTTGGCGCCCAGATCGACGGCGGCGGCCTGCGCGATGTGTCCTGCAGCTTCGGCCGACGTCGAGCCGTACCTTCGGATGTCGTCAGTGACGACAGTCAATTCGCTCATCGTTACCCCCCAGTTGGTAAGCGTCGTGAGAACTGTAACGGACGGAATCGGCGCCGGAGGGGAGTGGACACGGCTCACCCTGCGCTTTCCGGACAACCTGGACGAAGTGGCAGAGATTACATTCTGATCCGGTGTTGGTATTGCGGGTGCGATCGATTTGGCACACTCGAACCATGCGAACCGCTTCGGACGTCATCCTCCGACTCACGTCCGATCCAGCTCGCTGTGGACTGGTGATGGATTTCGACGGTGTGCTTGCACCTATCGTCGACGATCCGTCGGCCAGTGCGCTCCTGCCCGGTGCCGAGGAGGTGCTCGCGACTTTGTCGAGGCACTTCGGCGTGGTGGGCTTGCTCTCGGGACGGCCGGCGTCGTTCTTGCGAGAACGACTGAGTCTGGATTCGGTTGTTCTCATGGGTTCCTACGGCGTCGAGACCTGGACGGAGAACGGAATCGAAGTGCTTCCGGCCGTCGCGGCTTTCAGTGATGCCGTCGCCGAAGCAGAAGCCGAACTGCGTCGCCTGTTCGACTCTCAGGCAGTTCCTGGCATCCACGTCGAGAGCAAAGGCCTTGCGGTGGCTGTGCATTGGCGTCGGGCCGCGGATCGAGCGGTCGCGCAGCGCCTGGTGGAAGCAGCGACGACAGAAATCGCGAGCCGGACCGGGTTGCGGCGTGAGCCCGGTAAGTTGGTCGAAGAATTGCGTCCACCCGTTGAGGAGGACAAGGGGACAGGCCTCCTTCGCGCGATCGCCACCGCAGGCGTCGACGTCGTCGCGTACGCGGGCGACGACCGGGGTGACCTACCTGCCTTTGCTGCTGTCCTTGCCTCGGGTGGAGAAGCGTTGGTGGTCAAGGGCGATGACATTGCACCGGAAGTGGCTGCTGTCGACGGTGTCCAGTTCGACGGCCCGCCGGCATTCCTCGATTGGATGAAAGAGCTTGCCGCGCACCTGGAACGCTGACACGTGAGGTCAGTCTGCCAAGAACTCGACCAGCGCGCGGTTGACCTCTTCCGGATTGTCCTGTGTGCATTGATGTCCGACGCCGGTGATCACCACCCGGCGAATCAGGTCCGGTAGCTGGTCGCTCAGGGCGTCGTAGATTCGATCGAGTTGGCGCGGCATGTCGACCTCTCCCCGCATCAGGAGGGTCTCCTTTCGGGGTGCCGTATCCACCGGGCAGAGTGACGCGAACCCGCTTGTTCCCAGATCCAGCCAGGTCTGCCGTCCGGCGGCCAGCATGCAGTCTGCAACGTATCTGCGAGTTGCGGGATTTCGACTCGACCACCGGCCACTGTAGAAGGCAAAGGGACCCCACGGAATCCGTCGATACAAATGCGTGCCGATTTTGATCGCCGAGGCAGCGGCTCCACTCATTTCCCGGTGCTGGCCAGGGCTGCCGATCATGACGAGCTTGTCTACTCGATCCGCATGACGATGGGTGAACTCCTGCGCGATGTTTCCGCCGAACGAGTGTCCGACGATGCTTGCGCGATCGATTCCGAGCGAGTCGAGCATGACCTTCACGTCGTCGATCACAGTGTCGAGAGTGGCGCGGTGGCCTTCTTTGAGAATCGACAGCCCTTGACCGCGTAGGTCGGGCAGCACCAGGGAATAGGCGCCCGCGAGTTCCGCGACCTGGTCGTCGAACATTCGATGATCAACTCCGGCGCCATGCAGGAAGACCACGCATTTCCGATCGAGCGCCGGCGTGCGCCACACACGCATTTCGGTGCCCGGAGTGGAAATAGTCTGGGTTGTCAGAGTCTGCATCGCTGTCCGTTGCCTCAGTTCGTTGCCGAATCAGATAGAAGTGAGCCTACCCTAAGTTCTGTGAACCGCGGTTGTGGCAACAAGAAACTGGCCGCACCGGAACATCTCCGGTACGGCCAGTCTTGGTGTTAGGTCAGGCGTCGCGCTTGTTGACGACGGCGATGCTGATTCCGAAAACCACCAGCACAAATGCTGCGAAGTAGAACAGGCTTCCCCAAGGGCCCCAATGGAAATTGGTGCTCGAACCCGAAGAGAGGAAGTGGTCGGCGTTGGCGAACGGGAGGAACGGTGTGACGTTCCTACCGAAGGATCCGAACATGCCGAACAGGCTCTCGATGAGCAGCGGCCAGAGCAGGAGCAATGCAATAGCGCCGGCAGATTGCCGCAGGAGTGCTCCGACGGCGATGGCAAGGACAACGCAGAGGAAGGCGAAGATCGGTACGCCGTAGACGGCGCGCCAGGCATCGGCGTTGTCGAGTGCCAGATTGGTGGAACCTTCAGAGCCTGCAGCAGCTTTGGTGATGAATACCGCGCCGAGCATGAGAACGAAGGACAGCGCCGCGCCGAAGGCGCCGATCAGGCCGGCTTTGGCGATCAGGACCGAAGCCCGGCTCGGGATGGCCTGGAAGGTGGTGCGGATGATGCCGAAGCGGTATTCGCTGGTAATCGCGAGGGCCGCCATGATCATCAGGACCATGACGCCGAAGCCGGAAACTCCCAGTCCCGCTTCATTGAACGTGGGGAGGAACTTCTCGAAATCAGGAGTTCCTGATGCGGCTTCGTCGTTGTACGCCTGGATGCTCGAACTCGACGAACGCCCGATCATCCAGGCGACGCCCAACCCTAGGACGATGATTGTGATCGTGCACCACAGCGGCGACTTGGTCGTGGTGATCTTGATACGTTCAGCACTGAGAACAGCCATTACAGTGCACCTCCCATAGCGTGCTGTGCGTTTGTGTGGTGGGCTCCGGCACCCGGATCGATACCGGATGCGTGGTACTGGACATCGTCTCCGGTCAACTTCATGAACGCATCCTCGAGCGATCCCTGCACAGACGCCAACTCGTGCAACACGATTCCCTGCGAACCAGCCAGACCGCCGATCGCATCAGTGGTCGAATCCACGACCACCAACACCGGCTCCGATCCTGAATGCTCCTCGCGGACAGTCAGTCCGTGGGCAGTCAATGCGGCATGGAGAGCGTCCAATTGTGGGCTGCGCACGCGCACCGTCGACTCCGACGAGCGATCCACGAACTCCGCCACCGTCGAATCCGAAATCAACCGACCCCGACCGATCACCACCAACTGCTCCGCCGTCAACGCCATCTCCGAGAGAAGGTGACTCG
>NZ_CAIJDS010000019.1:0-120677 GCF_903819475.1 Rhodococcus sp. UFZ-B548
TCTCCAGCCGGAGATGTCGCCAGCATAGGAGCGGCAAGAAACCCGGCACGGTTCACTTTGTACTCCTTCTCAGGATAGAGAGATCAGAAATGCGGTGAGGTATTCAGAGAGAGCAGGCCACACCATTGCAGCAAGCCCCAAAGAATCACTCATAATTGGCTGAAGCGACATGCCTTACCTTCCCCTCAGAAGCCCATCGAAAGTTCGAGTGGACGTTGAATCAACATGAAAAACAATGTCGGCAGCATCTGGGCAACTGTCTCGCCCAACGATGACGTCGCCTCTGCGACGGATTCCATACCGCTCACCCTTCGTTCGAATAGTCGTTGGTAGACATCGTGTTCAAAATGTCTATTGAGCCCCCAAGAATGGGTGCCACCCCGGTAATCAGGGTCCTCAGTGCAGCCAGAAGGTCAGCTGACATCGTGCGCTCCTACCTCTCGTTCCGCGACACGCGCCATTCGCCGTGTCAGATTCTCAGCTCGCAGCAACATGAGCCTGTGTCGATTGCACCGCACCACGACGCCCGAAGTTCACAGGCTTCATGGAATCAAGACTTCGTAAAAACCTGATTCCACTTTCCGTTCGTCACCGCAGAGCCACACTAGAACAGATATCAGTTTTTTTGAGGCAGACCGACTACAGTCACAAAAGATCATTCGAAAGTGCCAGCCAAACTAGTGTTAAAGTATGATCTGCCAGGCTCTTTCGTCGAACCCCAAACTTATTCGTTAGCCAGGAATGGCAAAGCACGACACGTTACTCAGATATCCTCCACCGCACTAGAGTCGGACAGCATGTTGCCACTCGGGTTGTCCATGCTCTGGGAGTCGGTGGAGCCGGAAGCCGCTCTGGAGGAGCGATTCGGATTCAACAGCTTTGGCGCAGCCACCCATTGGGTCTCGGCGGTACTCGAGCAGACTTGGGGATTGACGGCCCTCGAGTGCTCGCGAATGGCGATCAGTGACCAGAACGCGATTGTGTGGGTTGCGAGCGACCGAGGTGGGCTGGTGGTGAAGTGGTCGCGCGCCACAGAGCGCTTCGAGAACCTGGAGGCGTCGACGCGCCTGCTGAGCGCACTCGCCGCGCAGGGCGTGCCCGTTCCGTCGCCAATCACTTCCCTGAACGGATTGGACCGGGAAACACTGGAAGGGCCTTCGTGCGCAGTGTCATTCACCGTACTGCCGGAGTTGGCGGGAGATTGGTTGAACGTACAGGACCACGCGGCGGTCCGTTCGGCAGGAGCATGTCTGGCAGAAATACACCGAACGCTCGGCGCCACCCATGTCGACGGATCGGTTTTCTCGTCGCGCAGCACCGGGTTGAAGGAGCGCATCGGTGGTTGGCTCGAGAATTTCGACCGCGGGTTCGCGTCTGAGGCAACGCGTAGGCTCGTGGGCCTCCTGGCGCGTGCGTCCGAGCTCGATGACCAAACTCAACTGGTACACAACGACTTCCGCGCAGCCAACATCTTGACTCGAAACTCTCGGACCACCGGAGTACTCGACTTCGACGACGTGGTGATCGACCACCGGGTGAGCGACCTGGCCAAGGCAAGCGTCTATCTGGGCACCCTGTTCACCGATTGGCGACCGACACCGATCGCGGTACGGCAGAGCCTGCGCGCCGGCTACGAATCTGTACGTCCCCTCAGCCGATCCGAGACAGAATGGTTCGAGATCCTCGAACTGTGGCACGGCCTGATGGCAATCCCGGGTGAGAACGACACCGCCGGTTGGGCATCAGCGTTGTGACAAAAGTGGGGACGCCGGTACCGGCGTCCCCACTTCACTTCTGATCACATCAGGATCCGGCGCGGATCCATTCTTCGAGATGCGGCGCCTCGGTACCGATCGTCGTGCCGTCGCCGTGACCGGTGTGAACCTTGGTCTCGGCGGGGAGCGCGAACAGCTTGTCGCGAATGGACCCGATGATGGTCGGGAAGTCGGAGTACGACCGCCCGGTAGCACCGGGACCACCGGAGAACAAGGTGTCGCCGCTGAACAGTTCGCCGGCCTCCGGCAGGTAGAGGCACGTCGACCCCGGCGAATGGCCGGGTGTGTGGATGGCCAGAATATCCGTGCCCGCCACAGCAATACGCTGATCATCTTCCAAGCTCAGATGCTTCACCCCGGGGTGAGTCATCTCCCAGAGGACATCGTCGGCCGGGTTCAGGTAGATCGGAGCGTCGAGCTTCTCGGCCAGCTCCGGCGCAACGGTGACGTGATCGTTGTGACCGTGGGTGCAGACGATTCCGATCACCTTGCGTCCGCCGACAGCGTCGATGATCGGCTGCGCGGTGTGAGCTGCGTCGACGATCACCACTTCGTTGTCGTCACCGATCAGCCAGATGTTGTTGTCGACGTCCCACGTTCCGCCGTCGAGGCTGAACGTGCCCGAGGTGACGACACGATCGACTCGCAATGTCACAGGACCACCACCGAACGGAGGACCTCGCCGCGGTGCATCGTCTCGAATGCCTTCTCCACCTCGTCGAGCTTGATGCGCTCACTGACGAACTTCTCGAGCGGCAGACGCCCCTGCTGGTACAGGTCGACCAGAACGGGGAAGTCACGCTCGGGCAGGCAATCGCCGTACCACGACGACTTGAGGGCTCCGCCGCGTGAGAAGAAGTCCACCAGCGGCATTTCCAGCTTCATGTCCGGCGTCGGAACACCCACCAGCACTACAGTTCCCGCGAGGTCGCGGGCGTAGAACGCCTGCTTCCAGGTCTCCGGGCGACCGACTGCGTCGACAACCACGTCGGCACCGAAACCTCCGGTCAGCTCCTGGACTGCCTCGACGACGTCGTCGACCTCGGTGGCATTGATCGTGTGTGTGGCACCAAGTTCCGTGGCCCACTCCAGCTTTCGCGGATCCCGGTCGATGGCGATGATGGTATTGGCACCGGCCAGGCGTGAACCCATGATCGCTGCGTCGCCGACGCCGCCACACCCGATCACGGCCACTGAATCACCGCGTCCGACGTTGCCGGTGTTCATCGCGGCACCCATGCCGGCCATGACACCGCAACCGAGCAGTCCGACGACAGCCGGATCGGCCGAGGCGTCGACCTTGGTGCACTGGCCTTCGTGAACCAGCGTCTTGTCTGCGAATGCGCCGATGCCGAGTGCCGGCGTCAGTTCGGTGCCGTCTTCGAGCGTCATCTTCTGCTCGGCGTTGAACGTGTCGAAGCAGTACTGCGGGCGGCCACGCTTACACGCACGACACTGCCCGCACACGGCACGCCAGTTGAGGACGACGAAGTCGCCCACCTCGACGTGAGTGACACCGGGGCCGACGCTCTCGACGATGCCCGACGCCTCGTGCCCGAGCAGGAACGGGTACTCGTCGTTGATTCCGCCGTCGCGGTAGGTCAGGTCGGTGTGGCACACACCGCACGCTGCAATGGCGACCACTACCTCGTTGGCACCGGGATCGGGAATCGTGATGGGGACGATTTCGACGGGGGCACCCTTGGATCGGGCGATGACGCCGCGTACCTGCTGTGGCATGGCTTTGCTCCTGGCTTCGTGCGATTGAGGACGTGTCGTCACATGGCGCCGTGTTTTCACATTGCGATATGTGCACTCGTTCAAAGGTTAGCCCGAAGCAGGTGCCCGCAACCCTGGTCGAACTGACTGACCGACCTGGCCGAAAGGACTAGGGTGCAGGCTTCACGCCGGCCTCCGCGCCCGCGGCGGCCGCCGCACCCCGACTCTCGACGCCCAATTTCCGCAGGACCCCGGCAACATGAAACTTGACTGTGCTCTCGCTGACGCCGAGGCGCTCCGAGATCGCCTTGTTGCGCCGTCCGGCCACCAGATGCTCGAGTACCTCGAACTCCCGCGGAGCCAGTTCGGTGAGGACGTCGCGGTTCGGTAGGGCGACGGGGGCGTCGAGCGGGATGGTTGCGCTGATCCGGTTCCCCCACCCGGGCGTCGACTCGGATTCGACGGTTCCACCCAAAGTCTCTACCCTCGAACGTAATTGGCGTTCCACGTCAACCACGTCGGCTTCACCACCGCCGTCGTCGCGAATGTCGATCGAGAGTGAAGCCGCGTCGAGCGTCCAGGCCACCCGGATACGCGAGAGCATCTGCTGATCCGACAACGCCAAGACCGCGCCGCGGACGACCGCGCGCGCGCCGTGCGCCACTTCACCGGGTAACCCACGCCCGTCGACGGGTGGCTCCACCAACTCCAACGCGATTTCCCGATGCTTGAGCAGCGAACGCAATTCCCCACGCATCCGCGCAAAAGCCGTGGTGGTCGACTCTTCGGCCAATTCGCGGTGCACGTCGACGGCTGAACGCAGGCCGATCAGAGCCGAGGCCGCAGTCTCCCTGGCCGAGGTTCGCGCACGTGTGTCGTCGAGATCCGCCGAGCGCAGCGTCGCCAGCATCGTCTCGAGGGTGGCCGCATGCACCTCCGTCATCTCCGCCACGGTGCGTGCACGCTCCGACGACGCTGCCCGTGACTCGGCGAGATATGCCGGGCTCGCGTTCCGGACCTGGAGCTGAATTCCGGTTGCAGTCACTGCGAACAGTGCCTGGATCAATTCGAGGGATGCTGTCTTCACCGGTACGGGGTGCGGTGTCAAAACGAGAAGCGTATCGGTTCGATCAAGCATCGCAAGCACTTCACGGTCCCGGCCGGCGACAGCGCATTTTCCCCGAAAGATCTGTCCGACAGTGAGATCCGTACGGATACGGTCGAGTTCGGCGATGGTCACACGATCGACGACGGCTGGATCCCCGGCGACCTTGCGCGGCCTACCGGTGCATTCACGGGTGAAGATCACCAGGGAAGTGTGCGGCGCCATGTCCGCGATCAACGTCGAAAATCGTCGGCCGATTTCGGGTAGTGGTCCCACCAACACGTCTCGAAGGGCGGTGATCAGTAGCGCATTGTCGGTGGTGCTCACCGTTCAACGATAACCATCCGGTTCACTGGTGCAGCGTGGTCTTCATGAGCATCACGTTGTAGTCGGACCAGGTGGTGGCGAGAAAGTAGAGGTCCTGCCCCTGTGACCAGGGGTGCATGTACGCGCCGTAGAGTCCCGGAACCTCGTCGGTGCCGATCACTACGTCGGGCGCACTCCACGGGCCGGTCAGGTCCGACGCCGTCCGCAGCACCAGCGCTCCCCACTCGTTGGAGTACATCGCGACGAACTTGCCGAGATAGTCGTTGTACTGCACCGACAGTTCGCTGACATCCCCGTCGAGAACTACTGCAGCGGCAGCGGGATTGTTGGGGACCCATGCTTTTCCGTCCCAGTATTCGTACGCCGCGACGTCCGCGATGGAGGCTTCCTTGACCCGCGAGAGGCGCCCCTCGCCGAAACGTCCCGCGGGGGTACCGAAGTTGTAGACGTAACCACCGTCTTTGACGAAGGAACCCATCTGGAAGTTGTCGTTACCCGTCAACGGCAGATTGGGCCGGGACGAGGCCGGTTCGACCTGCCAGGTCTCACCGTTGTCGTGCGAGGACGCGATCTGCGAGAAGTTGGTGACCCACTCGCCCGACCCTCCCCACGAACGAATCGACATGTAGTTGACGTACTGAACGCCGCCAACCGAGATACCCGTCGTCGGAATGCTGCTGGTTTCGACGCCGGTGACTTTCAGACTTCCGATGATCTCGCGTGAGTGATTCGGCCGGTCGGTCGGTGAGGAGTCGATGTTCATGCCGTCGGACAGATTTCCGTCCGAGCTACGGAACAGGACGTTGCTGCGCCAGTCACCGACCACCCCGGAGCACAGGGGGTCAGATCCGATTCCGACAGTGTCACCGAAGGCTGTCAGGACCTGACCTGCGCCGTTGTCCCACATGATGCCGAGATCCGTGCCGAGAACATTGAAACGCTCGACGGTTTGGTTGGGGCTGAGCGCGCCGGTGATGTACTCGACCGCCGAGGTGCGGCCCTGCAGTTCCGGAAGTTTCCCGTCCGTTCCGTTGAGCCAGGGAATCGGATTGGTCGGCCCACCTGATTGATCCAAGCTGCCGGTGACGTTGCAATCCCACGGGGATGCATGAGCCTGGGTCGCCCCCAAGACCGCGGTCGACGCGAGTACACACGTCACTGCAGCTGTCGATATCTTCCGTATCCGGCGCATCGCTCCCCTTTCGCGGGGGAGATCCGGACTCTACGAGGTGTCTTGCTCGACCGGATCGGTTCATCCACCCACGACAACACAAGGTAACAGGTAAATCGGTCAATCAGGACAAAACGGCCTTATTCAAGAGAGATCGATTTCAACCACTTCTCCATCACCGCTGCGGCAATCTCGAGCCCCTGAGACTCGGCAGCACCCAACTGCTGCATGAAGACGCGCGGACCGTCCGCTCCCAGCGAAGCATGCAGCGAGTCGCGGTACTCGGCCAGTTCCATCCATTCGCGCGCCACCTCGGAGGACGCTTCGAGGTGAAACTGAACGGCGTAACTCTACTTGTATCGGAAGAGTTGATTCGGATACTTGGCAGAACCAGCGAGCCGCACCGCGCCGTTCGGAATGTCGAAGGTATCCGAATGCCATTGCATTGCAGGAAATGTGGAGGGCAGATCTCCCCACACGGGATCTTGCCGGCCCTCGACAGTCAAGGTGATCTCCTCAACTCCGACTTCGGGCACAGCGCCCGTGTAGACGCGAGCACCCAGCGCCGCGGCGAGCAACTGCGAACCCAGACACACTCCCCACACCGGGACGTCGTTCTCGACCAGATCGCGAATGTATTCGATCTCGGATGCCAACCACTCGACCTCGCCCTGATCGCCGACGCCCATCGGCCCGCCCATCACGATCACGGCGTCGAACCGTCGATGGGCGGGAAGCGGGTCGGTACCCAGAAGAACGGTCTGCACATCTCCGTAGCTCTCCAGGACAGGCGAATACGCCGCTGGGGGTTCACACTGCGCGTGTCGTAGTTCCAGAAAATGCATGTAGGCAATTCCTCTCGAATCCGGTGCCGAAAGCCTATGGTTCTATTCGACATAAGGCACATCGACGGCGTCGGATGTGCTCTGCGCTCGAATCTCCCCTTTCATCGCCCCTTTACCGACAAGGAACGTCTGTGCGCGCATCACACCTCTTTTCGACATCGATTCGCCCGTCCTCAACTGCCGTTCGCATCGCACTCAGCGCATTCGCCTTGGCGTCTCTTGCCGCATGCTCAGGGACAAGCACCGACAGCGAGGCCGAATCAACATCCACCGCGACCACCACTGCAACCTCGACAACTCAACCCACGACGACTAAGGCTCCATTGACCACCTCGGTGGCCGGTCCGACGAATACTCCACTGGCCACCACCCCAGTCACCGCAGAAGTGACGCCCGCTGCAACTCCTGCGATCATGCCCAATGTCGTGTGTATGAATCTTCAAGACGCGCAGGACACCATTCAATCGGCCGGAGTCTTCTTCTCCAGAAGTGCTGACGCAACTGGCGCGGGTCGACGCCAACTGGTCGATTCCAACTGGATTGTTGTCGATCAGACACCTTCTGCCGGAAGCCCTTTCGGGGAAATCGAAGCCGTGCTCTCAGCCGTCAAGATCGGCGAACCCAACCCCTGTTGATCGAGCGAGATCTCGAACTTCGCAATTCCGGGAACGCCGCGCCCTACTTGACAACTACCTTCAACCTCCTTCACTGTAGTCAACATTACGAGTATCCAATATATTGGATGCGAAAGGTTGGATTGCAACATGAAGGTGCAACGAATACGGCAGAGCGCCAACTCTCCGGCGGGCATGAGCGAACCCGTCATCGGAATACTCGGAGGCATGGGGCCGGCCGCTACTGCGGACTTCTACTCCAAACTCGTTGCCCTGACGCCAGGTTCGACGGATCAGGAGCACCCCAAAGTTGTCATCTGGGCCGATCCCACGGTTCCCGACCGGACATTGGCACTCACCGAGGACGGCCCGGACCCCACCCCCTGGCTGCTCCGAGGTGCGCGCGTCCTCCGAGAGTCGGGCGCAACGACGCTCGCCATCCCATGCAATACCGCCCACGCCTTCCTGCCCGCCATCTCATCCCAACTGGGACTTCCCGTCGTCCACATGATCGACGAAGTTGCTCGGCACATCCGGACGCTCTCACCCGCCGTCACATCCGTCGGACTGTTGGCCACCACGGGGACGGTCCGCACCGGGTTGTATCAACAATGGCTGTCGGAATACTCGATTGACGTCCTGGTGCCAGGACCTGCGATCCAGGACGAACTGGTGATGCCGGCGATCCGAGCAATCAAGAGTGGCAACGTCGGAGACGAGACCACCGACAAACTCGTCAGGGCCGCCGATCTTCTCGTCGAATCGGGCGCGCAGGTCGTCGTGGCCGGATGCACCGAGATTCCGCTCGGACTGCCCGCCGACGCCACAACCTGTCAGATCATCGATCCGGCAACAATTCTCGCCCGCGCGCTGCTCCTACGCGTTGCGGATGCCCGGAAACACGCGTCGTTGGCCGACCTGGGCTGACCTGCGACAAGCAACGTGCAGAGTACGATATCCAGTATGTTGCGTGGCGGTAAACCGGTTGAGCGAGCACGAATGAGCGACATCGCTCTCGAACGCATTCGCGAAGCGATCGTCACCGGTGAACTGGCGCCGGGCTCGAAGATCAAGGACAGCGAACTCGCCGAGTATCTGGGATTGAGCAGAACTCCGGTCCGCGAAGCGCTCGCAAGGCTGGTCGACACCGGACTCGTGGAAGCGAAGCCCGGTGCGTACACGCGCATCACCACCCTCGACCGCGGCGACGTCGAGGCAACACTCGCAGTCATCGAAGCTCTCGACCAACTGGCCGTCGTCACCGCTGTACCGAACCTCACCGACGAGATGATCGGGGCGATGCGCTCCGCCAACAAAGACTTCGCCGCTGCCGTCAAGCGAAACGACATAGGCCGAGCGCTGACCGCGGACGATCGCCTACACAGCGTCATCATCGACGCTGCGGCAAATCCGCTGTTGAAGAAGCTGATTCACCAGGTTCACCCACAAATTCACCGCATCTACTACCGCAAGTTCTCGAGCCTTCTCGGCAGCCAGGACTCCGTCGACCATCACAACAAGCTGATCGAGCTGTGCGCAGACCACGATGCCGAGGCGGCAGCGACACTGTCGGCCGAACATCGACGCCATCTCGGCGGGCTGATCGGTGAACTCTTCGACGCCGACGAGTTCGCGCTCTCGGACTGACCGACGCCCGAATACAAGTTTCGGCGCTTGCCTATATTGGCCATTGCCGATATAAATGACTGGTGCATGCGTTCGACGTTCTCGGAGACCCAGTTCGGCGAAGAATCATGGAGATCCTGTCCAGCGGCGAGCGCTCGGCGGGTCAGATCGCCGAAGTCGTGGCAGCGGAGTTCGGAATCTCGCAACCGACCGCGTCCGGGCACCTGCGAGTGCTCCGAGAAAACGGATTCGCCACAGTCCGCAGCGAAGGCACCAGGCGTCTCTATGCCGTCGAGCCCGCGCCATTGCAAGAAGTGGACCATTGGCTCGACGGATTCCGGCAGTTCTGGAGCGGTCCTCTCGACGCATTGGCCACAGAACTCGCACGAGGGAAACGACGCGGCTCCGAGCGGAGCAGATCTTCACAATCGAATTCTTCCGACGAAGGAGACTCACAATGACCGAGATCGCGAACCAGGACACCAGCCTCACCGCGGTGGAGCGGAGCATGGGCAACCGCGACATCGCAGAAGGTGCGGCTCGAACTGCCGTACTCAAGCGCCGCTACAACGCGTCGGTCGACGACGTCTGGGACGCCATCACGACCCCTGACCGCATCAACCGTTTCTTCCTTCCGGTGAGCGGAGACTTCCAGGTGGGCGGCTCGTACGCCTTCGAAGGCCAGGCAAGTGGCGAGATCCTGGCCTGCGACGCCCCACACCTGCTGCGACTGCAGTGGACACCGCCCGGCGATCGCGGATACAGCGATCAGGTCGAGATCCGGCTGACTGCAGACGGCCCCGACGCCACCTGGCTCGAGTTGGAGCACGCCTCCGTCGCCGATGTCTTCCGCAACGACCCGGACACCGGCTGCTACGGCGTCGGAACCGGCTGGGAAGGCCCACTTCACTACCTGGGCGAATACTTGCGCGGCACTCTCCCCGATGCGCCGAGCACCGAGTGGTACACCTTCGACGAAGCAGAGGAGCTTCGTCTGGCCAACTTCCGCGGGTGGGAGTGGGCAAAGATCGAGGCAGAGCACGGCGGCCGATAACGCCCAATTCTTCGAAAACGGTCACAGGATGGCCGTTTGCTTTGTATCGTGACCGAGCTGGACGTATGTCCAGCAGTTTTGGTGGCTTTCTTTCGTGCCACAACTGCTTCGGTCCACGAGAAGAGAGCTCCACATGGCGCCACAACCCGTAGTCGACAACGCGGCCACGACGCGACGCACGCACATCATCCGGACAGTTCTCGCTGTCCTCGTCATCGCACCGCTGTCGATTGCGGCGTTCTACATGTGGGCACTGTGGGATCCGGGCGACACGGTCAACCGCTTGCCCGTCGCCATCGTCAACGCCGATGCCGGCACAGAACTCGACGGAACACGTCTGCAAGCCGGCGATGAAGTTGTTGCCGCGCTCGTCGAGAGCGGAGACGTTGCATGGAAGGTCGTCTCGGAACAGGAAGCCGCCGACGGCGTCAACGACGGCACCTACTACTTCTCGGTCGTCATTCCCAAGACTTTCAGCGCAGACGTGGCCAGTGCCGCATCGGGTTCGGGCCGCAAGGCCGAACTCGACGTCTTGTACAACGATTACAACAGTCTGGTCGCCGGCCCGGTCGGTGAAAGCATCATCGCTCAGGTGCGCTCGGCGGTCTCCGAGTCGATCGGCGAGCAGTCCATCGACCAGGTGCTGGTCGGGTTGGGTGAACTCGGAACAGGATTCGGTGAAGCAGCCGCTGGCGCGCAACAACTCTCCGACGGATCCTCCGAGGCACTCGCCGGAACCAACGAGCTCTACGCCGGAAGCAAGGAACTCGCCACCGGCATGGGTGAAGCGAATCAAGGCGGCAAGGAGCTGGCCGCCGGAGCCGGCGAGCTGGCTGCTGGAGCGAACGAAGCTGCTGCAGGCTCGGGCGAGCTGAGCAGCGGACTCAACCAGTTGGTCGGGGGAACCGACGAACTCGGCGCAGGCGCCCGTCAGATCAGCGAAGTGGTCGACATGGTCACCACCCCGGTACTCGACCTCGCGGGGTCCTCGGACGCCGTCGTCGGTCAGATCGACGCCCTCACGTCGATGCTTCGAAACTCGGCCGATCCGGTCTCCGCCGGACTCGTCGAAGCCCTGGGTGGACTGCGGGCTTCCCTGACTGCACAACCGTCGGACGACGACGTGATCGGTCAGCTCGGCCAGCTTCGCGACGGTGCGCGGGAGATCTCGCGCCAACTCACCGATCCGAGCAGCGACTACCGTGGCGGGCTTCTTGCCGCGGCGGCCGGTGCAGGTGAACTCAACACGGGACTAGGCCAACTGTCCGACGGCGCAGGCCAACTCGCTACCGGCGCACAGGAACTCTCCACCGGCCTCGGGCAGTTGGACACCGGAAGTATTGCGCTCCGTGACGGTCTCGGGCAGCTATCGGCCGGCGTCGGCGAGCTCGACGCGGGCAGCGCAGAACTCGCCACCGGTTTGTCCGACGGCGCCGCCCAGGTGCCGCAGTTCTCGGACGACGAACGCGCCACCACTGCCAATCTGCTCTCGTCCCCGGTTGCCGTCGACGCGCGGAACAACTATCCCGCAGCCGGTTTCGGACCGGGAGCCGTCCCTGCCGTAATCTCGGTGGCACTGTTCCTGTGCGGAATTCTCACGTGGTTCGTCGTCCGTCCACGACGCGGACGTTCACTGAACTCGCACACCAGCGTGGTGCGTGAGGGGCTGCGCCGCTACCGCATTCCCGCCCTGGTCACCTTGGTCGCGGCGCTCGTGTTGTCGGTGGTGTCACTGACCGTGGCAAACGTCGAACCACCTAGTGTTCTGGCGATGATCGCAGTGATGATCCTGGTGGGTGCCGCCGCGGTCAGCTCGGGCAGGCTCTTCACCGTTGTGTTCGGAGCCGTCAACGGAACCTTCATCGCTTTGGGCGCCTTGATGATTCAGATCTTCGCCTTCGGCGCGGTGTACCCCATCGAACAGATGCCGACGGTTCTGCAGTGGCTGCACGCCCTGATGCCACTCACGTGGGCGCGCAACGCCATGCGCATGGTCCTTGTCGGATACTACGGCCCGAAATTCTGGGTGGCGGTAATCGCTCTGGCTGCCTTGGTGATCGGAGCCGTCCTGTTCACCATCTGGTGGCGCCGCCGACAAGAACCGCCGACCGACGCCGATGACGACGCGCCGATCACCGAGGAGATCGTGTACCTCCAACCAACGCAAATGTAACTCGGCGCAAACCTGAGTCAGCGCAAACGTGAGTCGGATCAGCGAACGAGCGTCGTACGCATCAACATGACGTTGTAGTCGGCCCACGTGGTGGCAAGGAAGTACAGATCCGAACCACTGGACCACGGGTGGATGTATGCAGCGTAGATACCGGGAACCTCGACCAGATTGACCAATGTTTCCGGTGCCGTCCACGGACCGACCGGACTGGGAGCGGTTCGCATCACGATCGAACTGAACGCGTCGGCGTACATCGCCACGAACTTGCCGAGGAACTCGTTGTACTGAACGGAGATCTCCCCGATGCGGCCGCCCATGACGGGTACGGCCGCAGCGGGATCAGCTCGGATCCAGCCGTTTCCGTTCCAGTACTCGTAGGCGGAAAGATCGAGGATCGCCCCCTCGGGCACGCGAGAAAGTCGAACCTCGCCGGATCGTCCCGCGGGGGTTCCGTAGTTGTAGACGAACCCGCCGTCCTTCACCATCGAGCTCATCTGGAAGTTCTCGCTACCGGCGACGGGGGCGACACCCGCGGGAAGAACCCCACCGATGTTGGGGCGCAGCGTCTCCGGACGCATGGTCCACGTCTCGCCGTTGTCCGAGGAGGTGGCAATCTGTGAGTAGTTTGTACTCCACTGCCCGGCCTCGCCCCAGTTGCGCACCGACATGTAGCTCAGATACTGCACACCGTTCACTGCTATGCCGCTCGTGGGGATACTGGAAGCCTCGACGCCCGGAATCTTCAGACCGGAGATGATCTCACGCGCCTGACCGGTACCGTCCTTCGGCGCGCTGTCGATGCGCATCCCGTCGGCGAGTACCCGATCCGAGCTGCGGAAGAGCACATTACTTCGCCACTCGCCCACCAAACCGTCGCAGGTGGGGTTACGACTGAGCCCGGTGGTATCGCCGAAAGCGGTCAGAATCTGCCCCGCACCGTTGTCCCACATGATGCCCAGGTCGGTTCCCAGGACATTGAAGCGATCAACCGTCTTGTTGGGACTGTATGTGCCGGTGATCTTTTCGATCGCGGTAGTACGACCGGACAGACCTGGCAACCCTCCGGTGTTGCCGTTGAGCCACGGCGCCGCATTGGCCGGACCTCCACTACTACCGACGCCACTGACTCCGACGCATCCCGGCGCAGCCATCGCCGGCGAAGCCACCGCCGTGACGGCAGCAGCTGCCAGAGCAGCAACTACCCCGAACACCCCCAACGATCTCCCCGCGCGAAACATGACTCCCCCATGGCCGGGATTGTTGGTGTTGTCGTCGTCGTTCCCCCCGAACCTCGGACAATCTAGCAACTGCAGTCACAGATAACCCAATCAGACAAAGACGCGAAAAGGCCTGAAAGTCATAGTAGTTCAGACTTTCAGGCCTTTTCGGACAGAGAAGATCAGTCAGTAGGTCAGCGCGCTCCGCTCGCACCGCCGTCGAGTGGAATCACCGCGCCGGTCAGATAAGCCCCGGCACGTGAAGCCAGGAAAATGGCAAGACCTGCAGCATCCTGGGGAGTTCCGACCCTGCCCAACGGGACCGAGTCCGCCACGGCCTTTGCACTTTGCTCGTCCTCGAGGAGGAATGCCATCATCTTCGACGGGAACGGGCCCGGCGCAATGGCATTGACCGTGATCTGTTCCCCCGCAAGCGTTGCCGCGAGCTTGCGCGTCAACATGTGCACCGCAGCCTTACTGGCTCCGTACGAGAAGTTCTCCGACCCCGACACCACGAGTCCGTCGATCGATCCGATATTGATCACGCGCGCGGGATCTTCCGCAGTGGCCGCAGAACGCAGCTGCGGCAACAGCTTCTGCGTCAAGAGGAAGATTGCCTTGACATTGATGTCGAAAATCTTGTCGAAGCCGGCAGCCGGAAAATCGTCGACGGGAGCTCCCCACGTGGCACCGGCGTTGTTGACCAGTACGTCGAGCGTCGGCGAAATCTCGGCGACCTTCGCAGCGAGGCTCTCGATCCCCTCGTCCGTGGACAGATCGGCCGGATGCGAGATGCAGGTGCCGAACTCCGAAAGCTCTCGCGCGGCTTCGTCACAGGCTTCGGCTTTTCGGGCCGAAATGACGACCGTCGCTCCGCCTTCGACAAATCCACGAGCGATCATGTATCCGATGCCGCGTGATCCACCGGTGACCACAACGGTCTTGCCACTGACGTCGAACAGTCCCTCGATCAAGCTCATGCGACCTCGAAAAGCCCGGCAGCACCCATGCCGCCGCCGATGCACATGGTCACCACCACGAGCTTGGCTCCGCGCCGTTTTCCTTCAAGAAGAGCATGGCCGACCAGACGAGCACCCGTCATTCCGTACGGATGGCCGACGGAGATACCGCCGCCGTCGACGTTGTACTTCTCGGGATCGATCCCGAGCTTGTCGCGGCAGTACAGGGCCTGAGAGGCGAAGGCCTCGTTGAGTTCCCAGAGATCGATGTCGTCGACCTTCAGTCCGTGAAGATCCAGCAGACGCGGAATCGCGAACACCGGTCCGATGCCCATCTCGTCGGGAGCACAACCCGCGACAGCCATCCCACGGTAGATACCGAGAGGAGCCAACCCGCGGCGTTCCGCCTCGCCTGCCTCCATCAGCACCGAAGCGGAGGCACCGTCCGAGAGCTGAGACGAGTTGCCCGCAGTGATGGAGGAATGCGCACTGACAGTCCCGTCGGCCAGAACCGGTCGCAAACTCGACAGCCCTTCCAATGTGGTGGAAGCGCGGTTGCCTTCGTCCAGGGTCAGCGTCACGGACTCGCTGCGGATCTCACCCGTCTCCTTGTCCTGCACCTGCTTGATCGAGGGCAGCGGGACGATCTCGAGATCGAACCGACCTGCGTTCTGAGCTGCTGCGGTTCGCTGCTGCGAGACGAGCGCGAACTCGTCCTGCTGCTCGCGGGTCACTCCGTAGCGCTCGGCGACGATCTCGGCCGTGTGCAGCATCGGCATGTAGATCGACGGCTTGTTTTCCTTCAGCCACGGATCAGCCGCGCGGAAGTTGTTCATATGATCGTTCTGGACCAACGAGATCGATTCGACTCCGCCGCCGACCGCGATCTGCATTCCGTCGTCCACGATCTGCTTTGCTGCGGTCGCGATGGCCATGAGCCCGGACGAGCACTGACGATCGATCGTCATTCCGGAAACCGAGTCCGGAAGCCCGGCCCGCAGCACCGCTTGCCGTGCGACGTTGCCGCCGGAAGATCCCTGCTGCAGCGCGGCGCCGAGGATGACGTCCTCGACCTCGCCGCCCTCGAGGCCCGCGCGCTGAACTGCATTCGAAATGGCATGTGCAGCAAGCTCTTGAGCCTGAGTGTTGTTGAACGCGCCGCGGTACGCCTTACCGATCGGGGTACGGGCGGTGGAAACGATGACAGCTTGCCTCATCGGGGAAACCTTTCGTCGAACACGAAGTGCTGTGCGCCTTTATTAACCGCCGGGGGTTAATAAAGGCGCACAGCAAGAATCAGGGCTGGAACACGACGCGACCGACAGTGGTGCCGTCGCCGAGGCGACCGATACCGTCGGCAACGTCCGTCAACGACAGCCGCTCACTGATCAGTGGTTTGACCAAGCCGGCATCGGCGAGCCTGGTGAGCTCGACGTGGCAGTCGTCGATGGCCTGCTGGTTGTAGGCCTTGTACAGCCCCCAGTGCAGTCCGATGATCGAATAGTTCTTGATGAGAGCGTGATTGAGTGCCGGCTGCGGGATCGTGCCACCGGCGAAGCCGATGATGACGATCCGTCCCTCGAAGGCGATGCACTTGGTGGACTTCGCGTAGGCGTCGCCGCCGACCGGATCGAAGACCACGTCGGCGCCCTTGCCGCCAGTGAACTCCTTGACCGCTGCCACGAAGTCCTCACTGTGACGGTCTACGACGAGGTCTGCGCCGAGCTTGCGCGCGTACTCGGCCTTGTCCGGGCCGCCGACGACACCGATGACCTTGGCGCCTGCCGCCTTGCCGAGTTGCACTGCCGCACTACCGACACCACCCGCAGCAGCGTGGACCAACAACGTCTCACCCTCGAGCAGTTGGGTGCGGCGATGCAGAGCGAACCACGCTGTCTGATAGCCGATGCTCAGAGCGGATGCTTCCGCGTCGTCGAGAGCCGACGGCGCCGGGAACGTGTTGTTCTGATCCAGTACCGAGTACTCGGCGAATCCGCCGGACGGCAGACTCGGATTACCGATCACCCGGTCCCCCACTGCGAACTTGGTCACCGATTCACCGACCGAGACCACTTCACCACACAGTTCGACACCGGGTGTGAAGGGCAGCGGCGGCTTGATCTGGTACTCACCCCGGCACATGAGGACGTCGGGGAAGTTGGCCGGAGCCGCCAGCACCTTGACCAACATCTCCGTCGCATTCGGGGTGGGATCCGCGGTCTCCTCCAACGCGAGCACATCGCGGGGTTGACCGAGTTCGTTGACGCGCCAAGCCTTCACAGCAATTCTCCAGACAGATAGTGGGTGAGTTTCAGGACGAGATCGGGAGGTCGACCAACTCGGCGAGGCGTGCCCGATGCTGATACGCGGTTCCCAGCGACAGCTGATCGCTCTTCGCCCGTTTGAGGTACAGGTGCGCCGGATACTCCCACGTCATTCCGATACCACCATGAAGTTGGACGCATTCCTCCGCAGCATGAACCGCGACGCCGCTGCAGAATGCCTGGGCCACCGTCGCTGCGATCGCCGCATCGGCGTCGCCGCGCGCATAGGTGTCCGCCGCATATCGTGCTGCCGCTCCCGAGGAGCTGACTTCGAGCCAGAGATCGGCGAGGCGGTGCTTGATCGCCTGGTACGAACCGATCGCCCGGCCGAACTGCTTGCGCTCCTTCACATACGCGAGAGTCGTTTCGAGGCACCACTGAGCTACAGCGAACTGTTCGGACGCCAGAAGTGCGCTTCCGCAGAGCAACGCTTCCTCGACCGCTTGCGCCGCATTGCCGCTGTCGACACGGACCGACGACGAACCCGAGAACTCGACGTCCGCCAATCGGCGCGTCATGTCCAGGGACAGAACCGGCGTGACGGTAGCGTCGGCGATCCGAACGGTGTGCAGCTCAAGGCCGCTCTCACCGGCAACCGGAACAACAAGAACATCGGACTCGGCGACGCCGGCAACCGTCGTGACGCTGCCGACGAGTCCACTCGCCGTTACCTTGACAGTAGGTGTGAAAGTTCCTGGTGCAGTGGACAACGGGACGACCAGAGCAGCCGTCGAATCCCCCGCTGCCAATTGACCGAGCACCTCGGTCTCGCCGGCCTTCAGCAACGCCGTCGTCGCCAGCACCGCGCTGGTGAAGAACGGAACGGGAGCGACCGCACGTCCGATCTCCTCCATCACGACCGCCGCCTCACGCGTCGACGCACCTGCCCCGCCCAGTTCCTCGGGTACCAGCAGTCCCGCCAAACCGAGTTCCGACGCCAGCGACTTCCACAGCCCGGTGAAGTCGGCGGACACGTCGTCGTACGCCGTGACCACGGTGTCGGCGCCGGCCCGCTCGCTCAGCAGTCGTCTGACGCTGGCTCGCAGATCTTGTTCGGTCTCGGAGTACAGCAGATCGGCGCTCATCGGGGTAAGTCCTTCCAGGCGATGTCCTTGTCGACGCGATGCTCGGGCGGCAACCCGAGTACGCGTTCTGCGATGACGTTGCGCAGGATCTCCGACGTTCCGCCCTCGATCGAATTGCCCTTGGCTCGCAGGTACCGGTATCCGGGTTCACGCCCGGTGAAGTCGACGGAATCCGGTCGACGCAGCGTCCAGTCGTCGTAGCGCAGACCGGCTTCGCCGTGCAGCTCGAGGTCGAAACCCGAAATCTGCTGGGCCAAACCGGCAAACGCGAGCTTCATTCCCGAGCCTTCGGGGCCGGGCTGGCCGGCGGCGAGCTGCTGGCGCAGTCGCTCACCGGTCAGACGCGCAACTTCGGATTCGGTCCAGAGCCGCATCAACTCGTCGTGCATTGCCGGATTACGCAGCTCGGGCTCGTCACGCCAGGCCTGAGCGACCTTTCCGATCATGCCTCCCTCACGCGGTGCGCCCGAACCGATGGCAACACGCTCGTTGTTCAGGGTGGTGGTCGCAACCTTCCACCCCTGGCATTCGGCTCCGAGGCGATTGGCGTCCGGAATCCGGACGTCCGTGAGGAATACCTCGTTGAATTCGGCCTCGCCGGTGATCTGACGCAGCGGCCGGACATCGACGCCCGGGTCGGTCATGTCGCAGATGAAGTAGCTCAGACCCGCATGCTTGGAACGTGACGGATCGGTCCTGGCCACGAGAATCGCCAGCTGCGCATTCTGCGCGCCCGACGTCCATACCTTCTGCCCGTTGACTATCCAGTCGTCGCCGTCGCGGACGGCGCGGGTAGCGACGGCCGCGAGGTCCGACCCTGCGCCCGGTTCACTGAACAGCTGGCAGTAGACCGTCTCCGCAGTCCACAACGGGCGCAGGAACTTCTGCTTCTGCTCCTCGGTACCGAAGGCGGCGATGGTCGGTGCCGCCATGCCGAGTCCGATCCCGTTCTTGCCGGTGGCCGGGCCGGGTGCGCCGGCGGCCTCCAGCTGAGCGTTCACCTGACGCTGAAAGCTCTGCGGTACACCGAGTCCCCCATGACCTTCGGGGAAATGAACCCACGCCAGTCCGGCGTCGAATCGTGCGCCGAGGAAATCCGATACCGACACACTGTTCGGATCGTTCTCCGCGAGAAGCGTGTTCACCTTTTCGGTGAGATCACGCGATACTGCCTCTTCGTCGAAAGCCATGCCCATTCCTTCGGTTCGAGCGGTGAGCGGTGAGCGGACGGTCAGTCCTTCGGTCCACCGGCGACGTAGACGACCTGACCGGAAACGAAGCCCGCGCCTTCACTGACGAAGAACGACGCGGTGTGCGCGATGTCCTCGGGCTGACCGACGCGGTTGACCGGAATCTGCGAAGCGGCAGCGGTCTTGAAGTCCTCGAAGCCGACTCCCATGCGCTCTGCCGTTGCGGCGGTCATCTCGGTTTCGATGAATCCGGGGGCAATGGCGTTGGCGGTGACGCCGAACTTGCCCAATTCGAAGGCCAATGTCTTGGTGAATCCCTGCATGCCGGCCTTGGCTGCGGAGTAGTTGACCTGTCCGCGGTTGCCGAGAGCCGACGTGCTCGAGAGGTTCACGATGCGGCCGAACTTCGCTTCCACCATGTACTTCTGCACCGCACGCGACATGAGGAACGCTCCGCGCAGATGGACGTTCATCACCGAATCCCACTCGGCGACGCTCATCTTGAACAGAAGGTTGTCGCGAGTGATGCCGGCATTGTTGATCAGCACGGTAGGTGCACCGAGTTCTGCGGCCACACGATCCACCGCTGCAGCAACCGAAGCCTCGTCGGAGACGTCAGCGCCCACGGCCAGTGCTTGGCCGCCTGCGGCCTTGATCGCGTCGACGGTTCCGGCACACGCTGCTTCGTCGAGGTCCAGCACGGCAACGGCAAAGCCGTCTTCCGACAGTCGCTTGGCCACTGCCGCACCGATTCCGCGTGCTGCACCCGTGACAATTGCGGTTCTACGTTCCTGGCTCACTGGCCCTCCATAATTTCGTGATTCGACGGACACCGGACGATCTCGTCAGATCCCGGCCTGATCTGCAATTTCCCTGGCTTTGGCTACCAAGGCGTCAATACGTTCCACGGTGGGAGTTCCGCTCTCGGCGGCATTCTGCGGTTCGTCGCGGGCGCGACGCATCACGCCCTCGGCGATCACGGCGATCTTCCACAGCCCCAAGGTGTGCCAGAACTTCAGCGCAGCCGGATCCCGTCCGGTGGCCTCGAGATAGATCCGGGAGATCTCCTCTCGCGAAGGGAATCCCGGGAGCGCTGACGCCGGGAAATCGCCACCAGTGTCCTCCCCTGCCGCCGGCCAGTACGCCAACAAGCTTCCGACATCGGCCAACGGATCACCGAGTGTGCAGAGTTCCCAGTCGAGGGCCGCGACAACTTCGCCGTTCTCAGCGGAGGTGATCACGTTGCGTAGGTGAAAGTCGCCGTGCACCAACGTGGTTTCGGTGTGAGCCGGCTGAGCTGCAATGAGACGTCGGGTGAGATCGTCCAGGTCAGGACATTCCCGCGTCTTCGACTGTTCCCACTGTCCGCCCCAGCGCTTCAGCTGCCGTGCAGCGTAAGGCTTGTGGCTTGCCAGGTCGTCGAGACCGGCCTTCCCGAGGTCGACGGCGTGTATCTTCGCCAGCGTCTGAGCGAGCGAGATTCCGATTGCCCGGCGACGATCTTCCGACAACGCCTCAGCAAGAGGCATTCGGTCCACCACTTCGCCGTCCACGAATTCCATGAGGAGCAGCGGAACTTCGGTGACGGCTGGATCCTCGGTCAACCCGAATACTCGCGGCGAAGGCACGTCGGTGGATTCGAGAGCGCTCAGGATTCGAGCTTCGCGCGCCACGTCGTGAGCCGAGGCCAGCAGGTGCCCCAGCGGTGGGCGTCGTAGCACCCAGCGATTGCCGTCTTGATCGCGAACCAGGTACGTGAGATTCGACTGCCCCAGACCGATTCGATCGAAGGACAACGGCCCGGTGAAGTCGATCCCCAGGCCTGCTATCCACCCGGTGACCGCTTCGGTATCGAGTCCCACTACTCCGACGCTAGCCACCGACGGACGCTCCCTGCCGGAACGGGAGTGCGTCACCCAACAACTGGCCACCGTCGATGGTCATGATCTCGCCGGTGATCCACTGGGCTGCATCCGAAACCAGGAAGGCGATGGCAGCGGCCACGTCCTCGGGTTCACCGATGCGTCCGAGAGCGGTCGACGCGGACACCGCTTCTTCATGTTCTTTCCACAGAGCTTCGGCGAGTTTGGTTCTCACCACTCCCGGAGCAACGGCGTTGACACGAATCTTCGGTGACAGTTCGAGCGCCAACTGCTTGGTGATGTGGATCAGAGCAGCCTTCGACGCGTTGTACGTACCGATCCCGGCCTCGAACGCCATGCCGCCGATCGAGGCGGTGTTGACCACGGAACCACCGTGCTCGCCCATCCAGGCCCGCGCTGCCAGGCCGGTCCACAGGACTGGAGCCCACACGTTGACGTCGAAGGTCTTGGCGAAGCGCGAGTGATCCTGGTTGATGATCGGCCCGAACGACGGGTTGGTGCCCGCGTTGTTCACCAAGATGTCGAGACTGCCGAAACGCTCGATCGTCTGCTCGACGCACTTGCTGGCAGCATCCTCGTCCGTCGCGTGAGCGCCGACGCCGATCGCGTTGCCGTTCACCTGCGCGGCAGCCGCATCTGCGGATTCCTGTGAGCGCGAAGTCAGTACGACGTTTCCGCCCGCCGCCGCAATCGCCTGTGCGGTCGCGAGGCCGATGCCCCGCGATGCGCCTGTGACGATTGCCGTCTTACCGGTGAGATCCAGTCCTGCCATGTCAGTTCGCCTTGACTTCGCGGTACTTGCGCAGTTCCTGCTTGGCGATGGCGCGCTTGTGCACCTCGTCCGGGCCGTCAGCCAGGCGAAGGGTGCGCATGTGGGCGTAAGCCATCGCGAGCGGGAAGTCGTCCGTGACGCCGCCGCCGCCGTGAACCTGGATGGCGCGGTCGATGATCTTGAGCGCGATGTTCGGCGCTGCAACCTTGATGGCTGCGATCTCGGTGCGCGCTTCCTTGTTGCCCACCGTGTCCATCATGTGTGCGGCCTTGAGCGTGAGGAGTCGAACCATCTCGATGTCGATACGAGCCTCGGCGATCCAGTCCTGGATATTCGCGTTGTCGCTGACGGGCTTTCCGAAGGTGATGCGGGTGGATGCGCGCTTGCACATCAGTTCCAGTGCGCGCTCGGCCATTCCGATTGCACGCATGCAGTGGTGGATGCGGCCGGGGCCGAGGCGGGCCTGGCTGATCGCGAATCCTTCGCCCTCGCCGGCGAGAATGTCCTTGGCCGGGACGCGCACGTCCTCGAAAGTGATCTCGCCGTGTCCTTCGCGGTCCTGGTAGCCGAAGACCGGCAAGTTGCGCAGGATCGTGACGCCGGGAGCATCGATCGGAACGACCATCATCGACTGCTGACGGTGGGTGGCGGCATTGAAGTCGGTCTTGCCCATGACGATCAGAACCTTGCAGTTCTGGTGCAAAGCGTTGGAAGCGAACCACTTACGGCCGTTCAGTACGTACTCGTCGCCGTCACGGTCCATACGAAGCTGGATGTTGGTGGCGTCGGAACTGGCAACCTCGGGCTCGGTCATCGCGAAAGCAGAACGGATTTCGCCTTCGAGAAGCGGCTTGAGGTACTTCTCCTTGTGCTCGTCGGTGCCGAAGAGCGTGAGCACCTCCATGTTTCCCGTGTCCGGAGCGGCGCAGTTGGTGGCCTCGGAAGCCAGGTGGCTGCGGCCCATGATCTCCGCGAGCGGTGCGTATTCCAGGTTGGTCAGGCCGGGGCCCCATTCGGGATGCGGGTGAAAGAGGTTCCACAGCCCGCGCGCCTTGGCTTCCTTCTTCAAGTCGTCGATGATCGGCGGCTGGAAGTGCGGGTTACCGGACTCACGCATCTGCTCTTCGTAGACCGCTTCGGCCGGGTAAACGTGCTTGTCCATGAAATCGAGCAGTTCGGCCTGGTACTTCTTGGTGCGATCCGAGAACTCAAACACTGACATGTGAACTCCTGACAGAGAGGGAAGGAAAATTGGGGGCTCGATGTTCGAGATGGCTGTTGACGCCCTCGACGACATCCGGGCCGTGAAATGCATTCAGCATCAGCGATTCCGCACGCCTGGCGGAATCGGTGAAGGTCGAGTGCGCGTCGGCACTCATCTGAGACTTGATGACGGAGAGGGACGTCGGCGAGCAGTTGGCCGCGATGTCCTCGGCGTAAGCAATCGCCGCATCCAGAACGTCACCGCCGCTGACCAGGTGGTCGATCAAACCGATACGGTACGCCTCGTCGGCATCCACCATCCGGCTGGAAAGCAGAAGATCGACTGCTCGACTGTGACCGACCAAGCGGGGCAACATCCAGGAGATGCCGTACTCCGCAATCAGGCCTCGACGCGCGAACGCGGTAGTGAATCGCGTTGCGCTCGAACCGAAACGAACGTCACAGTACAGAGCCTCGACCATTCCGAGCCCTGCGGCGACGCCGTTGACGGCAGCGATCAGCGGCTTGCGAACGGTGGTCGGGAAATCACGGTCCCGTGGTCGGACAAGATCACTTTCGGAGACGTCGCCGACGTTCTTCAAATTGCCGAGGTCAGCCCCCGAGCAGAATCCTCGACCGGAGCCGGTGACAACAATTGCTCGGACACTGGGATCTTCGTCTGCTGCGGCCAAAAGGTCGTAGTACTGATCTTCGAGCTCGTTGGTCCACGCGTTGAGAACGCGGGGCCGATTGAATGTCAGGACCAGCACCGCTCCTCTCTGCTCGGAGAGGACGAGTTCCTCGGTCATCGCGTTCCCGCGAGCAGCGACGCCTGATACCGGCGCATCCCGCGCAGCCAACGGTCGTAGTCGGCGCCCTTCTGCCGGTACATGTCCAGAACGTTCTTGTGCGGAAGGATGAGGAATTCCTCGGCATCTACTGCGGCAAGAACGATTTCGGCGCATTCAGCAGGCTCGAGAACATTACCTGCCGCAAGCACGGCCCCGGTTGCGGCCTTGCCGACCGGATCGCCGGAGTTCTCGCCTTCGTAGAGAAGCTTGGTGTTGACACCCATCGGACACAGGCAACTGACGCGAACGCCCTGATCTCCGTAGGTGATCGAGAGCCACTCGGCAAACGCGACCGCGGCATGTTTGGTCACCGAGTACGCGGCGGACCCGACCTGACTGAGCAAGCCGGCAGCAGAGGCAGTGCTGATGAAGTAGCCTTCCCCGCGCTCGGTCCAACCAGGGACGAGGAGCCTGGCGGCACGAATGTGGGCGCGAACGTTGACGTCGATCGTCGTGTCCCAGACGTCCTCACTGATGTCGAGGCCCATGCCTCCGGTGACGCCGGCATTGGCGAAGTAGAGGTCGACCGGGCCGAATTCCTTTTCCGCCTGCGCGATGAGGCCCGCAATGACCGTCTCGTCGGAGACGTCGCCACCCGCAGACACTGCTGCGCCGGGATGCTCCATGTTGATCGCCTCTGCCACTGCCGAAGCTGCCGCCCCGTCGAGGTCGGCTACTACGACGCGAGCGCCCTCTGCGGCCAGTCGCTGCGCCAACGCACCGCCGATCCCCCCGCCGCCACCGGTGACAATTGCTACCTTCTGGGCAACCTTCATGAGCGATTCCTCTCGCTTGCGTCATACCTACGCGCTGACAGTGATCCACGTCTCCCCTCATGTATAGTTGAATCCGGCGTCAGTTTCAACCGTCGAATCGCGACGGTCACCCGAACGGCCCGTTCCGTCCTCCTGAACTGCGAGTAAAGGGATCAACGATGACTGAAAACCAATTGCCCGTCCGCCCGTCCACCTTCGCCGAGCTCGAGAAGCTCATCGGCCAGGAACTTGGCCCGACGGAGTGGTACGACATCACCCAGGAGCGCATCAACGCGTTCGCCGAAGCCACAAACGATCATCAGTGGATTCACGTCGACCCGGAACGAGCCGCATCGAGCCCGCTCGGCAGCACCATCGCGCACGGACTCTTCAGCCTCTCGCTGGGCCCACAGTTCTCCTACCAACTCATCCACTTCGACGGCTTCGCGCACAGCCTCAATTACGGCTACGACAAGGTTCGCTTCCCCGCTCCGGTTCCCGTGGGATCCCGGGTCCGCATGCGTGCAACCGTCGTGTCCGCGGAGCAGTTGCCCGGCGGAATCCAGGTGAAGATGAGCCAGGTGGTTGAGCGCGAAGGTTCCGACAAGCCAGTCGTCGTGGCCGAATCCGTCGCTCGCGTCGTCGAGAAAAGCTGAACAGAGAAAAGCTGAAACAAGACTCGGCACGTCCCGGCCGCTCGAACGTCGATACGGCCGGGGCGACCTGCCGCTTCAGGATCGGTCAGGGAACTTCAGCGCGTTAGCCCACAGGTCTGTCACCGTGGCGACAATCTGATCGAACTCCGGCGAACGCCCGTCCACCTCACCCTCATGGAGGGTGAACAGACTGTAGGCGAGCCGACTCACCATGCCGGACAGAGCAATTGACGCTGTCATTGGATCCAGCGTCGTGTCCGCGATACCACGACTCTGCAGATCTGCAATCCCGCGGGCATTACGGCGTATGAACGCATTGGCACGCTCGCTGCGGAACTTTCGGAACTCCGGGTCGATGTGAGCAACCTGCTCCATGAGCCCCATCAATTTCGCATTGCGTTGATACGCCGCCAGATACGCTCGATTACTTGCCTCGAGCACGGCGTACGGATCGTCTGCGCCCGCAACGCGTCCCATGCCCGGGTGCATCATGTCGTCTCGCGCGACCTCGAGGACGGCGGCGAAGACCTCTTCCTTGTTCGCGAAGTAGGTGTAGAACGATCCCGTCGCGCAGCCGGCTTCTTTGGCGATGTCGATCAGACGGGCATCGAGATAGCCACTACGCTCGAATACCGTCCGGGCAGCGGCAATCAGCGCTGCGCGCGTGCGGGTTCCCCGCTCGGTGGTGGGCCGATCTCGGAGCAGCGCAGGCGGAGCCACCGGCAGGGCGGCAATTCGCGATTCGTCATCGAGCACGGTGCGCTCCCCATCCTTCCGAGCCAACATCATTTCGGGACAATCCCAGCAGACTCGATGTTGACGCCGGATTCAAGTGTACGCTCTGGTGAGACCCAGGACACACAATCGGTCGATTCCTCCCGAAAGGCAGAACCATGGTTAGCGTTCTCGACCCGGTGACCCGTCACGCGGAAGTCACTCCGGACAACATCGCAATTCGAAACAGCACTGCGATCCGCGGCACGGATGAACACTGGACTTACCGGCAGCTCCACGACGCGTCCCTGGCGTTCGCCGGCCGCATTCGCGATGCCGGGTTGAGCGTAGGCGATCGGGTTCTCCTAGCGGCACCGTCGGTAGCGGAATTCGTCGTGGCGTACATGGGAATTCAGGCCGCAGGTTGTGTCGTGGTGCCGATCAACACGATGTCGGCGCAACCCGAAGTCGAGTACGTTCTGGACGACGCGGAGATTTCCCTGGCCATCGCGTGGCATCAGCTCGGTCCCGCAGTCCAGGATGCAGGGAGTGCGCGCGGTGTCCCGGTGTGGACACTCACCGAAGAATCGGCGAAGGCCGATCATGCACCCGCAACTGTGGTCGACCGTGACGCAGCAGACACAACGGCGATTCTCTACACCTCCGGCACCACCGGACGCCCGAAGGGCGCTCAGCTGACCGTCGGGAATTTGTTGTCCGCCGGTGAGATCGGCGCCGAGAGCAGCCGCGGAAACCCTTCGGACCGCACCGGAACCGGACTGCCGCTCTTCCATATCTTCGGCCAGGGTTCGGTCATGATGGCAACCTTCACCGGCGGCGGATCACTGTCCCTGCTCGCCCGGTTCGACCCCGCTGCCATGCTCGACCTGGTCCGCCGGGACAAGCTCACCATCATGGCCGGTGTCCCCACCATGTGGAATGCCATGCTGCACGCCGCCGCCGACGTGGACAGCTCCGACTTCGAACAACTCAGGATCGCAATCTCCGGTGGCGCATCACTTCCCGGTGAAGTCGCTCGCGCCTTCGAAGCACGGTTCAACTGCACGATCCTCGAGGGCTACGGCCTCACCGAGACGAGCGCGTTCGGGACTTTCAACAGCATCGACCGCGTCGCAAAGATCGGATACACCGGCCGCGCCGTACCGCGCACCGAGGTCGAGGTGCGTGATCACGACGGAAATGTCTGCGAGGCAGGCACCGTGGGCGAGGTGTTCATCAAAGGACCGACGGTCATGAAGGGTTACTGGAAGCGCCCTGAAGACACCGCCGCCGTTCTTTCCGACGACGGATGGTTCCGCACCGGAGACCTCGGTGAGACCGATCCCGACGGGGACCTTCGCATCGTCGACCGAGTGAAGGACCTCATCATCCGTGGTGGATACAACGTCTATCCGGGCGAGGTCGAAGAGGTGCTCTACCAGCACCCCGACATCATCGAAGCCGCAGTGATCGGCATACCCGACGACTACTACGGGGAGGAAGTTGCCGCAGTGGTGGCCGTGCGTCCAGGCTCCGACCTCGAAGCAGACGCCGTCACTTCGTGGGCTCGGGAACGTCTCTCCGCCTACAAGATTCCCCGAGTCGTCCAGTTCATCGACGCACTCCCGAAGGGTTCGACGGGAAAGATCCTCAAGCGATCGATCGACCGAACCGAACTCCTCGCCCAGAAGCAGAACTGAAAACACAGGTGAGCCCCGGCGAGATTTCGCCGGGGCTCACCTGTTCACTCACTCAGAGAGCGTCGAAGTACTCGATCTGCGGGGCGCCGGCGAGGAAGGGTGCCATCGCCTTTCCTGCAGCCTGGAAATGCTCGGACGTTCCGTGAGCCTTGATGGCAGCACCGTCCTGATACAACTCCATGAACTTGTAGGAATTCGCATCCGTTTTCGATCGGATCAGTTGATACAGAACCGTTCCGGGCTCCTCCGTGCGCACCTTCTCCGCAAGTTCGGCGATTACGGCTTCGAACTGCTCGCCGCTTCCGTCCTTGACGGTGATATCCGCGATGACAGCAATCATTCGTTCCTCCAAAAGTGTTCCAGCAGTATTCGAGTGTTACCGAGAAACCTACAGTTTCACTGCGTGGGCAGTAGTCCGAACGTCGATGCCAATTGCCTGCGAGTGCTTTCCGCGTCGGTGTGGAGAATGCCGGCGATCCCCAATCGTGCCGCACCGTCGAGATTCTGTTGCAGATCGTCGATCATCACGGCATCTTCGGGCGCGACGCCCAGGCGCTCACACGCGATGGTATAGATCTGACGAGAGGGCTTACGAATCCCGACTTCCGAGGAGATCACCACTTCGTCGGCCAGGTCCTCGAGGACAAATCCCGCATAACAATCACGCCCGAAAGCATTGGACACGAGCGCAACAGGGTGTCCCGCCGCCCGCACGTCTGCGAGCAGACGCACCATCTCCTCGTCTCGAATCAGCCCGGCTTGCATACGGTCGACCAATCCAGCACTGTCGACGACTGCGCCGTGCGCTCGTAGACGTTCTCCGAATCCGGCCTCGAAGGCCTCCTGGTCGATCTTTCCGGATTCGTGATCGGAGAGCAGCCTCTTCGAGACGTCGTCGCGGGAGAGCAGGGTCAACGGAAGCCGTGGGTCTCCCCCAAGCGAGGCCCCGAAATCTTCGAAGGCCTGAAGAACACTGGAGGTGAGAACTCCACCGAAATCGACGAGCACTGCCGTACGCGTAGGTGTCATTGCTCCATCAGACACCAAACATGAACCCGGCGTCAACATCAGATTTGGCGCAGCGAGAATTGTAAAGTGTTGATCCACAACCGGTTGACCGTATCGAGCAGACCATCGAAGGTCACTCCGGCGGCGCCGTCCTCGCCGCCGCGGGATACGAAGTACCCGAACGCAAGTCGACTGATCATCCCGGAGAGTGCCCGAGACGTCAGTAACGGATCCAGGTTCGCGTCCGCCAGACCGGCTTTCTGCAGCTTCTCGATACTGCGCGCGTTGCGTCGAACAAACGCGTCAGCACGCTCGAGGCGGAGAACCCGGAACTCCGGATCGATGCTTGCGACCTGCTCGAGCAGTCCCATCAGCTTCGCGTTACGTCGGTACGCCTCGAGGTACGCGCGGTTGCTCGCCGCGATGACCTCAGCGGGATCCGCGCCTTTCGGAGTGTGCGGCATGCCCGGATGCATCATGTCTTCGCGCGCCAGCTCCATCACAGCCGCGAAGATCTCCTCCTTGCTTGCGAAGTAGGTGTAGAACGTACCGGCCGAGCACTGCGCCTCCACCGTGATGTCGATCAGACGCGAGTCCAGATAACCTGTCCGTTCGAAGACGGTGCGAGCCGCATCGATCAACGCTCGACGCGTACGCAAACCACGCTGAGTGGAGGGGAGTTCCCGTGACACTGTCGACGAAGCATCTTCGGAGCCTGTGCGTGCTGCAGCCATGCTCCAGTTATACGTCAGACGCCCGCTACCGGTGACCGATAGCGGGCGTCTGTTCGAGACCGAAGGTATTACCTGGCGTAGAGGTGCGCGCCCGGAATTGCGTTCGGATCGTCCCGAACTTCCTTCGGGTTGGTCTCTTTCAGCACCCAAGCGCTGAAGAAGGTCACCAAGCCCATGAGTGCCACGAACACGGCAACCCATGTCGTGGTTCCGGTCTTCGCGATAAGTGCTGTCATGATGAACGGGGTGCCGCCGCTGACCGTGATCGCAGCCAACTGGTAGGCCAACGATGCTGCCGAGTAGCGCACGTTGGGTGCGAACAGTTCACCCATGTATGCCGCGATAGGCCCGTAGGTCATCGACTGGAACACGCTGCCGACCGTGACTGCGATGAAGAACAGCGGCAGGGACTTGGTGTTGATCAACCAGAAGTACGGGAATGCCCAGACCACGATCGCCGCGGCGCCGATCAGGATCATCGGACGACGACCGATCTTGTCGGACATCTTCCCGGACCACAGCACCACCCCGACTGTCAGCAACGCGCTCAGGAGCGAGATGATGAGCAGCGAGTTCCGCTTCAACCCCAGTTCGGTTGTGCCGTAGCTGAGTACGCCGGCAATGCTGATGTAGAACAGTGCATTGGTGGCGGCCAGAAGTCCGCAGCCAAGCAGGATCTTGCGCCAGTGATCCTTGAGCGCCTGCGCCAGTGGAGCCTGAACGACGACGTCCTTTTGGTTCTTCTTGGCGTCTTCCTGCAACTCGAGGAATTCCGGCGTGTCCTCGACCTTCGTCTGGATGTACAGAACCACGGGGAAGAGCAGCGCGCTGGCGAAGAACGGAACCCGCCAACCCCAGCTCAGGAATGCTTCGTTGGAAATGGTCGCGGTCGCGACGAGGAAGACCAGGTTGCCCAGCACTACACCGAACGAGACACCCATCTGACCGAAAGTGCCTGAGAATCCACGCTTCTTGGGACTCGCGGATTCGGTGAGGAGAAGGACGATTCCGCCCCACTGGCCACCGCAGGCGAGACCTTGGATGAATCGCAGTGTCACCAGAAGAATCGGAGCGACGACGCCGATTGCCGACGCACTCGGAATCGCGCCGATCAGGAATGTCGCGACAGCCATCAGCAACAGGCAGGTGACGACGGCGGGCTTGCGTCCGTACTTGTCGCCGAAGTGTCCGGCGACCAAACCGCCGATGGGGCGGGCAACGAAGCCGGCCCAGAACGTACTGAACGAGAGCAATGTGCCCATCAGTGCGGATGAATCGGGGAAGAACACATGAGGAAAGACCAGTGCCGCAGCCGTTCCGTACAAGAAGAAGTCGTACCACTCGATGGAACTGCCGAGCAGTCCCGCGCCGAGAAGTTTGCGGTGCGCTTTCTTCTTCTTCCGTTCCTGATCGGACAGGCCCCCTGCCTGCGTGTTCGAATCCACTGCCGATCTCGTCATGGGTTACTCCTCGATGGGTCGGACGCTCGTCGCGCCGGGAGTTGAGAAGTGAAACCGGGCCAGAAGTAGAAACTGACACCAACTTCAACTCTGTGGCGTTGCGATCAGTCTGCGATACAAAAAGAGTGATGTCAATCACTGAAATGCATTGCCGCATAAGGGACTAAATCCCCTATCGATGCTCGCCGATCACCACGACGAATGGCCGGCTCACCTTGTCGGCGGCCGGCAATTCGTTTGTCAGGCAGATCTAGTTCGGTACCCGCAGTTCACGACGAAGAATCTTGCCGCTCACTGTTTTCGGCAGGTCATTCATGACCTCGACGATGCGTGGATACTTGTATGCTGCAAGCCTTTCCTTGCAGAACTCGACCAGATCCTCGGTGGTCGCCTCGGCACCGTCCTTGAAAGACACGAAGGCCTTCACGGTTTCGCCGCGATACGGATCCATGACACCGACGACGGCAGCCTCTCGTACGGCAGGGTGTTCGTAGAGAACATCTTCCACTTCGCGTGGCCACACTTTGAAGCCCGAGGCATTTATCTGATCCTTCATCCGGTCGACGATGTAAAACCAACCGTCGCCGTCCATGAATCCGATGTCGCCGGTGTGAAAACGCCCGTCCGGCATCGCATGTGCGGTCTCGTCCGGCTTGTTCCAGTATCCGAGTGCAACCTGGGGACCGGAGACCACGATCTCGCCGTACTCCCCGATCTGTACCGGCCTGTCGTTCTCGTCCACCACCTCGGCGTACGTATTCGATACCGGAACGCCGACAGCAACGGCCCCCGACGCCGGATCTACCGGCGCTTCACGCGAATTCGGCACCACGATCGCCGGGCTGTTCGTCTCGGTCAGCCCGTAGCCGTTGTGAATGTAGTGACCGAACTTCGCCCGGAACGCTTCCAACGCCGCGTGCGGGATCGGCGCGCCACCTGAATACACCGACTCGAGAGAGCTCAACGATTCCTTCGAGACTGCGGCGCTGTCCGTCCACGCGATGAATACCGTGATCGCTCCGATGATCGCGGTAGCCCGATGCTCCGAAATCGACTCCGCTGCAACGATGGGATGGAATCGGCAGGTCAGAATCGTGGGCGCGCCGGCCAGGAGTGGAGCCGCGACGTGCCCGATCAACCCGGTGATATGGAACAGTGGCGCCACCGCGAACATCGCGCCGCCGGGGCGCAGCCCCAACCAGTCCCGATAGATCTGCGCTGCGAACACGACATTTGAGTGCGTGTTCATCGACCCCTTCGGCGGGCCGGTCGTCCCCGACGTATAAGGAAGGTAGGCAAGGTCTTCCGGGGACAGATCGACCTTCTCGGGCTTCTGCCCTCGATGAGCCCCGATCAGTTCCAGTAGGTCCGGAAATCCATCATGACGAATCCTGGACGCCGAACCGAAGATCCGTTCATCGTCACGCGACTGAAAATCCCGTTCCGACGTGGTGATGACCCGTCGCACTTCGGTGCCATCGGACGCAGTCGCCACGGTCTCGGCCGAGGACTCGAGACAGATGACTGCTACCGCTCCGCTGTCCGCGAGTACTGTGGACAGCTCACGGTCCCGGTACATCGGATTGACCGGAACGACGACAGCGCCGAGTTTCCAGACTGCGACCGTCGCGATGACGAACTGCGGAACATTCTGCAGGACAAAGGAAACTCTGTCGCCGAACCCGATTCCGTCCACGGCGAGGGCTACGGCAAGCGCGTCCGACATCTCGTCGAGCTCGGCAAAGCTGACGGTCCTGTCGAAGTACCTGATGATCGGGGCGGTGCGATCGCGCTCCAGCGACGCACGGAACATCGCGAGGGCGTTGGCATGCTCGATGTCCACGTTCGGCGGAGTGTCGGCGTCGTAGTTGGCGAGCCACGGCTTGAGCTCGTACACGTTGGTCATAACTCAGCTCTCGAAGTACCGACGTGGATTATCCACCAGCATGGTGTTGATCTGATCCTCGGTGACGCCGCGCTCGAGCAGCGTGGGAATGACCTGATCGCTGATGTGGGTGAAGTTCCAGTTCGGTACTGCGGCCGCCTTGGCCTCACTCGAGAACCAGTCGATGAAGCACGAGGCATCATGTGCCAGAACCATTTTCTCGGCATAGCCACGGCGGGCCAGTTCCACGACAGTGTTCACCCGCTCCTCGAACGGCAGCAGAACATCGAGACCGAAACGGTCCATCCCGAGTAGCGAACCCGCATCGGCAAGTGCACACAGGTAGTCCAGGTCGGTCGAATCACCCGAGTGCCCGATGACGACCTTGCTCAGATCTGCACCTTCCTCGGCCAGAACCTTCTGCGCAACGAGGCCCGATTCCGTGTGCGGGTTCGTGTGAACCGTGATCGGTACCCCGGTTTCGACCTGCGCCTGACCGACCGCTCGCATCACACGCTCGACACCGGGAGTCAGACCAGGTTCTTCGATGGCGCACTTGAGGAATGACGCGCGGATGTCTGTGCCGGCAATGCCGTCCTTGATGTCCTTCACAAATAGATCAACCATCGGCTCGCGCACGTCGAACAGCAAACCTGGACCGGTGTAATGGAATTGGAACGGAATGTCGTTGTACGTGTAGACGCCGGTGGCGACGATGATGTTGAGATCGACCTGCTCGTTGATCCGCGCAATACGCGGGATGTAGCGACCGAGTCCGATGACCGTGGGATCGACGATCGTGCTGATCCCTCGCGACTTCAGTTCGGACAGCTTGGTCACCGCATCGGCTACTCGAGCCTCCTCGTCCCAAGGCTCCGGGTAGTCGGGATAGTTCTGACGCATCTCCTCCCCCAGAACGAAGACATGCTCGTGCATCAACACCTTTCCCAGATCGGCTGTGTCCACCGGCCCACGAACGGTTTGTACTGAACTCATCGATCGAACCCCTGACTGTGATCGCCATCACTAACGTGAGACAATGAGCTAGTGTGTCTCACGTCGCTTGGTTCGTCAATAGGTTCGACCCACCCGAAGCCCACCTCTGTTCGACCGCCGAAATTGTGCAGTACCGGACAACCGGAGAGAATGTCCCGATGCCTACCGACCTCGAACGCCGACGCGCGATCGACACCGCCGCGAGCATGTACCTCGCGGAGGAACCACTCGACATGTCACTGCTCGCCGAACGTCTCGGAGTAGGCCGCGCGACGCTCTACCGCTGGGTCGGCAATCGCGACGAACTGCTCGGAACAGTGCTGGCCGAGGCCACCGAACGGACATACCGGAAGGCGATGTCACAGGCGTCGGGGCAAGGTCCGGAGTACATCCTCGACGTCTTCGGACGCGTCATGCGGTCGGTGGAATCGTCGACCGAACTGCGAGCGCTGACCAAACGCGAACCAATGGTGTTCATCAAACTCGCGATGATGCCCGGCTCCATCGAATCGATCTCCGCCTCCATCACCGCCGAAATCTTGCAGTCCCAGGTCGACGCCGGCCAACTGACGATCACGCTCTCGCCGCAAGTGCTGGGCGAAGCTCTCGTTCGCATCTGCGACGTACACCTCTACGCCCCTCTACTCGGGCGGGAAAAGGCGGAGATCGAGACGGCCCTCGACCTGATCGCACTGCTCCTCGGCGTCACCCGCAACTGACCCATGCCAGGTCAACGCCGCCGCGATCGAATTGGCGAGAATCTGCGTTCAACAGCACCTCCGCAGCACAGCGCGTTCATATCCACCGCAACACTTTGACCTACCGACTGCAGAAGATGGAACGCGCCATCGACGATCGAGCACCGCAATCTCGCTGTACCTAGCCTGCACCATGACTCGATGAACAATGCGAATACCCGGCGTCGTCTACACCTTCCGACCAGTCGATAACCGCCACTGACGGACGAAATTCGAGCCAACCCTTGACTGGGTCCATCTGTGAGCCTAATCTCATTTCAGATTGGTTCAACCAATCAAACACTCGCCTCGGGTCCACCGTGCGCCCACCGGTTCACCGCGATCGGAGACAATACGAAGATGAGCAAGCCGTTCGAGATCAAGCGCATCCCGGTACATGACCAGGTTCGCGATCACCTCCAGGACATGATCCGGGGAGGACGCTTCTCGCCAGGCACCGCTCTGCCGCCCGAGAGAGAACTTGCCGCCACGTTGGGCGTGTCACGCCATTCACTGCGACAAGCTCTTTCGTCACTCGAAGCGGTCGGAATGATCGAAACAAGACACGGCTCAGGAGTATTTCTCACCGAACGGCCGTCGGATGCGGCAGTCATTCGCGTATCCGACATGCTGTTCGAAGGAAACCGCTCGCTGACCGACGTTGTCGAAGCCAGACTGGGTATCGAACCCTTCATCGCCTCGACAGCAGCTGAGAGGCGCACAGAACGCGACCTTGCCTCTCTGCACCGAGCAATGCACGCACACACAGCAGACGGTGAAACCGAAGATGTCTTCGGGTTTCACGAGGAACTGGTTCGAATGACCAAGAACCCGGTCCTCAGCGGCATCATGCGATCTCTGACCACGGGCCCGCGAGGGATCACCAGGCTCAATGAACACGATCCCGAAACCAATCCGTGGTGGCACCTGGACCACGAACGGATCTATGCAGCAATCGAATCCGGCGACGGCACAGAGGCCAGCCGATTGATGACCGACCATATTCTCTCGATCCTGCGTCTCGCCCGAGCCGCAGATACCTCCGAAACCGATCAGATCTAGTTCAGAAGCACTACACGAGAAGATAATCCAAGCCAGCCGCGCGAGGGTTCGACCACATCTGCCAGATCTGAGCAGGTCGCCCCTGTAGCTCTCCCGCTCGAAACTCGGTATCCGCGCCTGAATTCGCGGTCACCCGATTACCCGTTGCACCCGCAGCAGTTGTGCGGTCACCGGGAGCGTCCTGGCGCCTTCATCTGCCGACGTCGCGTCATCTCCCGCGAATCAGTGAAAGCGAGACTTTTCATGCCCATTTCATCCTCATTCTCGAACACTCGACGAGGTGCGTCCCGTCGACGGATCTCGTACTTCGCCGCTCCTGTTGTCCTCGGTCTGGCCCTCACAGGCTGCTCGACAAGCGGCACGCAGGCAACGTCGGGCGGCGGCGAGATCACCGCCGGCAAGGTGACGATCGACACGACGAAATGCCCTGCAGGAGCTAGTGAATCACTCTCCACTGGAGCCGACATCGTAATCGGAACCTCACTCGCCCAATCAGGTTCCGGCGCCTCGTCCGCGCTGTCGCTCGGTGGAATCAATGCCTACTTCGACAAGATCAATGCCGACGGCGGTGTCGACGGGCACAAGGTAACGCTCAACGCCAAGGACGACGCGCTCGACCCCGCCCGTGCGGTGGCCAACGTGAAAGCCTTGATCGAACAGGACAACGTGTTCGCCACGATCTTTCAGCTGGGCACCCCACAGAACCTCGCCACCCGACAAATGTATGAAACAAATTGCGTACCACAACTTTACGCATCAACAGGCGATCATTCGTTCTACGATCCAGCTAACCACCCGTGGTCGACATCGAGCTTCCTCCCGTACGACGCCTGGGGCGAAGCCACCGCTGAGTTCATCGACAAGAAGTTTCCTTCCGGTGCAAAAGTTGCAGAACTGGTATGGAATTCGGACACCGGCAAGGCCCTCGACGAAGCATTCACTCGGGGCATCGAGGGAACATCCGTGGAGATCGTCGCTTCGCAGTCACACGACTCGACTGCCGTCTCCATGAGCAATCAGGTAACCGAAATGTTGGCGAAATCGCCTGATGCCATCGTTGCGGCAACAAGTGGGGCATTCTGCAACCAACTCGTCTCTGCCGCCCGTCGAGCAGGATTCGGCGGACCGATCGTGGTGCCGCCCTCCTGCCGCGACACCACACAATTCTTTGAGCCACTGGGTGAACTCGCGGACGGATTGCTGACCGTACGGAGCTCTCTCGACCCGGCCGATCCTACTGCTGCAACAGAACCCAGCATGAGGGAGTACTTGGAGGCCATGCAGAAGTACCAACCCTCCTACGATCCACGCTCGACCTACGTGGCAGACGGATACCGGTTCGCGGCGCTCCTCGTCGAGCAACTCCAGCGCGCGGCATCCGCAGAGGGTGGTTTGAACCGGATCAATCTGATCAATGCAGTCTGGTCCACTGACACGGTACTGCCACTGAACTTCCCCGACTCCCGAACGGTCATCAACGGTGACGTTCCATTCCCCGTCGGGGACGGTTCGATGCTCGCGTACGACGCGTCCACCAAATCGTGGGAGCCGACCGGTGTAGACGTCACCGCGTCTGCACCCTGATCCCACCGGAATTTCAGGACATGCCATGAACGCTCCCGCCCTCGCCATTACCGACCTCTCACTGTCGTTCGGTGGAATCCAGGCTTTGGACAAGCTCTCCTTCGACGTTGCGCCCCAGAGTATTTGCGGTCTCATCGGCCCAAACGGGGCCGGCAAGACCAGCGCATTCAACATCATGAGCCGCATTTATCAACCCAGTAGCGGTTCCATCGAATTGTTCGGCGAACTGGACCTCCTCGCCGTACCCGTTCACAGGATTCCGGAACTCGGCGTCGCCCGCACGTTCCAGGAAATTGCATTATTTCCTTCACTGTCCGTACTCGACAACGTCACTGTCGGCGTGCGCCTCGAGCAGAAAGCAAGCTGGATCCGCACAGCGGTCGGAATCGGTGCCAGGGCACGCGAAATGCAATCTCAGGAAAAGGCCTTCGCAATCCTCGAAGATTTGGGACTGTCACATCTGGCAGGGTCCATGGCAGCAGATCTGCCGATCGGAACACTGAAACGGGTTGAGCTTGCTCGAGCGTTGGCGTCCGATCCGAGAATTTTGCTACTGGACGAGCCTGCAAACGGGTTGATCCACAGCGAAGTTCACGAACTTGCAGCTGATCTGTCGCAGATCAAGGAGCGACTCGACCTCACAGTGCTTCTCGTCGAGCACCACATGGGAATGGTGACAAGCGTGTGTGACCACGTTGTCGTGCTCGATCGTGGCCGAAAGATCGCCGACGGCCTTCCGAAGGACGTCACAAGCGACCCGCGCGTGATCGAAGCGTATCTAGGAAAGTGGGGACAATGAGCAGCTTTCTCGAAGTTCGTGGACTCTCTGCACGATACGGACAGTTACCGGTACTGCACGGCGTCGATCTTTCTGTCGAGCAGGGTGAGATCGTCGTTCTACTCGGCGCAAACGGCGCCGGGAAGACAACCACGTTGCGTGCGCTGTGCAGCCTCGTGTCGACCTCTGGCAGCGCAATTTTCGACGGCACAGAACTAGTCGGAAAGTCGACTCGCAGCATCGTTCGCCGCGGCGTTGCGATGGTTCCGCAAGGCCGAGGGACTTTCAAGGACCTGACGGTTCTCGACAACCTGTACGCCGGCGCGTATCTGCGAAAAGGCCGAGCCGAGATCAGTGCCGACATCGCGATGTGGTTCGAACGGTTTCCACGGTTGGCCGAGCGTCGTGAGCAGAAATCCGGAACGTTGAGCGGAGGCGAGCAACAGATGCTCGCTGTCGCCAGGGCAATGATGTCCCGCCCCCGCTTGCTCCTACTAGACGAACCGTCTCTCGGGCTCGCACCGCTGGTCGTCCAAGAGCTCTTCAATCTCCTCTCCACGATCAACAAGGATTTGAACACGTCGATGCTTGTGGTCGAACAAAGCGCGGAACTGGCCCTTGCAATCGCAGACCGCGGCTACGTCCTCGAAGCCGGTCACACCGTGCTGTCCGGATCGGCCACCGAACTGCAGAGCCACGACGGTGTCCGCCAAGCCTATCTGGGGTTATGACATGACTACTTCCACAAGCATTCTCGCGGCCGGAAGTGATCCGGCAAGCATCTTGACAACGGTGTCGACCGGATTGTCCAACGGAGCTTTGTACGCACTGTTGGCCATAGCACTGGTCACAGTGTTTCGCACCACCGGCCACCTCAACTTCGCGCAAGGTGAATTTGCAATGCTCTCGGCATTGCTGTCGTTCAGTTTGATCGCTGCTGGACTTCCGATCTGGGTCGCGATCATCGCCTCGATGGTGATCTCCGCAGTTGCCAGTGCGGCGATTCAGTACTTCATCATGCGGCCACTCGAAAAGCGCGGACACGCAGCGGCATTGATCGCTGTCCTCGGACTCTTCCTCTTTGCCAACGCTTTCGGCGGGGTGGTGTGGGGCGTCGACAACAAAACGCCACTTGCTCCGTTCCCCGACGGTGTCGACGACCGGATCACCGTTCTCGATGGAACTCCACCATTCACACTGAGCTACATCACCATAGGCATCTGGCTGACGCTGGCTGCTCTGCTGGTGTTCCTCTGGCTGTTGCTCTCCAAGACCAAACTCGGATTGGCATATCGCGCCGTCATCTCGAACCGATCGTCTGCCGCCCTCGTGGGAATTCCCGTGGCTGCAACCTTCGCACTCGGGTGGGCTCTAGCCGCTGTGCCGGGAACTCTTGCAGGCGTTATGACGTCACAAGCTGCAAGCGCGCTGAGTTTCACGATGATGGCCAACGTCCTGATCTACGGATTCACTGCGGCATGTGTCGGCGGCTTCGACAGCTTTGGCGGGGCCGTGGTGGGTGGATTGCTGGTTGGACTTGTGGAATCCGTTGTGCCTTCGATATTTCCCGCTATCGGAGCCCAGTCCGGATTGGCACTTGCGCTGGTCATGCTCCTGGTGGTCCTCACTGTTCGCCCACAAGGCCTCTTCGGCCGCAAGGAGGTTGCGCGAGTATGACCGCGACCGCATTTCCCTCGTCATTGCGCGCACCGAGTTCACGACGGACACTGATCGTCGGGACTCTCGTCTACCTCATCGCAGTACTGGGCGCGGTGGTGTTCGTCCCCGACGCAAAGATACTCCAGTTGGCGACTGCGCTGGCATATGCATTGGCCATCCTCGGACTCAACCTTGTCTCCGGATATGCCGGGCAAATTTCCTTGGGCCACAGCGCATTCTTCGGTATCGGCGCTTACACCAGCACCATCTTGGTGACCGATCACGGACTGTCGATTATCGCTACCCTACCCGTCGGCGCACTCATCGGATTTGTCGTCGGAATAGTCGCCGGCCTTCCAGCCCTTCGACTGAAAGGGCACTACCTCGGACTAGTCACCCTGAGCTTCGCGGTGGTATTTCCCTTGCTGATCACACGATTCGGATCGCTGACCGGTGGAGTGAACGGCAAACTGCTTCACTCTGCCTGGGTCATTCCCGACGGCGTACCCGACTTCATCACACAGACTTCGATCAATTTTGTTGTTGTCGCGGCAGTGACAGGCATCGGCATTCTCATCTGCCGCAACTTTGCAAAGTACGGACCGGCCCGAACACTGACGGCCATCCGTGACAACGAAACAGCAGCAGCCACAAGTGGAATCAATCTTTCCCGACAGAAGACCATCGCATTTGCCGTCAGCGCCGCATTCGCGGCGGTGGGTGGGTCCATGTTCGTGCTCGTCACCGGTGTCGTCGCGCCCGAGACGTTTGGTGTCTTCTTGGGAATTCAGCTCTTGACCGGTCTGCTAATCGGCGGATCCGGCACGCTGATCGGACCGTTGATCGGCGGCCTGGTTCTCGCTTTCCTACCGACGTACACCGCAGACCTGATCGGCGGATCGGGCGCGAACATGATCTATGGCGCCCTGCTCGTGGCCTTGATGTTCTTGATGCCCACCGGTATCGCCGGCGGCGCAGCGGCTCTGTACTCACGAATCACGAAGCGACGCCGTCCCATACCCGCCGATCACGATTCCACACGGCCTGGCATCGCCCCCGCTACCGTACCGACCGAGTCCCGAGGAGGCGCTCATGTATGACGTCAACGACACACTGTTCATCAGCGTTCCTGCCGAAGAAGACCAAGAGAATCCGTGGCTCCGCGGCGCGTGGAGACCACAGGGCAAGGAATACGCCGTCAGCGGCGACGAACTGACGATCATCGGTTCCATCCCGGAAGAATTGGATGGCATCTACGTCCGCAACACACACAACAACGCAACCACACCTACCGGGATCTATCATCCATTCGACGGCGACGGCATGCTTCACGCCATTCGCTTTCGTGACGGCACATGCGAGTACCGGAACGCCTTCGTCCGTACCACAGGGTTCTTGGCCGAGCAGGGGGCAAAGAAGGCTCTGTGGCCGGGAATTCTCCAGCCTCAGGAGTACCAACGTCGAGGCTGGGGATCGATGGGGTCGATGAAGGACAATGCCGGTACCGACGTCATCGCCCACGCCGGTCATCTGATTGCCACGATGTCGCAAGGAAGTGAGCCTTGGTGTTTGAGCCCGGACACCCTGGAAACCCTTGGTCCAAACAAGAATTGGGCGAAACTTGTCCCCGACGGATTGTCGTCGCACTACAAGGTGGACAACGCCACCGGCGAGATGACGTTCTTCAATTATCCACAGAAGGCTCCGTTCATGAACTACGGAGTAGTCAACAAGGCAGACAATCTCGTTCACTACGTGCCGATCGAACTACCCGGCCCACGATGGCCCCACGACCTCGGTATGACCGAGCACTATTCGATTCTCCACGACCTGCCGTACTTCTTCGACGAGGAACTACTGAAGAAAGGAATCCACAAAGGTTCGTTCCACGACGACATTCCAGCGCGATTCGGTGTTATCCCCCGCTACGGAACCAGCGCCGATGTTCGTTGGTTCGAAGCAAAGCCCTGCTGGGTCATGCATCTGTCCAATTGTTTCGAAGACGGCGACTGGGTAGTACAGGATGGATGCATCTGGGACAACCTTGTGAAACCTCCTGTCGGAGTTGAAGAAGATGCCCACGCGATCTACGCCCGTATCCGTAGAAACGTCGACATGCATCCCACCGGCGCGCATCTCTATCGCTGGATGTTCAACATGGTCACCGGAGAGGTCAGAGAGTTTCCCCTCGACGACGAAGTGAGTGAGTTCCCCGTCATCAGCAACGACGTGGTCGGACGCCCGTACCGGTACTCGTACAACGCCTTGTTCGAAAAGGGCGAATGGCATCTGAACGGCCTCAAACGTTACGACCTGCACACCGGAAATGCCGTCCGCCTGGAATTCGGGCCTGGCCGATGGGGCAGTGAGCCCGCAATCGCGCGTCCGGCAGGTTCTAGCGCAGAAGACGACGGCTACTGCATAGTTTTCATCACCGACTTGATTCAGGATCGCTCCGAATGCGTTATCTATCGTGCAGACGATCTGACCGGCGATCCGGTGTGCACGGTCATTCTCCCCGAACGGATTTCAGTGGGCACCCATTCCTGCTGGGTCGAAGGTGACCGTATCGCCGGCGAAGGGCGCGCAGCACGATGACAGACATCGTTTTTGTCCCGGGGCTCAATAACGACGCCTTGGTCTGGGACCGTGTAATCAACGCACTTCCGACAACACTGCGCGCAACAGCCGTGAATGTTCCCGCAATCGGTGATGTCGACAAGATCGCCGCAGCACTCGCAGTCGATCTACCCGATCAGTTCTTCCTTGTCGGGCATTCCTTCGGAGGAGTGGTCGCCATGGCGCTTCTCGAGTACTGCCCGGAGCGCATTTCCGGGGTGGCACTGGTGAACACGCCACAGGGAACCGATGACGAAGCCACCGCAACGGCCCGATTGGACAAGGCAGAACGTGCGTTGGCCGGTGAATTCGAGAACTTCGCGATGGGCCGCGTCGATCTCGTATTCCACGCGGACAACGCCGAAGATCCCGATGTCTTGACGGAACGGCTCCGCGGAGTGCGTGCTTACGGTCCTCAGCGATACAGCGCGCACAGTGCCGCGATAGCCTCTCGCCCCGACCGGACTGAGCTGCTACTCGCCACTGAAGTTCCGCTTGCCGTGATTGCCGCAGAATCCGACCTTGTTGTACCACCAGGCGAACAGCAGGCTCTTGCCGATCGAGTAGGGGCGACCTTCGCCGGCATTCCCCACGCTGCCCACATGTTGCCCGCGGAGGAACCCGAGGCGCTCGCCCGGGCACTGACGAAGTGGATCGACTCCGTGGATACCACCGACACACACCACTCCGTGGATACCACCGACACACACCCAGGAGAGAAATGATCGCCGCATACACCGGCACCATCGACTACACCGTCCACGGAAGCGGGACAACCACCGTATTCATGCTTCACGGAGCCTACGGCGACGGCAGCTATTTCGCTAATACTGCAACGGTTCTCGCTGATGCAGGCTACCGAGTCGTCGTCTGGAATTGTCCCGGATACGGCATGACCCCGCCAGCGCAGACTCCGTCCATCACGACGTTCTCCGCAGCAGCGACGTCGCTGGTTCAGTCAGAAGCTACGGCCGTCAACGTCCTGCTCGGCCACTCCATGGGCGCGCTCATCGCACCCTTGACCGCCAACAACGAACCACTCGTCGATGCTGTTGTCCTGTCCGGAGCATCAGCGGGTTTTGCTTCGCGCACTCCGGAAGACCAGAAGCGATACCTGGCCGAACGGCTCGAACCGATCGAGAACGGACAGACCGTCGCAGAGTATGTGCGTCCATTGCTCGATTCGATGATGGGGCCGACTGCCTCCGGACCGCTCGTGGACAAGGTCCGCGAAGCCATCCTCGCCATGCGAACCGGTACCTTCGCCAATTCGATCCGCGCTATCGCGTCGTACGACGGCCGTGAGGCTCTCGACAATCTGGCGGTCCCGACCTTGCTCCTGGCGGGAACCGTGGACACGGCCTGTCCGGTCGCCGGTATGCGGGCGATGGCCGAGCGCATCGAGGATTCCGAAATTCACGAACTCGAGGGCGTTGGACACTACGGTTTCGCGGAACGCCCCGACGAATTCCACGGACACCTACTGGACTTCTTGGGCAGACGACTCCCGAAGGAGAACTGACTATGCTGCAATCGGATCCGACAGTCTTCGCCCGCGCCGTCGAAACGGCCCGACTCCCTCGCGTGCACACGCTGATCGACGGCATGTTCGTCGACGGCGGCGGCCAGATATTCTCCGACGTGTTTCCGGCAACCGGCACTCAGATCGCCGAAGTCCGATCCTCGTCACCAGGTCAGGTATCGGATGCAGTGAGCGCAGCGCGTCAAGCCTTTCCTGCCTGGGCGGACAGTTCTGCGACGACACGTGCCGCCATCCTGGACCGCGCCGCGGACACAATGCTTCGCGACATGGACCGGCTGACGGCATTGGTCACCCTCGACAACGGAAAGACCTCACCGGAAGCAAGTTTCGACGTGGTCAATTCGACCTCGTTGACCAAGTCGGCGGCAGGGTGGGCAAGCAGGATGAGGGGCTCCACCCTGCCGCTCGGTGACGGGTACGTGGAGATGACATGGCGTGAACCTGTGGGCGTCGTGGCCATCTTCATGCCCTTCAATGCACCATTGATGTTCTGCGCGATGAAGATCGCTGCCGCCATCGCGATGGGCAACACCGTTGTGGTCAAGTCGCCGGAGAAGAGTCCGCTGGCTGCAATCGCATTTGCCGAATACCTCGTCGAGGCCGGCCTGCCGAACGGAGTGGTCAACATCGTGCAGGGATTCGCGGACGTCGGGACCGCATTGGTCTCGTCGCCGGAGGTGGACATGGCCTCTTTCACCGGAAGCAGCACCGTCGGGGCGCGCGTCGGATCCGATTCGGTGGCCGGACTCAAACGCGTTCTCCTCGAGTTGGGCGGCAAGTCTGCGAACATCATCTTCGACGACGCACCGTTCGACAGTGCGGTCGAGGGGTCCGTCGGCGCGATCTTCCGCAACTCCGGACAACGATGTTTCTCCGGATCGAGAATTCTCGTACAGGAGAATATCGCCGATCGTTTCATCGAATCGCTTGTGGCCAAGACTCGTTCACTGCGAGTCGGTGATCCGTTCGACCCGAACAGCGATATCGGATCGTTGATCACCGCCCAGGACGTCTCCCGAGTCCGCAGCATCGTGCGAGACGCGGAAGAAGCAGGTGCAAAAGTCTTGTGCGGTGGCGATTCACCCACCGGAGCAACTCCCGAGTCTGGGTACTTTCTGCCGACGGTGATCGACGTCGGCGACCTCACCGATCTGGCGATCCTGCGGGAGGAGACTTTCGGTCCGGTCGTGACGGTGCAGAGATTCACCGACACGAACCACGCGATAGATATCGCCAATACGTCCGAATACGGCCTCGCCGGTGGATGCTGGACCAGCGACCTCGCGAAGGCCCTCACCGTGGCCCGACGCATCGAGACGGGCTACTTCTGGATCAACTCCTATGCCGCCGCCGCCGGACCGGAATCCACTATCGGTGGGCGCAAGTCATCAGGATTCGGCACTGAAAAGGGGGAGGACGGAATGCTCGCCTACACGGCGATCAAAACGGTCATCATGTCCGAATCATCAACTGGAACAGTAATTCCCATGGGAGGCCGCTGACATGTCGCACTACCACCGATGCCGAGGCGCAGTCACCACCGGACCCGATCAGCCACTTCGAATCGTCGAGATCGAGGTGCCGGCACCTCAGGCCGACGAGGTGCTGATCAAAGTCACCGCGTGCGGGCTGTGCCACAGCGATCTTCACTACATGGACGGCTCGTCCGGGGTGGACTATCCGTATCTCGTGGGGCATGAGATCAGCGGCGTGGTCCACGAGATCGGTCCAGAAGTCGTGGACCTCACGGTGGGCGATCAAGTGGTGGTGGCGCTGATCGTGTCGTGCGGCGAGTGTGTCGACTGCAAGCGAGGTCGCGGTGTCCGCTGCGTGAACAAGATGCCGCGCCATCGGGCTCCCCGCCTACCCGACGGCACAGAGCTGACACCGGTCCTCGGGGCCGGCGGCCTCGCCGAGTTGGTCCTGATGAACAGGCAGCACGTCGCCTTACGCCCACTCTCTCTCGATGCTGGTTTGAGTGCGCTTCTCGGCTGTGGGGTGCCAACCGGATTCGGCGCAGCGGTCAACACCGGTGAGGTCACTGCCGGTGACAGGGTCGCAGTCATCGGTTGTGGTGGGGTCGGACTCAGCGCGATCGCCGGCGCACAGGCGGCCGGGGCCGCCCACGTCACGGCCTTCGACTTCGAACCCGCCAAACGTGCATTTGCATCGGAGTTCGGCGCCGATGTCACCGTCGACGGTGCGCACTGGGCCCGGCGACCGGAGCTGTTGTCGAGCTTCGACATCGTCATCGACGCGGTCGGCGGCGACGGACCACTACAACAGGCGATTGCGCTGACGCGTCCCGGCGGTCGGATCGTCGCGCCAGGGGCACCTCGATCCGACGAAATCAGCGCTGTTGCGTTGCGCCCTGTCTTTCTCAAGCGACTCGAATATCACGTCTCGCACTGGGGTGATTGTGTCCCGAGCCGCGACTTTCCGAGGATCGCTCGGCTGGTGTCCGAGGGCAGCTTTCCACTAGAGAAGTATCGGAGTGAAATTGTCGATCTCGACGGCGCAGCCGAGGCCTACGAGCGTCTACGCCGGGGAGAAGTCCTCCGATCCATCGTGATGATGTGAGTGCGCTTCCGGCACAGTCACCCGGGGTTAGTCTTCAGACGTCCGATGACTTGCTACCATAGGCCCATTCGACTCGAGAGGTAGCAATGTCCGACGACCACAGTGGTTTCGTACTGCGCAGCGGTCCTCTGGTGCCGCAAATAGAACAGATCTTCCGGTCGAAGATCCGCCAATCGGAGTGGTTGCCGACGCAGCGAATTCCGAGCGAGGCGGCCCTTGCCGTCGAACTCGGCGTCGGGCGTTCCTCGATTCGCGAGGCAATCCGCCTCCTCGCTCGCGACGGGCTACTCGAAGTCCGACACGGCGTCGGCACCTTCGTGGCTGCCGCGTCCGAACTCGAGCACGTCGACGAATTCACCAAACTGCTTCGACGCTCACGCATCCTGGAGGTCTTCGAAGTCCGTCGCGCACTCGAGATCGAGGCCGCCAGACTGGCCGCGGAGCGGGTACAACCCGAGGACCTCGACGGCCTGCGGCGGCGACTGACCATGCGACACAGTCATTTCGAGGGGGACGTTGAAAAGTTCGTCGACGTCGACCTCGACTTCCACACCGAAGTCGTTCGGTTGTCCGGAAACGCGGTTCTACTCTCGCTGTTCACGTCGGTGCGTCCACTCCTTCGTGAATCCCTCGTCGAGATGATGGCCCACGAGGCCGGCGTCCCCGACACCTCACATGCCCATGATCAGTTGGTCGAGGCCCTTCAAGACGCCGACCCAGAAGCCGCGGTAGCGGCAACCCGAGCAAATATCGACACCGTCTTACGGCGGTTGCGTGTGCTCGACGCCTAAGAGAGGTTAGTTCTCGTGCAACACCCCAACGGCACAGTTCTGTCGACCGAACACGTGGATCTCGTCCGCGACGGCCGATACTTGTTGAAAGACATCAACATTTCGATCGAACCCGGGCAACACTGGGTACTCCTCGGCGCGAACGGTGCAGGCAAGAGCACCCTCCTGAGCCTTCTCGGAGCAACCGCCCACCCGACTCGCGGTTCCGTTTACGTCCTCGGGCACAAGCTGGGCCGAGTCGACATGAGGGAACTGCGGATGGACATCGGGCACGTGAACCCGCGTCACACGATCGGAATTCCGATCACCGTCCGCAACGTCGTGATCACCGGCCTCACCAACACCACCGAGGTAATGCCGCGGTGGTCACCGACGCCGGAGCAAGAGGCTCATGCCGACGCACTGATCGATCTACTCGGGATGAGTCCGCGTTCGGACGCACTGTGGCCCAACTTGTCCCAGGGCGAACGGGGGCGAGCCCTGATCGCCCGTGCACTCATGGTGGAACCACGCCTGCTCCTGCTCGACGAACCGGCGACCGGGCTCGATCTTGCTGCGCGCGAACAGCTCTTGACGGCTCTGGACGATCTCCGCAATCAGAACCCGTCACTTGCCAGCATCCTCGTGACGCATCACATCGAAGAGATTCCGAGCACCACCACACATGCTCTCCTGATCAAGGACGGCGTCGTGACCGCCAGCGGCCTCGCCGAGAATGTGATCACCACCCAGAACATCAGCGAGTGCTTCTCGCATCCCATCGAGATCGAGCGTCGTGGTGGTCGGTGGAATGCTCAGTCGCGGCCACGCGAAAGAGTGTGACCGACAGTAGTTTCAGAGACGTCTGGCGCCGGGCCCCTCCCGGCCCAGTTCGTCTCCAGGGTTGAGCAGGTTGCATGTCTTGAGTGACAGACACCCACAGCCGATACAGCCCGTCAGTTCGTCCTGCATCCGGCTGATGGCCTGCTTGCGATCCTCGAGGCGCTGATTCCACTCCGTCGAAATCTTGCGCCAGTCCTTCTTCGTCGGCGTTCGCCCCTGCGGCAACGACCCGAATACTTCGGCGACTTCGGCCAGAGGTATCCCGAACCTGACTGCCAACTGGATCAGCGACACCCGCCGGATCGAGTGGCGCGGGAACTTCCTCATATTTCCTGCCGTCCGCTCCGCAGGAACCAGACCGAGTGTTTCGTAGTAGCGCACCGCCGACACGGCGACGCCGGTGCGCGCCGATACCTCACCGATCGAGAGAAGTTCGTCACTCTTACGGATCATTCTGCCTCCCAATGGCTGCGCGACATTGACCTGAAGCGCACTTGAGATTCTACCTTCGACAACATGCACTCCCCCACCGATGCTCCCGCCGGAACCTGGCGGCAGCTCCTGAGCGGTCGATACCTCGGCACCGCTACCGTCCTCGCAGGCGGCGTCGCGCTGTACGCGACCAACGTCTACCTGACGACCAGCCTGCTTCCGACTGCCATCGACGACATCGGCGGTCAGCAGTACTACGCCTGGACCGCGACGGTCTTCCTCATCGCTTCCGTCATCTCCTCGATGTTGGTCACCAACGTCCTCGCCGCCAGGGGACCGCGCGGGGCCTACCTGATCGGCCTCGCGATCTTCGCGCTCGGCACCGTCGTCTGTGCGGTCAGCCCGACCATGGAATTGCTGTTGGTCGGCCGCACGATCCAGGGTTCGGGAGGTGGCCTGCTGGCTGGTCTCGGTTACGCCGTCATCAATGCCGCGCTCCCCAGACATCTGTGGACCCGCGGGGCCGCGCTGGTTTCGGCAATGTGGGGAGTCGGCACCTTCGCCGGCCCTGCAATCGGCGGCGTCTTTGCTCAATTCGGAGCCTGGCGATGGGCTTTCGGCGTTCTGGTTGTCGCGACGATCGCAGTCGCAGCTCTCGTCCCCAGCGCGCTACCGGCACATGAACCGGGCAGCACGACCAGTAGCCCGGTGCCGGTCCTCTCCCTGGCATTGCTGACTGCGGCAGCCTTGCTGGTCAGCGTTGCCGGAATTCTGTCCAACCTCGCAGTGACCGCAGCAATGGTTCTCGTCGCTGTGCTGCTACTGATCGCCTTTGTCGCCGCTGACCGTCGCTCGCGCCACGGCGTACTACCGCCATCGACGTTCAACGCGTCGTCGCTCAAATGGGTGTACCTGACCATCGTCGTCCTCGCTGTTGCGTCGACCGTCGAGACGTTCATTCCACTCTTCGGCCAACGACTTGCCGGACTGGCACCGCTCGCGGCCGGATTCCTCGGGGCCGCACTCGCTCTCGGCTGGACTCTCGGCGAAATCCCGAGCGCCTCGGCGACTACCCCTCGTATCGTGCGACGAATCGTTGTCAGCGGTCCGATCCTCGTCGCGATCGGGTTGGGCATCATGGCAGCATTTCTCACGGAGCACGCCGGCGCCGGTGCGATGGTCGCGTGGGTGATCGGACTGCTGGTCGCCGGCGTCGGAATCGGCATCGCCTGGCCCCATCTTGCAGTCGGTGCGATGACCGCGGTCACCGATCCCGGAGAAGGTGCGCGTGCCTCCGCTGCCATCAACACCGTTCAGCTGATCGCCAATGCCTTCGGCGCAGCCCTGGCCGGAGTGCTGGTGAACATAGGCGAACCGTCGACGCTTCGTTCTGCGCAATTGCTTCTCCTCACCTTCGCCGCTATCGCGATCATCGGCATTGCCGTGGCAGCTCGCGCGCTTCCGCGAACGCCCGACAAAATCGACAGCCCCGAAATCGTTCACGACGCTCGCTAAACTGTGGAAAACCCACACGGAGGAGTTGGCCAGTGACAGAACCGGATCCGGGCACAGTGGAAACCGACTTCCCGAAAACGGGAGCTCCCGCACAGCGCGCGCTGATCGGAGCGGGCTACACCCATCTCGCGCAATTGACGTCCGTGTCCGAGAAGGAACTCGGCGCTCTGCACGGGATGGGACCGAAGGCTCTGAGGATTCTGCGTGAAGCACTCGCCGAACGCGGCCTGAGCTTCGCCGACTGAGCTCTCACATCAGACCAGGCTCGCCCGAACCTGGTTGCCACCTTCGCGCTTCGCTTCGTACATCACCGTGTCCGCGACGCGGAAGAGTTCGGCAAAGACTTCGTCGACGGACTCACCCGGATGCCGGGGCGCGGTGCGGACCGCCATTCCGATGCTCGCGCTCGTCGGTGGATCATCGGTCGCCCCGTCCATTGCCGAGCGGATCTGTCCTTCCAGCCTCGCTATCACGCTGACCGGCACCCGCTCGACCACGACGAACTCGTCACCGCCCACGCGGGCGGTCAGTGCAGCTTTGGTTGTCCACAGGCGAATACGCAGCGCCGTTCGCAGGATCGTGCTGTCCCCAACGTCGTGGCCGTAAACGTCGTTGATCGTCTTGAATCGGTCGAGATCGATCACCACTACGAGAACCGCGTCGGCCTCGGTCACCGGAGGCCCCATCAGATCCTTCACACGACGCGAAAGTCCGCGACGGTTGAGCAGACCGGTCAACGGGTCGATGTCGGAAGTAGTGGCGTCGGATCCCAGAACTGCCAGAACCATTTGGGACACCACGGGAATCACAATGATGGTGGCCATCACGACCGCGATTTTCGCCAACCCCAAGCCGACGTCCGCTGCTGGTCCGAACAACAAAGTCCACCCCGAAAGCACCGTGACAATCGAGGCGAAGACCAAGTGACCGACTTGGAGTTTCGGATTGTGGAAGAACGCAATATAGCCGCCGATCGACGCAAACACGACGCACGCGATGAGCCGTCCCATCGGTTCCGAGTCGGTTGCGGCGGCCGCCGCAATCGCAACGTCGGAACCCACGACAAAGGTGTACGACCACAGCGGCGTCGGCGGAAACAACCACCAGATCAGGGCCGCGCCGACGCACAGGACTATGACCATGAGATTGACCGCTCGCCAGAACGTACCTTGCGGACCGACGTCACTGAATCGCGCCGACAGCAACACCAACCCCATCCAGAGTGCCGTTCCGCCGACCAGCGCCCGGCAGGAAGTCAAGAACCCGCGGTCTTCGAGGTACCTGCTGAAACTATGGAACTGGTCCGGCAACTGCCACCAGCGCATGACAACTTCGACGAAACCCTTCATCGCCGGTCAGCCGATGCAGGTCTGCAACTTTCGGGCACACTTCGACGTAGCGGACAAGCTGATTTCCCCCCGGAGCACACTGGCATATCCGGCAGCATAGTCAGCTGCAGCAGACAAACCAACCGTTCCGCCGGATTAGCAATCGGGCCTATACCCAGCCCCCTCGGCTACTACTCAGCAAGGATTTGAGTAGCGCTTCGCCCTCCCTGTCATCTCGATCAAACGCAGTCACATCGATCAGCTCAGTGCGTCGTAGGCAGCCGATACGTACTGCGCCGATCTCTCGGAACCGAGCAGGCCCGGCCCCATCTTGTTCATCACGTACGAGAAGGTCATGCGCTTCTCGGTGTCGATGATGATCTGCGAGCCACCCCAACCTCCCCAGAAGCAGATTCGCCCCTCCGGAATGAACGGGACGGACTCCGGCGTCGGCAATCCGAATCCGACGCCGAAGCGGACCGGCACACCGAGGACGAGGTCGACCCCGTACGACTGCTCCTCGAAGATCTTGTCGATCGTTTCCTCCGACAGCAGGCGAACGTCACCGACCTTGCCACCGCACGCAATCACCGATTGGATCCTTGCGAGCGCCCTCGCATTCGAATGACCGTTGGCCGCACCGATCTCGGCGGCTCGCCACCCGTCGGTCCACGAACCTGTCGCGTCGGCCGGCGGCGCGGTGAAGGTCTTCACCATGATGTTGTCCATCCCGAGTGCCGCGATGTCGATCGGCAACGGCGGTGGCGCAATCACATTCGAGACTCGCCCGTATTCGGACTTCGGCAAGCCCAGGCGGAAATCAGCATCGAGCGGACCGGCTATTTCCTCGTCGATGAAGCGGCCGAGGGTTCGACCGTCGATGCGCCTGACGACCTCGCCGATCAGGTGGCCGTAGTTGAGGGCGTGATATCCGGATGCGGTACCCGGCTCCCACCACGGAGCCTGCGTCGCCAACCGGGCTGTGGCGTACGCGTCGTCGCAAATGTTCTCCAAGGTGAACGGTTGATCCCACCCCGAAACGCCTGATGTGTGCGACAACAGTTGCCGGACCTGAATACGGTCCTTACCCGCTGCTGCGAACTCGGGCCAGTACTGCGCGACCGGGGCATCGAGATCCAGCAACCCGCGGTCGACGAGCATGAGCGCGGCCAGTGCGGTCACGGTCTTGCTGCAGGACCAGACGTTGGTGACTGTGTCGCGGGCCCAAGGAGCAGTGTGCTCGACGTCGACCCAACCGCCCCACATGTCGACGACGGATTCGCCGTCGATCGTCAGTGCGATCGCTGCCCCGACGTCCTCGCCGGAATCGAGATTGCGTGCCAGCGCCTCCTTCAAGCCAGAGAATCGCTGGTCACATACGCCTTCGATGTTCGCCACTGACAGCCTCCACAGGAAAGTTAAAACTTGACGTCAACTTCAACTGGGTTGAGTATGTGTCCGATTTACCTGTGGTGTCAATCACTTCAAGTGTCAGAGTCGGCTCAGACCAACGGGATTCCCTTGGCGATGCGCCGACGCAGATCCCAGAGATAGAAGTTGTAGGGGAACATCCGCAGAATCTTCGGGCTGAACCGATTGACCAGCGCGGCGACCCGCATGGATCGGTCGAAGTTGCGCTGCTGACGCGCTGACCACGGGAGCCGCATTTCCTCACGAAAGGCCTGGGGCAGGAACCCGGTGGTGACAAATCGGTTGAGCGGACCGACCACGGGATGCAACAGCTTCGGCGTGAAGGTCGCCGACGCGATCCCGTAGAGATGCTCACGAATCGTCTCGTCGATCGCCACCTTGCCGAGGTTCTCGTTCCAGTAGACCTCGAACGCATCCCGGTCCGCCGGCCACATGTCGCGTCGCATCTGAAGGGTTGTACCGAACGTGGCGCTTCGCTGATAGAACGCATCCTGGGTGAGCGGATCGAGATCCCCGTACAAGATTTTGTAGACGTCCTCGAAGCCTCGGTACAGGCAGGCGGCTACCCACAACTGCAGCTCGGGATCGAACGCGTTGTATTCGACCGCGCTGTTCTCATCGGAGCGAACGTGCTTGTGAGAGCCGTTGACTGCGCGTCGGTACAGCTTCTTTTCTTCGTCCGTCGCCAGGCTCGCGACGGCGAGATACGTCAGCGTCGTCCGGGTTCGCTTCACCGGATGCCGATCCAACCGACCCGTCTCGACCTTGCTCTCGTACACGCCGTACCCCACCGCCGGGCGCGCCAACTGCATGATGACGTTGGCGCCTGCGGCCAACAGTCCGAGCCCGGACATCGCCTTTTCGACCTCGGCGTCGATGTCGACCGCCTGGACGCCGACCGCTCCGATGCCGCCTGCCACCGCTTCCTCGCGCCCGTCCATCGAATCCCTACTCACCGTCATGGCAGAACCCCTTCGAGTCGACATCTGCGAACGCATGTTCTCAGATGAGTGAAACGCCGAAATGCCGAGATGTCAAGCAATCTCGGGATGCAAAGATGGTCTTCATGAATGACCAACCGCGTTCGTACGGTGGCGTCGACGGCGCGCTCCGCGTAGCCCAACGACGAGAGACGCTGATCGAGGCCGGTCTGGAACTCATGGGCTCCGCCGAGCCCGAACTGACGGTCCGCGGAGTGTGCAAGAAGGCCGGTGTCGCGGCGAGGTACTTCTACGAGAGCTTCACCGATCGTGATGCTCTGATGTCGGCCGTCTACGACACCGTCATCACGGACATCGCCGTTTCAACCCAGGCCGCGGTGGACGCCGCCGAGACCGAACGAGGCAAGGCGCTCGCCGGAATCGCGAACATCGTCCGCACGATCGCGCAGGATCCCCGTCGCGGACGTCTACTGTTCTCCAGCGCCCTGACGAGCCCGGCCCTGGCCGAGAAACGGCGAGCGTCGACGACGATATTCATCGGTCTCCTGGCCGCCAACGCCAAGACCTTCTACCGATTGAACGACAGCGGCCACTTGACGCTGACAGCAACCTTCCTGGTCGGCGGCCTGGCGCAGACCCTCAGTGCATGGCTGGACGGATACATCGACGTGACGGAAGAAGAACTGGTCGCCGAATGTGCAGCGATCCTGCTCGCTCCCGCCCTACCTCCGTCTTGAGCTCCTGATTCAGTCCCAGATCCCGATGTTGTCGAGGTGAGCGAGAAGTCGAGCAGCGCCGTCGGAGAACTGCAGACTCATCTGCGCGTCCACCTGTTCTCGATCGTGCTTCTCGAACGCCTCGATCAAAGCGTCGTGGCTCGATACCGCAAGCTCACCCCAGCCTGGATCCGTCGCGTAGAGACGAGCAGGGGTGTACCGAATCGCGCCGAACAGGAACCATGCCAGCTTCGCACCACCCGCAGCGCGATTGATCAAGCGGTGGAATTCGAATTCGCACTGCTCGATCGCAGCTGCATCCGAAGCGTCGACTGCCGCTCGCAAATCGGCGTTGAGTTCCGTGAGTTCCACCAGTTGATCAGCTGTGATGGTGTCCATCGCCCGCAAAGCCAGCTTGACTGCGATCTGCCCCTGCAACCAGAAGATGTCTTCGATGTCTTGGCGACTGAGGGGCGAGACGAGATAGCCGCGATGCGGAACCAACTCGACCATTCCCTCGCCGCGCAATGCGACGAGGGCTTCTCGCACCGGCGTGACGCTGACACCGAGGTCGGCTGCGGTTTCGTCCAATCTGACGAACTCGCCCGGACGCACAGCGCCGGACATGATCAGGTTACGAACGTGGTTGGCCACGTCCTCCGACAACTGTGGCCGTCTCCTCAGCTCAGATGTCGCCCTCCGAGTGCGTGCAGACGTTGCCACAACCGATCCTCACAGTCCGTACGTTTTGCCGATGATGTCTCGCTGAATCTCGTTGGTACCACCATAAATGGAGGACACAAGAGTCTTTCGCACATGGTGCTCCATGTCGAACTCAGTCGCGTAACCGTACCCACCCATCATCTGCATCCCCTCGAGCGCGACCTTCTTGGCGGTCTCGGTCAGCTTCAGCTTGGCCATCGACGCTTCCCGCGGGAACATCTTGGTCGGGTTGGCGTCGACCATTCGGGCAACGCTGTAGACCAGCAGACGGCCGCATTCGATCTCCGTGGCGAGATCCGCGATCCGGTGGCGAAGCGCCTGAAACGATCCGACCGGACGGCCGAACTGCTTACGCGTGGTGACGAATTCGAGGGTGTCGTCGAAAGCGCGCTGCGCGGTCCCGAGCATCATCGCCGCGAGGATGAGGCGTTCGATGTTGAGTCCGGCCATGAGTTGACGCCAGCCGTTGCCGACTTCCCCAACCACCGCGTCCTCGGGCAGGAATGTGTCGGTGAAGTAGAGATCGTTGACCTCCTTGCCGCCCATGGTGTCGATTCCACTGATCTTCAATCCGGAGATGTCGGCCGGGACATGGAACATCGTCAGGCCCTCATGCTTGCCTTCACCTCGGGATGTGCGAGCCACCAGAAGGATGTTCTCGGCGAAGTGCGCGTTGGAACACCACGTCTTCTGGCCGTTGATCAGCCACCCACCGTCGACCTTCTCGGCGCGGCAACTCAAATTTCCCACGTCGGAGCCTGCTTCGGGTTCGGACATCGAGATCGACTGCGACGCGCCACGGACGATCCCGCCGAGCACTGCCTCCTTCTGGGCCGGACTGCCGAACTTCTCGTATGCAGCCCCGGTGATGACGGTCGGGCCCAGTCCACCGATCGGCGCCATGCCCTTGGCTGCTTCCTCCAGGAAGATGCACAGGTCGACCGTACTTCCGGCAGATCCGCCGTATTCCTCCGGGACAGTCAGCCCGAGCCAACCCAATTCCGCCATCTTCTCGTAGAACGCCTGGTTGTGGTTATGGGCGCCATGATCGGTCAGCAGGTCTCGCTGCTCACGGGTACCACTTTCCTTCTTGCAGAACGACGCTACCGACTTGGCGAAATCAGACTGCTCCTGCGTGAAATCCATGTACATCGAAAACTCCCGAGTGAGATGAGGCTGGAGGCTTGTCGGAGCTCGGTCCGACGCATACTGTGACTACCAGCACAGTAAATCACATCACATATATGTGATGCACCGACATGTGGAGGATCTGAAGAACATGACAGAACAGCTCGGCCGCCAGAGCACGTCCACGTCGACAGATCCGAAATCGGACGATCACACCTTCGCGAGCCTCGACCCTCGCAACGATTCCGTGGTCGCGCAGCACCCCATTGCAGATCAGCAAGAGATCGAGAAAGCGGTCGCCTCAGCACGCACGGCGTCGAAGTGGTGGGATCAACTCGGATTCCAAGGCCGCCGGAAGGTGCTCGGTAATTTCCGCGCCGCGATCGCCACTCACGCCGAATCGATGGCGGCGATCATTTCCGCCGAGACCGGAAAACCCAGCGACGACGCCCTTCTCGAAGTCATGCTGGCCGTCGAACATCTCGACTGGGCGGCACGCAACGCACAGAAAGTATTGCGCCGCAGACGCGTCGGTGCAGGACTGATCAGCGCCAACCAGTCTGCATCCGTCGGCTACCGGCCGATGGGCGTCGTCGGTGTGATCGGCCCCTGGAACTATCCGCTGTACACACCGATGGGGTCGATCGGCTACGCACTGGCCGCCGGCAACGCCGTCGTCTTCAAACCGAGCGAACTCTCACCAGGCGTCGGCGTCGAATTGGCTCGGCTGTGGAACATCGCCGCGCCCGGACACCCTGTCCTGCAGACCATTACCGGTGACGGAAAAACCGGTGCACTTCTGTGTTCGTCCGGTGTCGACAAGATCGCATTCACCGGCTCGACGGCTACCGCAAAGCGCGTGATGGCCGCCTGCGCGGACACCCTCACTCCCCTGGTCGCCGAATGCGGCGGCAAGGACGCCATGCTGGTGGACTCCGACGCCAACCTCGATGCGGCCGTGAGCTTCGCTGCATTCGGGGCAGTGGGCAACGGCGGACAAACCTGTGCCGGCGTCGAACGAATCTACGTCGCAGCGCCCGTGTACGACGCCTTCTTGTCCAAGCTCACCGCCGCGCTTCGGGACGCCCACGCCGGCGCCACCGACAGCTCGACCTACGGGCCGATGACGCTGGGAAAGCAGACTGCGATAGTCCGAGGCCAGATCGAAGACGCTCTCAGTCGCGGCGCGAAAGCTGTACTCGGCGGACTTGATTCGTTCAACGGTCCGTTCATCGATCCGATCATCCTGACGGATGTTCCGGAGGATTCCACGGCGATCACCGAGGAAACGTTCGGCCCGAGCGTCGTGGTGAACAAGGTCGCCGACATGAACGAGGGGATCGAGCGTGCCAATGCGTCGAAGTACGGCTTGGGCGCCTCGGTGTTCACCAAGAGTTCGTCGAAGGGTCGAGCGATTGCCGAGAAGCTCGAATGCGGTGTCGTCACGGTCAATTCGGTTCTCGGATTCGCCGGAATCGCCGCCCTGCCATTCGGCGGGGTCGGCGATTCCGGGTTCGGGCGTATCCACGGAGCCGATGGGCTGCGTGAGTTCAGCAGTGTGAAATCACTGGCCGTTCAGAAATTCAGCGCTCCGTTGGACCTGCTGACCATCGAGCGAAAAGCTCGGGACATGAAGATCTCTCGTTGGATGCTGGCGAAGCGCCACGCAAAGTCCTGAGAGGCCAGGCGATCAGCCGGCGGTGACGAGCACCTGCTCGTCACTGTCGGCTGCTTCGAGTTCACGAACCAGCGGGAGCACCTTGGCCCCGAAGTACTCGATCTCTTCCTGGAAGTGCAGGAATCCGCCGAGAATCAGATCGACACCGCGACGGTGATATTCGACGATCCGATGGGCGATCTGTTCCGGCGTGCCGATCAGTTGTGAGCGGAAGCCGTCGTTGTACTGAACCAAGTCCTCGAACGTCGAATCTGCCCACATCCCGTCCTTGGACGAGGTCGACGCGCCGGCCTGTTGGACTGCATTCTTGAAACCCTCGACTGCGGGACGGTTCGCTTTGGCGATAATTTCTCGCAGCGTGTCTTTTGCTTCGGCCTCGGTGTCGCGGGCGATGATGAACCCGTTGAGCCCGAACTTGACCTCACGATCGTTCTCGCGAGCAACACGGCGGACGTCGACCAACTGTTCGGTGACGCCGTCGTAGTCCTTGCCGTTACTGAAGTACCAATCCGAATAGCGACCGGCGTTCACACGGGCTGCCGCCGAGTTACCACCTTGGAACAGTTCGGGATTGGGTCGCTCCGGAGTGTTCAGAGGCTTAGGCTTCAACGTGAAGTCGTGAATGCGGTAGAAGTCGCCGCGGAAATCGACGTCGTCCTCGGTCCAGATCTTCCGAAGAACCTGAAGGAACTCGGCGCTACGCCGATAGCGCTCGTCGTGCTCGAGCCACGGCTCGCCCAGATGAGTGAACTCGTCCTTGAACCAACCACTGACGACGTTGACGGCGAATCGACCGTTCGACAGGTGGTCAGCGGTAGCGCCCAGTTTCGCCAACACTGCCGGCTGCCAGAGTCCGGGATGCACGGCGGCGATGACCTTGAGCTTCTCGGTGGCCAGGAGCAGCGCAAGGCTGAAACTCGTGGATTCGTGCTGGAACTCGGCCCCGTAGCTCGCCTCGTAACGAACCTGACTCAGGGCGTACTCGAAGCCGTTGTTCTCGGCGGTCTGCGCCAACTTCTTGTTGTACTCGTAGTCCCAGCTGGTCCGCTGCTCGATGTCGGAGGTGACCAGACCACCACTGACATTGGGCACCCAGTAGGCGAACTTGATCTCGTCGGCGATACGTTCAGTAGACATGAAATCCAGCAAACATGCAGTTCCCGGGGGTTTCCAGGGTAGCGATCACACAGGTTGTAAGTGTTGGGTGGGTGCTGCGACTGTGAAACGGTGGCAGCATGACTGCTGTGGACATTCAGGAGATCGCGCACCGCATCACCAGTGAAGACGAGGCGCTCTCGGTAGCGTCACAGCTGTCCGACGAGTTCGCGGCAGGTGCCGGCGTCCGCGATGCGCAGCGCCTCCTTCCCCACGACGAGGTTCGCACCCTGGCGCAGTCCGGTCTGCTGGGGCTCTCGGTGCCGAAGGGGTTCGGTGGCATCGACGCGAGCACCGAGACGTTGGCCGAGGTCTTCCGCCTACTCGCCGAGGGCGATCCCAGCATCGCGCAGATTCCGCACAGCCACTTCACTTTCCTGGAAGCGCTCCGGTACCAGGGGTCTAACGAGCAGAAGCAGTTCTTCTACGCCGAAGCATTGTCGGGTAAGCAGTTCGCCAACGCCCAGAGCGAGCGCGGCAACAAGACCATCGACATCGACGGCACCACTCTCACCCCCGACGGGGAAGACTTTGTGCTCGAAGGTCGAAAATTCTATTGCACAGGAGCACTTTTCGCAGATTGGATCGTGGTACGTGCCGCCAATGCGGATCAGTTCACCGAGACCGGCGCACAGGTGAAATCCGCGGTCTACCTACCCCGGAATACTCCCGGACTGTCGATCGTCGACGACTGGGACGGCATGGGGCAGAAGACAACTGCGAGCGGAACCGTGACACTCGAATCCGTGTCGGTGCCGCGGTTCAACGTCGTACCCTTCACATCGTTGTTCACTCACCCGACCACCTACGGAGCACAGGCCCAGATTCTGCACGCGGCGATCGACACCGGCATCGCGTCGGCCGCATTGCGCGAATCCGTGAAACTCGCGGCAAAGGCGCGGCCCTTCTTCGAGGCGAAAGTCGATACAGCGGTGGAGGATCCACTGCTCGTTCAACTCGCCGGCGAAGCGGCAATCGAGGTTCGCGCTGCCAGATCCCTCTTGGCGGAAGCGGCGCGATCGATCGACGTGGCGCGTCGTAATCCCACCGAGGACTCCACGGCCCGAGCATCCATCGACGCTGCAACTGCCAAAGTGGTCGGTGCCAGAGCGTCATTGGCGGCCACGAGCACGCTGTTCGAGATCGGTGGCACCAGAAGCGCGGGCGAATCAGCGAACCTCTCGCGATTCTGGCGTGACGCACGCACACACACCCTGCACGATCCGACGAGGTGGAAGGTCCAACACATCGGCCGCTGGACGCTGTCGGGGACAATCCCACCGAGGCACGGGCTGCTGTAAACACTCTCAGTCGGAATTTGTGTATCCGCTGATCAAGACCTCGAGACCTTCCAGGTAACTCTCAGTCGTCGTCCCTCCCGGCCAGTCCTCGAGCACCTCACTGAGTACCGGCAGTTTCTCGGGACCGATTTCTCGGATCTTGACCGCGAGAGGTGACACACTGCCTTCCGGTCGTGTGGTGGTGTCGTAGATGTTGAGCAGTGCACCGAGTGTGTAGTTCCACAGCGCTCGATAGACCAACAGTGCGCGGCGCGGCGACATCCCGAGTTCGACACAAGCGGCCATTGCCCGATCGACCAAGACCACAGCGCCGCCCCCGCCGCGCCCACCTCGCTGAAGCAACTCGATGATCCAGCGCTCCGATGCCAGCGTTTCGAAGATCGCGGTGAAGATCGTGCGAAGCCGTTCGACCTGATCCTGCGGCAGGATCAGCGCGCCGAGATCTTGCGAGTACACATCGAGAACCGCGCTGATCAGCTGTTCCTTGTCGCCCACGTGCCGGTACAGCGCCATCGGCGTGGTGCCGAGCGATTTCGCCAACGCGCGCATGCTCAACGCGTCGGCGCCGCCGGACTGGAGTTGCCGTTTCGCCTCGTCGACTATCTGCTCCGACGTGATCGTCGGGGGACGTCCGAGCCGCGGTGATCTCGGTTCCATCTTTTCGGCCATCCGTCGATTGTGCGCGCCCCTGCTACGACGCTCTCGCCCGGGGAACCCCTTGCATCTCAGTCGTCAGCAAGGTAGACCTAACTACTTATGAGAACGCGTATACAAATTAGGTACCTGCAATGACAACAACAACTCGAGCGGTAGCCGCACCGGCTCTGGTCCTCACAGCCGCCGCGGCAGCGCAGTTCCTGGTGGCCTTCGACATGTCGGTCATCAACGTCGCACTGCCAGACATCCAGGAATCGCTGAACTTTTCCGACGCCGGGCTGTCCTGGGTCGTCAACGCGTACGCCCTCGCCTTCGGTGGACTGCTGCTTCTCGGCGGTCGTCTGTGCGACGTGATGGGCACTCGTCGAGTTCTGGTTTCCGGGCTTCTCCTGTTCGCCCTCGTCAGCATCGTCGGCACCTTCTCCGTGTCCGCCGAAATGCTTGTCGGAGCTCGGGCGCTTCAAGGCGTCGGCGCTGCACTGATCGCGCCGGCCGGGCTCGCCGCCCTCAGTCAGGCCTTTCCCACCGGACGCGCCAGGGCCAAGGCATTCGGCATCGGCGCAATGTCATCAGCACTGGGCGGCGCACTCGGTGTCGTCTTGAGCGGCATTTTGACCGAAGGGCTCAGTTGGCGATGGGTGATGTTCGCCGGCGCACCGGTGGCCCTGATCGCCGCGGTCGCAGGTGCCCGTGGCCTGCCCGCCGGCCAAGCCGCCCGAGGTGGCTCCCTCGATCTCCCCGGAGCCATCTTGGCGACGGCCGGAATCACCGCCCTTGTCGGCACAGTGATCGCCACGGAATCACATTCCTGGACTTCGGGTTACGTGCTGGGTGGATTCGCACTCACGGTCGTCCTGCTGACTGCCTTTGTCGTAGCCGAAAGCCGCTGCGCCACACCACTGGTACGACTGTCCACCCTGCTTCGACCCCGAATCGGACTGGCCAACGCCATCATGTGCCTGGTGTGTGCGGCCCAATTCAGCGCGTTCTTCTTCGTCTCACTCTTCCTGCAACGCGGGCTGGGCTATTCACCGACCACCACCGGTCTGGCTTTCCTGCCTTTCTGCTTCGGCCTGGTGATCGGCATCCTCGCGTCCACCAAACTCCTTCCGCGCTACGGAGTTCGACCGCTGCTCGTAGTCGGAACAGCAGTCGCCGCAATCGGGACTTTCATGTTTTCGACCATGAACCTCGACAGTCCCTTCTGGGCCGTCATCCTGGTGCCTTCGCTTCTGGCAAGCATCGGCATCGGTCTGTCGTTCATGCCGCTCAGTAACGTCGCCACCGCCGACGCTCCCCCCGAAGAAGTCGGCATGGCATCAGGGCTACTGAGCACATCGCGTCAGATCGGCGGTTCACTCGGACTAGCCGTTCTCGTGAGCGTCGCCGCTTCCTCGACGGCGCACTCGGACAGCGCACCGACCGAAGCACTGGTTTCCGGATACTCCCAAGCCCTCTTCGTCTGCTCCGGCCTACTGCTGGCCGGCACCCTCCTGTCCTTCTTCTTCCCACGAATGGATCGTTGACCTCAGATGTTCACCACCCGAACCGCATTCGGCATCGTCTCGGCGCTTCTCCTCACCGTTGCCGGCGCAAGCGCGTGCAGCAGCTCCGCCGAGTCCGAAACCGCTTCTGCAACTCGCTCCGTCACACACGAACTCGGCACCGTCGAAGTTCCGGCCTCACCGCAGCGCATTCTCGCGCTCGACGAGTACGCGGGGCTGAGTGCACTCGCACTCGGCGTGAAGCCCACCGTCGTCTACAGCACCCTGCGATCGGACGTCGCCAAGTCGATTCTGCGTGAGCAGGGCGTCGAAGTTCTCGACAAGCCGACTTTCTTCGCCAACCCCGCCGTCGAAGAGATCGCGTCCGTCGAACCCGATGAGATCCTGATGAGCAATGCCGGTCCACTACCGAGCCTGTTCGCGCAGATCAATTCCGTGGCGCCAACCTTGGTCCTCCCGTACTCGGCGCCGTGGCGTGATGTGCTCGAACAAGCTGGGGCACAGCTCGATCGAGGCAGCGAAGCAACCGCCATGATCGGAAAGCTGGAATCCGGCCTCGAAGACGTCAAGTCCGCGGCTGCCGGCCAGAGCCTTGCGATCCTTCTCGGCTACAGCGGAAACCTGTTCACTGTGCCACCGACCACTCCCATCTCCACACTGGTCACCGAGGCCGGATTCACCAGGCCGGTATCGGAAGTCAACGCGACCAACAATCAAGACACCGGCACGATTTCGCCCGTCTCACCTGAACTCCTACCCGAGCATGCGGCACAGACCGTCGCCGTACTCTCCGGGCAGCAGTACGACGCATCCATCGTGCGAAACACTCCACTGTTCGACAACCTGACACCCGACCCGGCGCACGCATTGGACGTCAGCGGTGATCTCTGGTTCGGCAGCCATCCTTTTGCCATCTACTGGATCATCCAGGATCTGGACGGCATCGCACATGGCAAGGGGCAGAACAGCATCGGAACCCTCGACAGCGCCGACGCACGATGGGCGGCGTTCAGCGCGCTCTGACGTCCTGACGGAAGGTCAGCGGAGAAACACCCACCCGGGTGGCGAAGAATTTTGTGAAGTTCGCAGAATCGTCGAACCCCAGCTTCGACGCCACCTGGGTGACCGTGTCCGTGCCGAAAGACAGCAGACGTTTCGCTTCGAGCACCACACGCTGATCTATGTACTGCTTTGCCGTCATTCCGGCAGCAGCTCGGGTAGCCCGCAATACAGTCTTCTCGGAGTACCCGATCTTGTTGGCGTACTCCGAAACCGAACGGACCGTGGCGAAGTCACGTTCGACAACGGCATGAAACCTTTCGAACACGTCATTGTGTGCCAGCACGGAACTCTGTTCCTGTCCACCGAGGTGGGTCAGTTTCAACAGAATTGCTGTCAACGTGTGCCGCAGAATGGCCGCGCGAACGACCGGCGCAGAAGTATCCGGACAACCGTAATTCAAGTTCAGGTGTTTCATACCCGTGCTGATGGTCTCGAGGTTCTCGCCGGACAACTGCCACGCTGCCTGCCGACTGTGAGCGTTCCCGTCCAACAACTGCTGGCTGACGGCATCGAGCGACGAGGGTGTGAACAGAACAACCATCGCCTCGAAATCCTGGATTCGCCCCCACTGTTGCACCTGCCCCGGTCTGACCCAGAACACGGTCCCCGGGCTCACCGCGTAGTTGACGAAGTCGATGGTGTGTAGTGCCGAACCCTCGGTCACCAGTGCGAGTAAGTGAAACTGCGGGCGTTGGGGGCCGACGAACTCTGCACTACCCCCGTTGATGCGAATGGTGTCCAGGCTGAGTACTTCGATCTCGGTCGCGTCAGCCACCGAAGACGCGTACCCGACGTCCCGGACGGGTACTTGTCTGTTTTTCACTAGTTCGGGACTCATCTTCACCGTGACCGAATACCCGAATGCGACATACCGTCAGAGTATCAATCAGTTCGCGCTCGGATAGGAATCAACAGTGCAATCGACAGGCTCGAAAACAGCAGGCACGACGCAACTCACCTACGTCTTCGACGCCTATTGCGGGTGGTGTTTCGGCTTCGGCCCTGCGTTGACGGAGTTCGTCCGTCAGAATGCCGATTCCATCGACTTGTCCGTGGTCAGCGGTGGTCTGTTCACCGGTGACCGCGTCGCACCCATGTCTTCGGCTCCGTACCTGAAATCAGCCAACGCCACCATCGCAGCCCAGACCGGCGCCGTTTTCGGTGACGGATATTCACAACTGGTGTCTGACGGGCGGTTCGTCATGAATTCGACGGATGCTGCGATCGGACTCGCCGCGCTTCGCACACAGGATCCGACACGCGCACTCGACATCGCGGAGGCCATGCAGACCGCGTTCTACCGAGACGGTCGCAGCCTCTCCGATCCCGAGACCTACCGCGCCATAGCGAAATCGCTCGGGCTCGACCCATCTGCCGCAGTGTCTTCCCTGTTCACCGCAGATTCGAAGGACGCCGCCCGCGCCGATTTCGTCCGGGCACGCAGGCTCGGCGCCACTTCGTTTCCGACACTGTTGTTCCACGGCAGCGACGGGTCCGTCGTGAAATTCGGTTCTCCGACCAGTACAGCGGCCGATCTCACCCGCGACCTGAACACGTGCGTGCGGGCGTATGAGGTGGCTTGACCCACCCACTTTCCGAGCGAAAGGTACGTTCAGCGCCTTCAGTACGCCGAACGTACCTTTCGCTCAGCGTGACTTCACCCAAATCACTCCGGCCCCCCTTCTGGTTTGATGAACACCGAACGAATCGCACCAAAGGGGAACGACAGTGGTTTCAGATCCGATCACGGGCCTGGAGATGGAACTTGCCGACATGTGGCAACGAGGACGCGCCCAGGCGCGCACCTATGCGCGTGCAATTCATCCCAAACTCGATCCGGCGCTTTACCCGGTTCTTGTCATCCTGAACCGTTCCGATGCCGTGCGGATGTCCGACCTGATCTCCACGCTCGATATCGAGAAGTCCACCCTGACCAGGCAAATTGATGCCGCAGCTCGGCTAGGCCTGGTGGAACGGATCCCCGACCCCGACGACGCTCGCGCGAAGCTGGTGACCCTGACCCCTGAGGCTCGGACGAAGCTCACGACGATCCGCAATCATCAGATCGATCGTTGGCGCGCCCGACTCGCAAAATGGGAAACTGACGACATCACCACGCTGACGGCCTTGCTGCACCGACTGGGCAGTTCCGAGGACTGACAACAAAGTAGTTGTGCAGTGCAACCAACTTGATCTATAGTTGCAAATATCAACTATTCGAGGAGGTGGCCGTGATCACTCACGACAGTGCCGAGGCAATCCTCGACAACCTTCGCGCCCTCGTCCGGCGCCACCGCGAGGTTTCGTCGACCGGCTCACGCCAACTGTCCCCCGACATGTTGCCGGACCCACTGGGCGCCCTCCTCTCGCAGTTGTCGGCCGCAGATTCCACGAGATCGACGGATCTGGCGGAAAAGTTGAGAGTGACAGTTTCGACGCTGAGCAGACAGATCACACACGCCGAATCTTGTGGATACATTCAGCGGCGACCGGACCCGGACGACGGACGGGCATCGCTCCTGTCCTTGACTCCACTCGGCGTCCGGACCCTGGTCTTCCATCGCCGCGCCCAGGCGCAGCGACTCATCGACCATCTCGACGGATGGACCGAAGAGGACGCCGTCGACGTCGAATGTGCACTCGATCGACTACGACGCTCGACCTGCCCAGAGTCCCACGCGGCGCACTGACCGACGCTGCACGATCAGACCGAATCATTCTCCGATACAAGGACATTCATGAGTTCTTTCACGTCTACCGACGTTCCACCATCTCAGTCATCGACCGATGCGCCGATGACCCACAAGCAGAAGATCGAGGCACTTGTCGGGCTCCTACTCGGCATGTTCGTCGCATTCCTGTCGTCGACGATCGTCTCGAATGCACTCCCCACCATCATCACCGAACTACACGGCACCCAGGATCAGTACACCTGGGTCGTGACGGCAACGCTGTTGGCTTCCACCGCAACAACTCCCATTTGGGGCAAGTTCTCGGATCTGGTGAGTAAGAAGCTGTTGGTCCAGCTGTCCATCACGCTGTTCACGATCAGCTCGATCCTTGCGGGCATGTCGCAATCGGTCGGCATGCTGATCGGTTTCCGCGCTGTTCAGGGACTGGGCCTCGGCGGATTGCAAGCCCTCGTGATCATCGTGATCGCGGCGATGTTCAGCCCGCGTGAGCGTGGCCGATACCAGGGACCGATCGCAGCCGTCATGTCCGTCGCGACAGTCGCCGGCCCACTGATCGGCGGCCTGATCGTGGACACTAGTTGGCTCGGCTGGCGCTGGACGTTCTTCGTCGGCGTGCCGCTGGCAGTCATCGCATTGATCGTCGTGCAGCGTACGTTGAACCTCCCGATCGTCAAGAAGGACGTCAGCATCGACTACGTCGGTGCAACCCTCATTGCCGCCGGTGTCAGCACTCTTTTGATCTGGGTCACTTTGGCAGGTAAGAACTTCGAGTGGGCTTCTGCGATGTCGTTCTTCCTCGTCGGACTCGGCGTGGTGCTGCTCGCCGCAGCGCTGTGGGTGGAAAACAAGGTCAAGGAACCCATCATTCCGCTCCGCCTCTTCCGAGATCGGACTACCACGCTGGCGACGCTGGCAAGCATCGCCGTCGGCGTCGCAATGTTCGGCGGAGCAGTGTTCTTGGGTCAGTACTTCCAGATTGCCCGCGGCTACTCTCCCACTGCCGCAGGTCTTCTGACACTGCCCATGGTGATCGGTTCCATGCTCTCCGCCGGCCTGTCCGGGGCAATGATCACGAAGTTCGGGCGCTGGAAGGGCTTCCTGATCGCCGGTGCCGTCGCAATGTCGGCAGGCTTCTTCCTCCTCTCGACCATCGATCACGCGACGCCGATGTTCTGGGTCGGACTGTTCCTCTTCGTGCTCGGCGCCGGGATGGGCATGGTGATGCAGAATCTTGTTCTCGCAGTTCAGAACACCGTCGCGCCTAGCGATCTCGGCACCGCAAGTTCGACGGTCTCGTTCTTCCGCTCACTCGGCGGCGCGGCAGGCGTGTCCGTCCTCGGAGCAGTGCTCTCCACTCACGTTGCAGATCTGACGACCAAGGGCCTCAGCGCAATCGGGGTCGATCTGAGTGCGTCCGGAGGGTCCGGCGCAGGGCTGTCGAACCTCAACGAACTACCCGAAGCGATCCAGGATGTGGTCCGCGCTGCGTACGGCGATGCCACCGCACGGGTCTTCCTCATCGCCGGAATCCTGGCTCTGTTGAGTCTGATCGCGATCGCCTTCATCAGGGAGAAGGCGCTTCGGACGGAAAGTGGTGACGAGCAACTCCTGGCGAAGATCGCCGTTCCCGGTGAGATCGATTCCGACGCCGTCGATGCCGAACTTGCGCTTCTGACCGAAGGTGACGACGAGTTTCAACGACGCAAGTAGCACCCACAAACAGTTCCGCGTACCGTCCGGGTGATTCCGGCGGTACGCGGAACTGTATGGGCAGCTGGGTGCGTCAGGTCGCAGCGATCACGCCTGCGACCGGGATCCGGCCGAGAACTGCAACCCGGAAGTCCACCATCGCGCGTTCCACGTGATTGGCGCTCGAAACCACAACCACGCCCGTTGCTCCTCGATCGGCGAGAATCCGCGCAGAGTTGAGCGCGTTCTCCACTGTGGACCACGACGTTCCTTCTTCGGTGATCCGGCCCGGGTCGACGCCGTTGGCGACGAGCCACTCGCGCATCGCCCTGGCTTCCGTCACTCCGGCCTTCGGGGCCCCACCGCTCGTGATGATCGGAGACTGCGGGTACTGACGAGCCAGCTGCAGCGCCGCCTGAAGTCGGTCGACCAGCATCGGACGCATCGTGCCGTCGTCGAAGAGGCCGGCGCCCAAGACGACGATGTTGGTACCCACCGGGTTGAGGTCGAGCAGCACGGGCGACTGGCGCGTCAGCGTCTCAGCACTCGTGCACGCAAGGATGAGAGACCGCACCGGCGTCTGGCAGCCGCCGACAGTCGACAAGATACCGTTGACGACCGTGGTCGGTGTGATGTCGGCGCTCGCTGTCGCCGGCGAAAGGCCCACGCCAGCTGCGGCGATCACCGAAGCAGCAATCAATCCCTTCGTCACAGACCTGCGAACATTTGCCATGTGGCAGAACCCCCAAAAAATCGTCGGTTGTCCAGCACACGGTAACGAACGTTTTGTCTGAATTGTGTGATTTGGGCGACTTTTACTGTTGACTTACCGTCACACAGACTAAACATGAAGTTTTGACAACGATTCGGCTTCGAAACCTTCATCTACCAGCATCTCGAATCGACGCGCCCGCCGCATTACCTATCTGAGCAGCAGAGTCACCGAGAAGGTTGACAACGCTGAACGGCAACAATTCGTTGTTACAGATCACGATGTTGCATCCAGGTGTTCCCGCCCGCCCCGTCCCGACCAAGGTGTCAAGATCAATTCAGGGTTCGCGAAACCGACCCGCTCTGCCGGGTCGTCGACGGGCGGACCACCCGAACCGTGTGTGGGTGGCCCGACATACGGCGCCTGGCCATATCTCCCCACCCGATCGCCAGCCCTCCGGCTCGTTCACCGAGAACCACAGACGCATCACGTTTGGGAAGAGTCCGCCTCCATACCGATTGCGCGACGCGCTCCCAGCGCCATGGTGACTTGCACAAGATCCTTCGGAGACGACAGGTCAAGTCCAGTCAGGGAACTCACCTTACGTAGGCGATACACAACTGTGTTCGGATGCACGTGTAGCTGCCGGGCGGTGGCGGCTCGATCGAATCCGGAGTCGATGAAAGATTCGAGTGTCTCCAGCACCGCAGTATCGGACTCCAACGGCAACAACACATCTGCGAGGATCGGTAACGCAGCGCTCGGGCGGGTCAGTTGATACTCGACCGCAACGTCCGCGAGACGGACGACTCCACTGGTACGTCCGTACTTTCGGGCAACGTTCAGGACCTCGCGCGCCTGCGTGACCGCTACGGGTACTGCGGCCGGTGCCGCGACATGTACGGCGGCTACCGTCGATGCACCGATGACCTTCTCGAGATCACCCAAACGTCGACACAATGACAAATACTGCGGACTCGACGCCCAGTTTCCCTCTGCGGGTTCCGATTCCACAATGGGAATCAGTACGGCTCCGCCGCTGCTCCCGAGCACCCCGAGGGCTTTGTCACGCCCCACCTGATCGAGCTCTCGTTGCAGGTGGCGCACCTTCCTCCGCTCGGCGACGGCAGTGTCCACCTCGGTCGAGGACTCGTCGTCATTCCGCTCGACGTGCAGAGCCACCACCCAGTACAGGCGCGCCAACCTGATCCCCACCTCGTCGGAGACCCGATCCACGTCGACACCCGTCGAAAGTGCTACGAACAGGGACCTTCGCGCCGAATCCTCGTCCGTCTGGGTGGCGTGGTCGGAACCGTAGCCGGCAAGAACCGCGGACGTGGAGGCCGCGGTGTAAGCATTCAAGAGTCGTCCGGTGCGGGCAAGTGCAACACCGTCTTCCGGGACCGCCCATTCGCTGATCGTCTCCCACCACAACCCTGCTGCCAGGTGATATGCGCGCAGCACCTCACTGAGCGGAACCAATTCCTGCGCCCGTTGACGAGCCGATTCGCTGATGTCGGCGAGCAACTCGGGCGCCAGATCTGCGCCCGTCCGGAGCATCGAAATGAACAGTTCCAAATTTCGCCTCACGATGGTCGTCACGTCGTTACGCAACGCCTCGTCCGGAAGCAAGCGGTAGAAGGTGACGTCGCGGTGGACCAGATCGACCGTCGCATTGACCAGCGGATGGGTGCGTTGCGCCAATCGGTCGGCCAGAGATCTGCCGCCAACCACTATCGGTTCGAACGGCAGATCTTTGTTTCCTGACACAAAACCCTCCACAGAATTGAATTGCCACCACAAGGCCGACCTGCCTTTTTCCTATCACTATGTAACCCACGCCACTCTCGAATTCACAATCAGCGGCGTACCTGGAAGTCCCACCTTCGACCAAATAGGAGCCTCGAGTGACGTGGAAAACGCACAGCGCAGCCATTCTGGCAGGCGTCGTGGCTGCCGGTTCGATCGCGGCACTCGGGACCGGTGTGTCACATGCCGAAACGCATGCCAGCCCCATCCAATACGTCGCTCTCGGCGATTCCGCGGCGGCCGGCCCGCTGGTCACCGAACAAGATTCATCGGCGCCGGGCTGCCTACGATCACTGGACAACTACCCTTCCGTGGTGGCGCAAAGACTCGGCGCCCACCTCACGGATGTGACCTGCTCGTCGGCGCGATCCGCCAACGTCACGGACACCGCACAAACGACGTTCTCCGGTCAAGTACCGGCGCAGGAAACAGCATTGGGGCCCGATACCGACCTCGTCACCATCACAATCGGCGCCAACGACATCTCGTTGTTCCCGACAGTTCTGAGCTGCGTAAACCCGCTCCCCGAACCCACCGGAACGTCCTGCCGTGACAAGTTCACCGCAGGCGGCGTCGATCAACAGCGACAGTTGGTCGAAAATGCCTCCGCAGGTTGGAGTTCCATGCTCGAATCGGTTCGCGACCGAGCGCCCTCGGCGCGCATCGTCGTGATCGGATACGGAACATACATCGCCGCCGACGGATGCCCCGGCACCCAGCCGTTCTGGCCGCGCGACGCCGACTATCTCCAGAGTGTGATCGACTACGGCAACACGGTCATGGCAGCAACGGCGGCCCGTCACGGCGTCGAGTACATCGACATCACCGAAGCCACTGCCGGGCATGACATCTGCACTGACCCGGCCACTGCTTACTACACCGGAATCGTCCCTACCCAGCCGGCGGTTCCACTGCATCCCACTGCGGCCGGGATGCAGGCGATCGGCAAAACCGTCGCCGACGCTCTGTCCTGAGCTTCTCCCCCAACACAATTCATTCAGCACTCGCGAAAAGGGTGGAACAATCATGTCAATTCAACGAGACGCTCCGCCGCTGCCGTCCATCGACGGCGCCCCTGTCGGAACACGCGACAAACTTCTCGGCGGCACACTCGTCGCACTGTTTCTCGCAAACATGCTCAACTTCTTCGACCGGGCGATCCCCTCGGTCGTTGCCGAACCGATCAAGAACGAGTTTTCGCTCAGCGACTTGCAATTGGGATTGATCACCTCTGCATTCACCCTCGTCTACGCAGTCGCAGGGCTGCCTCTGGGCCGGTTGGCCGACACGAAGAACCGTCCCAAGATCATCGGGATCGGACTCCTGGTGTGGAGCGGACTGACGGCAGCAACCGGTGCCGCCGGCAGCTATGTGCTGTTCATCCTCGCGCGTCTAGGCGTCGGTGTGGGCGAAGCGACCTTCACACCTGCAGCCAACTCGATGATCGGTGATATCTACCCGGCAGAACGACGTTCACGCGCACTTGGTGTCTTCATGCTCGGTTTGCCGATTGGCCTCATGCTCGCCTACTTCACCGTCGGCAAGATCGCCGAGGCATTCGACAGCTGGCGTGCACCGTTCTTCCTCGCGGCGATTCCCGGTGTCCTGCTGGCAGTCGTGCTCTACCGCATGGCAGATCCGGTTCGTGGTGGTTCCGAAAGTCCGGAGGCCCGCGCAGCCGCTGTTTCACAGGCACCGATCACCCGTCCGATCCGTCGTCTGCTCGCAATTCCCACGCTTCGTTGGCTCATCCTTGCCGGACTGACGTTCAACTTCGCCGCCTACGCAGTGAATTCGTTTGTCGTCCCGCTTCTGATGCGCCAGTACCACCTGAAACTGACTGCTGCGGCATCGGTCACCGGCATCATCGTCGGAATCACGGGCCTGATCGGATTGCTTCTCGGCGCTCGCTACGCTGACAAGGCCAGCGCACGCTCACCGCGCGCACGGTTGATGATCGGTGTCGGAACCTCGGCATTGGCAGCACCTTTGACGGCACTGGCACTGTTGCAGCACGGCGGGAACGTCGTGATGTTCACGCTCTTGTTCTCGGCCGGGTGGTTGTTGGCCTACGGCTTCTACATCAGCGTCTACCCTGCCATTCACGACGTCGTGGTTCCCAGGCTCCGAGGCACTGCGACGGCGTTGTTCTTCGCTGCCATGTATCTTCTCGGCGGATTCTCGGGACCAGTTGCCGTGGGCGCGATTTCGGACTGGTTCGCCAAGCGTGCGCTTGCCGATGCCGGTACCGGGAAGTTGGCTCAGTACGCCGGCGACGGGTTGAACTCCGCCATGTATCTCGTGCCGATCATGTTGGCGCTCACTGCGGTATTCATCTACCTGGCCACTCGCACTGTCGGCAAGGACGCCGCGCGTATGCAAGCGGAGCTGAGCCAGGCCTGACCCAGGAGTTCACGGCGGTGGCGGGGCCCCGAGGCCCCGCCACCGCCGAGTTCAGTTGACCGTGATCGCCAGAGTTGCCAGCATGGACCGCAACATGTCCGGCAAGCGAGCGATCATTCTCTGCTCGGTTATCCGAACGGAGACGGGCGCTGCCAGCGTCGCTCGCCACAGTTCCGGTTGATTGTTCATCAGGTTGTTGTAGACCGGGAGCAGCTGACCGTTGATGTAGGTCCAACGACCGTCCCGGTCCGCCCAGTTGAAGTCCGGAAGCGGTGTTTGCACAACGGCATTGCCCACCGCGAACGAGAGCGGGTTCGACTCACGCGGCGGTACGACGCCAGGCATGGACGGTGATGCGGCGAAGGTGGTCAGGTAGGTCAACGAGCGACCGACGCTGCCGCGGTAGGCCTTCGCCTCGTCCCACTGATCACCCACCGACTGGTACTGCTCACGGCGCAGCAGACGCACATTGCCGTCGAAGACCGACTCCGGTGTCCCCGAAGCAATGTTGTCCCACGCGATACGGGCATTCTCGTCGAGCAGCCCTGCCCGATCGAGTTCGGCGATGCCGTCGACACCGTCGTGAACCCACGCCATGTGCATGGGAATCAGATCCGAGAAGATGTGTTTGCTCATCGCAATCACTTTCCCCTGGAACCACATCACGTCCTCGGGGCGGATGTCGTGGCCGACCTGGAGCAGCGCCGCAACGTCCTCGGGTGCTCCCATCGACGTTGCGACCGGCGACCCAATGCGGTCGATCTCTCGCCACACCAGTGCCATTGCTTCGCTGATTGCTTGAACTTCCAGCACAACCCGCCCGTAGTCCAAGTCGAGGAGTCCACCGGCAAAAGCGGGCCCGACCATTCCGCCCATGCCTGCCCACTGCAGTTCTTGATGCTCGAGCTGCAGTCGCTCGTAGAACTGGAAAGTGTTGGTGAGGTTTCCGAGATTCGCGTGCACACCGTCGAACGGAGTCCACGAAGCGAGATCGATACCTGCCGACTCCGTCCCGACTGCGAGCCAGTACTGCTTGAGCAGTGTCTGATAGCGGTGCGGAGCCACTCCCGATGCTCGGGCGGTATCGACCAAACTCCGCAGCGTCGCGGAATCCGACGGCAGTGAAGGATGCAGACCCCCCGCGGCTTCGGCGTTTGCGTTCACCGCTTCCAGGTCGAGGTACCTGTCGAGTTCACCAGTACCCGCGGATGCCCGGCCTCCCAGTACGACCGCACCGCCGATGCCTGCCGAAGCGACGAGAACTGTGCGCGCGAAATCCCTGCGGGTCAAAGACTTCCGCATACTCATTTCCCTTCGGCTTCGTCGAACGTCTTCGCCAGCCAGGCGATGTCCTGCATACCCAGCTGATCGGTCACCGTCTTGTACAGGTTGGTCACGTAATCGAGCGGCCCGCACTGCGACGGGAGCAGGTCCACGTCGCCGCCGTCTGCTCGATATGTCTGCGCCAATTGCTCTGCCTCACTGAAGGGAACGAGGAAGTCGTCCTCACAGGAAGAAATCAGAAGCTTCGAGGCCGGCGCCTGCTTTCCCAACGTGTTGTCCGCGTACGCCGCGGCCAGTGCCGGGATCGTTCGGGGCGCCGGGTTGGTGAGCAGGACGTCGAAGAGAACGAACGGGAGTCCGAGGTAGAGCGCCTGGCAGGACGCGCGGAATGCTGCGGCGACGTTGTGACCGATCGGAGTGAGATGATCGTCGAGCCGAACGTCGGGGTAGCCCGCGTCGAATCCGAGAATGCTCGAGAAGACGAAGCCGGAACCGATCCCACCGGCCGCCGTCTCCTCGAATGTTGCCGGGTCGATCATCATCGCCTGGATGGCGCTGGCCTGTACGTTCAGTTCCGGCGCGTAGTCATGCGCCTGTTCTGCGGCAAAGCCCGCTGCGACACCGCCGCCGGCGACACCGTAGATGCCGACAGGGGTGTCTGATTCGAGACCGGCCTCCGGAAGCGCGAGTGCTGCCCGAATGCCGTCGAGCGTTGCCTTGCCCGAGAACTGTCCGATCGAGAACGGATGGGGAGCAGTGTCGCCGTCGTTGCCGACGTCGCTCATCATCACTGCCCAGCCGTGACCGAACATCTGGGCCACCGGGCCGAGAGCCGAGAACATCGCCGGGTCGCTCTGATTGCCGCCGGTCCACTGGTGACTTGGTGCGCAGTTCGCCCCCAGGCTGTCGTTCGCTTCGGCATATCCGATGATCTTGCGATCGCCTGGCGCAGTTCCGTCCTCGGGGATCATCAGAATTCCGGTACTGATCACCTGGCGACCGAAGTGATCAGTGGTTGTGTACATGAGTTGGTGAGCCGAGACCACGTCCGGGCGGACCTGGTAGACCTGAACACTGACCTGACGCGCTTTGAGAAGAGTTCCGGGGGCGGTGCCGGGCTCGATTTCGGGCTCGTCGAACCACGGATCGTCGGACGAGAGTCCGAGTGGCGTCAATTCGGTAGAGATATCAGCGCCTTGAAGTGCCTTCACGACCAACGGGTTGAACACGTCGGCCAGGTCGACGGTCTCCTGCGCACCAGCCGGCGACCCCACCGCAAACAAGGCCACTGCCAGGGCCGATGCCGTTCCGGCGCGCCATGACCACCGTCGCCACGTCGAGTCAAACATCGTTCACAGGTTCCTTACTTTCGGGTAATGAGCACCCCTACACTCCCATTCACCTGCATTAACAGACAAGTCGGGCACCGATCCGTTGGCCGAAAACCTCGATCGGGCTTAGGCTGACGGCACCTGTCCGGCAAGTCTGGCGTGGGAGGTTTGTCTGTGAGTGCTCCGACCCGTGTATCGCGAGCTACCGGCGATTCACCTCGCGCTCGACCGCGGCCGTCCAATATCACGTGCAAAATTCTGATGGCCGTGACGGGACTGATCTTCGCCGCTTTCGTGCTCGTCCACATGATCGGAAACCTGAAGGTCTACACCGGGGCCGATCACTTCGACGACTACGCACACTGGCTTCGCACAGTCTTCAAACCGTTCCTGCCATACGAGGGACTTCTGTGGATTCTTCGCATCGTCTTGCTCGCGTCATTGGTCGCACACGTCTGGTGCGCCTGGTTGCTCACCGTCCGTGGCCGCCGAGCTCGAGGGAAGTTTCGACGTAAAAGCTTGGGAATCAAGTCCTTTACCGCGCGCACAATGCCCGTCACCGGAGCAGTGCTGCTGCTGTTCGTCATCTTCCACATACTCGACCTCACGACCGGAACCCGACCCATCGGCAGCGCCGAGTACGAAGCAGCCACGCGCACGCAGAGTTACGCATACGACAACCTGATCGCCAGCTTCGAGCGTCCACTGGTGGCGTCGTTCTACATCGTCGCGATGGCTCTGCTGGCAATGCATCTCGCGCACGGACTCTGGAGTGCGGTCAACGATCTCGGCGTGACCGGCCAACGGCTGCGCCAGATTGCCGTTGCACTCTCCGGAATCTTTGCGCTCGTCGTGATGGTCGGAAACATGTCGATCCCCATCGCGGTGATGACCGGCGTCATCTCGAAGACAGGAGCGTCATAAGTGAACAGCTTCGAACTCGACATTCTGCGCAGCATCGGGACGCCGGTGGACGGTAAGGTCCCAGCCGGCGATCCGGAGACAGCCTGGCCCACTCGCAAACTCGACTACAAGCTCGTCAGCCCGCTCAACCGGCGCAAGTTCACGGTCATCGTCGTCGGTACCGGACTCGCCGGCGCGGCCTGCGCCGCCTCACTTGGTGAACTGGGCTACCACGTCGAATCCTTCACCTTCCACGATGCACCGCGCCGTGCACACAGCGTCGCCGCGCAGGGCGGCATCAACGCCGCTCGTGCCCGAAAGGTGGACAACGACAGTCTCGCCCGCTTCGTGAAGGACACCGTCAAGGGCGGCGATTTCCGCGGCCGCGAGGCCGACTGCTTCCGACTCGCAGAGGAATCCGTACGCGTCATCGATCACATGAATGCCATCGGAGCACCGTTCGCCCGTGAGTACGGCGGCACTCTCGCTACCCGATCCTTCGGCGGCGTACAGGTGTCGCGCACGTACTACACGCGCGGGCAGACAGGCCAGCAGCTGCAGATAGCGTCGTCGCAGGCACTGCAACGTCAGATCGCAGCCGGAACGGTCAACCTCCACACCCGAACCGAGATGCTCGATCTCATCGTTTCGGACGGCCGAGCACAAGGGATAGTCACACGCGATCTCGTGACCGGTGAGATCGGCGCCACCACAGGCCATGCCGTCGTGCTGGCCTCCGGTGGGTACGGCACCGTGTTCCACAAGTCCACACTTGCGAAGAACTCCAACGCCACCGCCGCATGGCGAGCGCACCGACGCGGCGCGCTGATTGCCTCACCCTCGTTCATCCAATTCCATCCGACGGCACTTCCCGTCAACTCCGAGTGGCAGTCGAAAACCATTCTGATGAGCGAATCACTACGCAACGACGGCCGGATCTGGGTACCGGCCAAGCCCGGAGACGATCGCGAACCAGGCGACATTCCCGAAAATGAGCGCGACTACTACCTCGAGCGCAAATATCCGGCGTTCGGGAACCTCTCTCCCCGCGACGTCTCTTCACGGGCCGCCCGCGAGCAAATCGACTCCGGTCACGGCGTCGGCCCTCTGAAAAACAGTGTGTACCTGGATTTCCGCGACGCATTGGCACGGCTCGGCCGCAAGACCATCGAGGAGAGATACGGAAATCTGTTCTCGATGTATCGCGACGCCACCAGCGAAGACCCCTATACGGTGCCGATGCGCATCGCCCCCGGAGCCCACTTCACCATGGGAGGACTGTGGAACGACTACGACCAGATGACCTCCATCCCCGGCTTGTTCGTCGGTGGCGAGGCAGGGTGGGGATACCACGGGGCCAACCGCCTCGGCGCCAATTCGTTGCTCTCGGCCTGCGTCGACGGCTGGTTCACCCTCCCGTACGCGATTCCGAATTATCTTGCGCCGCTGCTCGGATCAGCACCTCTCGAACTTTCCGATCCCGCTGTGACGGCAACGCTCAGTGACGTGAGCGGTCGGGTGGACCTGCTGCTCTCGGTCGGCGGAACACACGGCCCCGACAGGTTTCATCGACAACTGGGCGAGATCCTCTATGCGGGTTGCGGTGTCACCCGAACGGCCGAAGGCTTGACCAAGGCCATCTCCGAAATCCGAGCATTACGAGGCGATTTCTGGTCGAACCTACGAGTCGCCGGCAGCGGAAACCAGTTCAACCAGGAGCTGGAAAGGGCCGGCAGGGTAGCCGATTTCCTCGAACTCGCCGAACTGATGTGCGTCGATGCTCTCGATCGTGACGAGTCCTGTGGAGCGCACTTTCGGGCCGAACATCAAACTCCCGACGGCGAAGCACAGCGAAACGATCAGGACTGGTGCTTCGTCTCCGCGTGGGAAACCGCCAAGGACGGCAGACACATTCGACACGACGAGCCGTTGTCCTTCACCGCTGTTCCACTGCAGACGAGGAACTACGTATGAAAATCACCGTGGACGTGTGGCGCCAATCCGGACCGGACTCGTCCGGTGCATTCGACACCTACCAAGTAAACGACGCGACAGTGGAGATGTCACTGCTGGAACTTCTCGACCGACTCAACGACCAACTCGTGGAGAGCGGCAACGAACCCATCGCCTTCGATTCCGACTGCCGAGAAGGGATCTGTGGGTCCTGCGGCATCACGGTCGACGACGTTCCCCATGGGCCGGTTGCGAACACTCCCACGTGCCGTCAGCACCTGCGCAACTTCTCCGACGGTGACCGAATCAAACTGGAACCGTTCCGCTCCGCCGCTTTTCCGGTGGTCCGCGACCTCGTGGTCGATCGTTCGGCTCTCGACCGGGTCCTCGAAGCCGGTGGCTATGTATCGGTCAATGCGGGAACTGCACCGGACGCGGACAGTCAGCCACTCTCGCATCAAAGTGCCGAAGCTGCACTGGATTTCGCCGCGTGCATCGGCTGCGGCGCTTGCGTGGCAGCCTGCCCCAACGGTGCCGCGCACCTCTTCACCGGGTCCAAACTGACCCACCTGTCCCTCGTCACGCAGGGCCGCAACGAACGTGGCAAGCGGGCCCGAGCGATGTCACACCAGATGGAGGCCGATTTCGGGCCGTGCTCGACCTACGGTGAATGTGCAGAAGTGTGTCCCGCGGAGATACCGCTGACCGCGATTGCCGCTGTCAACAAGGAATCGATCCGATTCGGATTGCGGCGCAAGGACAACTGAGCCTCACCAGGCGCCGATCAGCTTCATCCACGCGCCGCCGATGATCGTCCAGATCAGGATGATCACGACGCTCATCACGAAACCGATACGGAACCATTCCGAGGTCTTGATGTATCCGGAACCGTAGATCACTCCGGCCGGACCGGACGCGTAGTGCGAGATACCGCCGAACAGGCTGCCGATGAAGCCGAATACCAGGGCTGAGAACAGCGGCGGTGCACCGGTTGCCACCGCCGCGCCGAGAAACACCGCGTACATCGCGACGATCTGCGCGGTGTTCGACGCAAACAGATAGTGCGCGTAGAAGTACACCAAGGTCAGGATCGCAAAAGCCCAGATCCACGGCAAACCGTCGACGCTCGAGGAGACCTGGGTTCCGATCCACGAGATCACGCCGAGTTCTTCGAGATGGCTTGCCATACCGACCAGCACGGCAAAGAACACGAGCGTCTGCCACGCCCCGGTGTCGTGCACCAGGTTGTTCCACGTCAGCACCTTGGTCACCAACAGGATGCCGATTCCGACAAATGCTGTTGTAGTGGCATTGACGTTGAGCTGCGAGCCCAGGCACCAGAGCACCAGCAGCAGAACGAAGGTGGCGGCCATGATCTTCTCGTTGCGGCTGATCGGACCTGCCTTGCGCAGTTCCTCCCTGGCTTGCTCGGGCGCTTTCGGAGTCTTCAACATCGTGGGCGGGAAGATCTTCGACATCACCCACGGGATCGCGATGAGACTCGCAATTCCCGGAACCGATGCTGCCAGCGCCCATTTGCCCCACGAGATGTCGATGCCGATCTTGGCAGCCGCATCGACGGCGACGGGGTTACCCGCCATGGCGGTGATGAACATCGCGGAGGTCACGACGTTGACTTGCAGCGACGTGAGCAGCAGATATGCTCCGAGCTTCTTGCGAGAGTCCTCGGGCTCGGGATTGGAGTCCTCCAACTTGCTCAGTGAGACGATGATCGGATAGACGACGCCACCGGCGCGGGCGGTGTTCGACGGTGTCGCCGGAGCAAGTATCAAGTCCGTCAACGCCATTCCGTACGACAATCCGAGGCTCGACTTGCCGAGTTTGGTCACGAACATGAGTGCAACCCGTTTGCCGAGCCCAGTGACCAGAAAGCCCTCGGCGATGAAGAACGACGCGACGATCAGCCAGATCGTGGTGTTACTGAAGCCGGACAACGCTTCTGTCGGCGTCTCCGTCTGGGTGATCATGGCGATCGACAGGCCCACCAGCGCCACCGAACCCGTCGGCAGTGGTTGCAAAATCAACGCCACGATGGTGCCGACGAAGATTCCGAGCATGTGTATGCCCTTGGGGTCCACACCGTCCGGAACCGGCATGAAATAGATGATCAAGCCGAGGATGACGGGCACCGCAGCCGGGTAGTACCGCCTGAGCACCGATTGTTTCGACGGCTCCGTCGGCGGTGTGTTGGCCGGCGGTGTCTTTGCCGGCGGTGTCGTTCCAGCGAGAGACTCGGTGCTTTCGGATTTGGCCTCGGACATGTACATCTCCTCGACTTCTCGCCCCAGGTGATCGCCCCAGATCATTGTCCCCCAAACGTCCGGTTTTCGTGCGGTCAATCGAAGGTCGAGAGAATGCCCTCCTGCGGTATCCGATTCTCTGGATTCCGCAGGAGGGCTCATCCCGGGGCGCAGACAGCGGCCCGGGGCGCGACACATCTCCCTCATAAGGGTGCGCCAATCGATCAACAGGAGGCGCCGGCGTGCCGCAAGCTTGAATCTCGGAGAGACTCTGTTTCGGTGTTGTTTCAGCATGCCAATCGGCGCTCGTCTGCACATGGGTCGAATGGCCTGTTCAACTACCTGTTTCCGCTCAGCACCGAGTACACCGACGTTTTGTATCGGTCCGCAAAACAGGTATGTAACCGGGTAATTGAGCCGTTGTCGGCAAGCGTGTGGGACCGCGAATCTAGTCACGCCTCCGAACTGCAATCTGGAGACGAGGCCTTCGCAGTCTGTCCACCTCAATCACATTTCAGCACTGACGATTTCGTCTACCGCGATATGCAGCAGAACACTCGAGCCGCACGCCTAGCCGAGATCGCATTCCCTCAGACCGATCAAGGAAAATATCATGGGAAACCACCGGAAAAACAAACGTTCACACACCAAACGATTCGTCACGATAGCCGCAGGAGCAGGCGTTCTGACAATCGGCGGTGCAATCGTCAACACCGGCGTAGCCAGTGCGCACGACTGGTCGCAGGTGGCCATGTGCGAGAGTTCCGGCGACTGGAACATCAACACCGGCAACGGCTTCTACGGCGGACTTCAATTCACGCAGTCGACGTGGGATGCATACAAACCGGCAGGTGCACCGACTCGCGCCGACTTGGCGTCGACAGCCGATCAAGTCGCGGCCGCGGAAGCAACCCTGTCAGCTCAGGGCATCGGCGCGTGGCCGGTATGCGGTGCTTACCTAGGTTGGGGCGGCACTACCCATGATTCGACCTCCCCGACTCCCTCGCCGGTAGCGTCGGCCGCGGCCGAGCCTGGCACAGTGGGAAACACGGCAACAGTCTCCGAGGGCGATACGTTGTTCAACCTTGCCGCTGCGAAAGGTATTCGTTGGCAGGATGTTTGGGTCATGAATGCGTGGATTGCCGATCCCGACCAGATCCGTGTGGGTGATGTGATCCAATTCTGAAGCAAATCGGCCGACAAAGTAGACCCTCGAATCGAGAACGTCGGTATCGGGCCGCCGACTGGTTGCGCCATCTATTGTCGGGAATGTGACGGAATCCGACGCCCACGAAGACTCGACTGAATCGACGACGGCTGATCACCCGAGAAAACGTCCACCGTGGCGTGACATTCTCATCCTCGTTGTCGTCGCACTTGTCCTGAGTGTTGTCATCCAGAACTTCGTCGGACGCATATTTCTGATCCCGTCGGAGTCCATGGAACCGACGCTTCACGGATGCACCGGCTGCACGGGAGACAAGATTTTTGTCGACCGGATCAGCTATAGATTCGGGGATCCGCAACCTGGGGATGTGGTCGTGTTCAAGGGACCCGAATCCTGGAACGACGAGTATCAATCCATTCGATCGGACAACTCGGTGGTCCGGGCACTTCAAGGTCTCGGATCCATCGTCGGTTTGGTCCCGCCGGACGAGAACGATCTCGTGAAGCGGGTAAGCGCGGTCGGTGGGCAAACCGTGCAGTGCCTGTCCGAGGAAGAGGGGCTTCGAGTGAACGACAAGCCGCTGACCGAGCCGTACGTCGACAATCGCATCTCAGGTAACGGTATCCCCTGTCAGGGAATATATTTCGGTCCGATTACCGTTCCGGACGGGAACCTGTGGGTGATGGGCGACAACCGCGCCCATTCGAAGGATTCACGTTTCCATCTCGATGACGAACGCAGTGGAACGGTGCCGATCGACAATGTCATCGGCAAGGTTCAATTGATCGTCCTTCCCTTCTCCCGGTGGGGAACTGTGAGCTCGTTCGATCCGCAGTGACAGATCGAATCAGCCAGGTAGCCCGCATCTTCGGACGGCACAGTCGACATGACTCCGCTTTCGGACGATCATCGAGCACATCTGTTGCCGAGGGTAGGAGAACCACATGCGTGCACGACGCATCACCGCCAATCTCAAAGTCGCCGATGTCGGAGCCGCCAAGAGTTTCTACTCCGACTATCTCGGCCTGAGCACCGAAGAGTTCAACATGGGGTGGGTCGCTCGCTACACCTCTCCCGACACCGGCGCGAACGTACAACTCGTCACGCACGACGCCACTGCAGCCGAGGACTCGGTCATCTCCGTCCACACGGACGACGTCGACGGCGCCTACGAAGAGGCCCGAAGGCTCGGCTACGAAATCGTGCACCCCATTACGACCGAAGAGTGGGGTGTTCGCCGATTCCTCGTCCGGGCACCCGACGGCAACGTCGTCAACATCGTGCGACACCGGGACTGAGCACTGGAAAGACTCCATTCGACGTTTTAGGTCATTTGACCTAGAGTTGAGCGCATGACCGATTCATTGCAGTATTCAGCCGACGGCCCGATCCTCGTGGCAGGCGGATACGGAACCGTAGGCAGCGCCCTGACCGCCTTGCTCGCCCCCGACTTCCCACTACTCCTCACCGGACGCACCCCCGAGCGCGGCAACGAACTGGCCAGCCGTCACGGCGCTTCCGTCCGCCGCTGGGACCTCCTCGACCCGACGCCCTTCGACGCGTCCGTACGCGCGGTCGTGTCGACGGTCAACGATCCCCACGATCGTGTTCTGTCCGCCGCCGTCGAGGCCGGAATTCCCTACGTGGACATCACCCGCTGGACATCCCGCGTCGCTCGCGCCGCCACTCTGGCGGGTCAGAAGTCGCCGAGCGCACCGGTGTACCTGTCGTCTGGATGGATGGGCGGAGTAACCAATATCGTCGCCGCAGCGCTGGCCGAGGAACTGGGTGGCGCGAGCACGATCGACGTCTCGATTCGCTACGACGTCAACGACATTGCCGGGCTCGACTCCGTCGACTTCATTGATCGCCTCGGCCAGGATTTCGAGGTGATGCAGCAAGGAAACCCGATCACCGTCAGCCCGTTGACGGATACACGCTGGGTCGACTTCCCCGGATCGCGCACCAAGGTCGGAAGAATCGACACTCCGGAACAATTCACGTTCCCCATGACCCTGGGCGCCGAAACTGCCAGCACTCGAATAGGTTTCAGTTCGCAGGCATCCACAACTGCGCTGCTCGCCGCCAAGAAGGTGGGTCTGTTCCGTTGGGGTCGCGGCGACCGCTTCACACCGCTACGACGCGGACTCCTGTACTCGCCTGGCAAGGGCGGGAGCGCGCAAGTACGCATCGACGTCACCGGCCCGAGCGGCACGACAAGCGCAACAATCGTCGACCCGCAGGGCCAAGCTCACCTCACCGCGGTGGGCGGCGCACTTGCCGTCAGACAAGCCTTGGCCGACGATGCCCAGCCTGGAGTCGCTTTCCCCGAGTCGCTTCCGAACCCGCGCCGCACCGTCTCCGAGTTGGAGAGCTTCGGGGTGGCAGTATTGCGGGCATGACCCCCTCCAAGGGCGCCGCCCGCGCGGAAGCACTTCTCGACGCAGCAGAACAGGTCCTCGCCACACAGGGCAATGCCAACTCGGCGATGCGCGATTTCGCAGCCGCAGCCGGAGTGCGGGTGGGGCACCTGCAGCACTACTACCCCACCCGTGCAGATCTCATCCGCGCAGTCATGTCACGGGCATTGACCCGCTCACTGGATCGCCTTGCCGTCGTCACGGATACTGATCAGAGTCTTTCCCGTGAGGAATCCGAACACTTCATCGGCGTCCTGCTCGGAGAACAGGACGACCAGGCCACGGTGCGTCTGTACGTCGAAGTATGGGCCATTGCGGCGGCGGACCAAGAAGTGGCGGTCGTGGTTCGAGACTTCTACGCGCAGTACATCGCACACGTAGAGCGCGCTGTTGCGTGTGCACAACCGGATCTGGATGCGGCGGACCTGGGCGCGGCAGCGCAGACCATCGTGAGCCTGCTCGAGGGTTCCGCAATTCTCCGATCGGGAATCACCGGCCGAAAGTCCGAGGCTTCGGACCGAAAGCTCGTGGACACACTGCAGTACCTGATTCACGGGTCCTGACTCGGACGTATCGTAAAGCCCATGAGCGTTGCAAACGAATGGAGCCGAATCGAAGCGTGGTGCCGTACACACGCACCGGTGACGGCTGCAGCGTTTCAGCCAGGGCTCGGTGACGCCGTTATCGAGGAATTCGAAGCGTCGACCGGCGTCACGTGGCCCCAGGAACTTCGCGAACTGTATCGGGTGCACAACGGCAGCCTGACCCACGACGACCGGACCGGGCTCTTTCTCGGCAGCGTGCTTCCCGACAAGTTCTTCTACCCCATCGACGTCGCAACCGAAGTTCGTCTCACTCTGCTCGAAACGTGGGACGAGACGATCTACGAGAATCCGGACCTCTACGCCGAGGACGAGATGGATCGACACGATCAACGCGACGCAGGCACTGCCGCAACCATGTTCATCCCCTCGTTCGTTCCCTTTGCCGGACTGGACGAGTACCACTACTTCGTGGACACACGCAACGGCGCACTCCATCATTGTGTGACCGAGTATGCGTCGGACGCCACTGACAACGGCGGTCCGATCTGGGCGTCCATCTCGGTCATGTTGGGCGCCCATGCCGCAGCACTGGAAACAGGATCCACGATCGGAGTGTGGAAACCCGTTGTCAGCAAGGGTGTTCTGGAATGGGAAGTCGACGCATGACACTCAAGCAGGATCCGACCCGTCGTACCCTCGCCGACGGGCGCCAGATCTTCTACTTCGACGATGCCGGCCGTACCCGCGCCCACTCTGCGCGAGATTCCCGCGAATTGCCGGCTCTCGACCACTCGTCTCGGATGAGGTTCGACGTTCTCACCGGGGAGTGGATCACCATGGCTTCGCATCGCATGACACGGACACATCTCCCCTCCGCCGCCGAATGTCCATTGTGCCCGACCAACGAAACCCGCACGCCCACAGAGATACCCGACGGAGACTACGACGTCGCGGTGTTCGAGAATCGGTTTCCGAGCTTTGCCGCGGCACCCGAGGAAGCCATTGACGGTCCCGGAGACGGTGTGGGTGATCGCCCAGCTGTCGGCCACTGCGAAGTGATGTGTTTCTCAAGCGATCACACGGCGTCCGTCGCCGAGCTTCCACTCGAACGCATGCGTACGATTGTGGGTGCATGGATCTCTCGGACCGAGGAGTTGTCGGCGGATCCGGTTGTGGAACAGGTGTTCTGCTTCGAGAACCGCGGCGAAGAGATCGGGGTGACACTCACCCATCCACACGGACAGATCTACGCATACCCGTATGTCACGTCACGCACCCGATCGATGTTGACGCAGGCGGACAAACACTTCGAGCGCACCGGTCGCTCACTGCTCGCCGATGTTCTGGCGTTCGAGCGCGAGGACGGGACCCGGTTGATCTACGACGGCGATCACTGGAGCGCCTACGTCCCGACCGCCGCACGATGGCCCATCGAGATTCACCTGGCACCGCACCGAGACGTCCCGGACCTTCCCTCGTTGAACGACCAAGAGCGCGAAGAGCTTGCGGTCGTTTACCAAGATCTCCTGCGCCGTATCGATCGCTTCTATCCGGGCGTCGATCGGGTACCGTACATCGCGGCCTGGCACCAAGCTCCCGTCCGCATCGACCGACCTCTGGGTCGACTGCATCTTCAGCTGTTCTCGATCTTGCGCGCACCAGGCAAGCTCAAATACCTCGCCGGGTCCGAGTCCGCCATGGGCGCCTGGGTGAACGACACCATTCCCGAGGCAGTCGCGGCCCGCCTACGGGAGTTGAAATAGTGGATACCGTCTCGAAACCATCTATGCTCCAACAGTTTCGCGACTCCTATGGCTATCCGGCAACCGGAGCCTGGGCGGCACCCGGTCGAGTCAACCTGATCGGTGAACACACGGACTACAACGGTGGATTGTGCCTACCGGTCGCTCTCGAGCAGCGAACGCTGGTTGCCGTCGCACTGCGCAGCGACGGGGTCGTCCGCGTGCACAGTCGGCAATCCGACGAGACATACACCGGGCCCATCGGCGACATCGCAGCAGGATGGGCCGCCTACCCCACAGCCGTTCTGTGGTCTCTTGCGCGCCGAGGCCTCCCGCTCGGAGGAATCGATCTGGCAGTCGACTCGTCGGTACCGGTCGGGGCCGGGCTGTCGAGTTCCGCCGCCCTCACCTGTTCGGTTGCGTTGGCCGTCAATGAACTTCACGATTCACCATTCACCCGCGAAGAGCTGGTACAGATATGCATCCAGGCGGAGAACGGCGTCGGCGCACCGACCGGCGGGATGGATCAAACCATTGCCCTCTTTGCCCGACCCTCGACCGCGCTCCTGTTGGACTGCCTGGACGGATCCACCGAACCCATCCCTTTCGAACTCCACGGTGCGGGGTACGAACTGATCGTCATCGACACTCGGGTCAAACACTCGCTCGCAGACGGACAGTACGGGTTGCGACGCTCTCAATGCGTCGATGCAGCAGCAGCTCTCGGCGTCGGCAGCTTGCGAGAGGCTTCTGCAGACCAAGCCGAGACAGTGCGAGACCCGATCCTCCGGGCGCGGGCACGGCACGTCGTGACCGAGATCGAACGGACACGGAAGACCGCAGAGCTTCTGCGCAGCAACAGATTCAGCGACGTCGGCGAGCTGTTCGACAATTCTCACGCGTCGTTGCGCGACGACTTCGAGGTCTCGTGTGAAGAACTCGACGTCGCCGTTGCCGCAGCACGACGCGGCGGCGCGATCGGTGCGCGGATGACCGGCGGCGGATTCGGAGGTTCGGCCATCGCGTTGGTTCCGGAAGGAAGTCATGCGGAGGTCATCGCTTCGGTGAGCCGCGACTTTGCGGCGCGGGGTTGGCGAGCACCCCACTTTCTCGGCGTCGTTGCCGGGGGTTCGGCCGCCCGCCTCTGAGCGAACGGCACGTTCAGCGCACTGGAGGCGCCGAACGTACCGTTCGCCCTGGTTGGGGCACCTCGAGATCCCCCTCACATAAATAGTCATCTCAGATGCGAATTATGTAGGTTCAGGTCATGCAACTGACGCAGTTCACCGATCTGGGATTGCGCGTCGTCATGCGGTTGGCCGTACTCGACGCCGATGCCTCCCCCAGTACCCGGGTAATTGCGCAGCAGCTCAACGTGTCGTACTCCCATGCCACCAAGGTGGTTACGCGGCTCGGCGAGTTGGGCATCGTCACAACCAGGCGTGGTCGCGGCGGTGGGCTTTCCATCACCGAACTCGGCCGCACCGCCACCATCGGCTGGCTGGCCAGACGCCTCGAAGGGTCGGGTGAAGTCGTCGACTGCGAAGGCGACAAACCGTGCCCACTGCGCGGCGGCTGCCTCCTTCGGAGCGCTTTGCGAGAAGCGCAGGAAGCGTTTTTCGTCTCGCTCGACGCGGTCACGATCGAAGACGTCATCCGGCAGCCGTCCAAAACTGTTCTGCTTCGCCTCACCACTCGGAGCGACGAAGCAAGCTGATCAACGTCAATTTCGACCGAACGGAGCAGCTCATGCTTTCCCCACAGTCAACCGAGGTCATTCGCGCCACCCTTCCCGTGGTCGGCGCCGCCATCGGCGATATCACAACCCTGTTCTACCGCAGGATGTTCGACGCACATCCTGAACTCGAACGTGATTTGTTCAATCGCGGCAATCAGAAACAGGGCGAACAGCAGAAGGCTCTCGCCGGCGCCATCGCGGCATTCGCGACGCTTCAGCTCGAGCCGGACAGCGCCAAGGTCGATCTCATACTCTCACGCATCGCGCACAAGCACGCGTCGCTGGGAATCACGCCCGACCAGTACGCAATCGTGCACGAACACCTCTTTGCCGCGATCGTCGAAATACTAGGCGATGCAGTCACTCCCGACGTCGCAGCAGCCTGGGACGAAGTCTACTGGCTGATGGCGGAAACCCTCATCACGATGGAGCGTGGCCTCTACCAACTCGCCGGCGTCGACGCCGGTGACGTCTGGCGCACGGTCAGGATCAGCGAACGAGTTCTTCAGTCCGCCGATACCGTCTCCCTGACGCTCACTTCGCTAGACGGCAGTGCACTCCCCACCTTCGCACCCGGACAGTATCTTTCGGTCGGGGTTACGCTGCCCGACGGCGCTCGCCAGATCCGCCAATACAGCCTGTGTTCGATACCGAGCAGCGCAGACTGGCGGATCAGCGTCAAGCGAATCTCCGGCACTCCTGATGGCGAAGTGTCGAACTTCCTCTACAACAACGTATTCGAAGGGCAGGAACTCTCCGTCACCACGCCTTTCGGTGATCTCACCATGCCGGATGACAACTCACCTCTCCTACTCGCATCGGCCGGAATCGGTTGCACACCGATGATCGGGATGCTCAATCATCTCGTGGACACCGGCGCCGAGCGTTCGGTCTCTGTCATTCATGCGGATCGATCCATCGCCGATCATGCGCACCGAGCAGAACTCAGCACACTCGTCGACAAGATTCCCGCCGCAACTTTGCATCGTTGGTACGAGGATCTCGGCACGCACGTGGCGTTCGGATCGGTTCACGAAGGACGGGCGGATTTGCAAGACATTGCAGTGGAGCCCGATACCCAAGCCTTCCTCTGCGGGCCGATGCCGTTCATGTTGGCGATGCGCGCATCGTTGCTCGAAAGGGATGTTCCGGCAAAGAATATCCACTACGAGGTCTTCGGGCCCGACAGCTGGGCCAACACCTGAGCGGACCACTGCCTGCGAACTGGACCTTGGCGCGCCACGGTAATCCCTTGTGTACTCGACGAAACATACGTACCGAGTAGTGGGAGACCGACATGATCACGTCAGCGTCGATGACGGGAGTCGCGCTGATAGCCCTGGCGATGGTTCTGACACCGGGCCCCAACATGATCTACCTGGTGTCACGCAGCATCAGCCAGGGCCGCCGGGCAGGCTTGATCTCGCTCGGCGGAGTCGCAACCGGTTTCCTGGTCTACCTCGCCGCCACGTGCGCTGGACTGACAGCGGTTCTCTTCGCCGTACCCACGGTGTTCACCGCGGTGAAAATCGGCGGCGCCCTGTATCTGGCCTATCTCGCCTGGTCTACGCTCCGACCAGGTGGGAAGTCCGCCTTCGAGGTGGGCGAAGTCGACCGCCACGGTAGCGGCCGTCTGTTCGGGATGGGGTTGACCACCAATCTGCTCAATCCCAAGATTGCGCTGATGTACGCGGCCCTGATCCCCCAGTTCGTCGATCCCACTGCGGGCCCGGTCTGGCAACAGGCACTCGTACTCGGCGGCGTGCAGATCCTGGTCGCAGTCACCGTCAACGCGTTGATCGTGTGCTGTGCGGCGGCCGTGTCGACCTTCCTCGTGGCACGCCCGGTGTGGATGCGGGCTCAGAAGTGGCTAGCTGGTGGCATTCTCGGAATCTTCGCCACCCGCATGGCCCTGGAGTAATTTCAGTCCTTCGGGCGTTGGTCGATCAGCCGACGCGCTTTACCGATCGAGCGTTCGAGTCCGCCGGGTTCGAGAACGTTTACCTCGACCGTGACACCGATCTTGTTCTTCACCAGCTTCTGCAATGCAGACGACGCTGCCGCATGGTCCGAAATTGCCGCGTCTGGGCGAGCCTCGACGCGAACTGTCAGGGTGTCCATACGACCCGGACGCTCCAGCACACACTGGAATTGAGGCGCGAGGGCGGGGACCGTCAGGATCAGTTCTTCGATCTGTGTGGGGAACAGATTGACCCCACGCAGGATGATCATGTCGTCGGTCCGGCCGGTGACCTTCTGCATCCGTCGCATCGAGCGCGCCGTCCCGGGCAACAGACGGGTCAGGTCCCTGGTTCGGTAGCGAATGATAGGCAGCGCTTCCTTGGTGAGCGAGGTGAAAACGAGCTCACCTTCCTCTCCGTCCGGCAGCACCTCACCCGTGACCGGGTCGATGATCTCCGGGTAGAAGTGGTCTTCCCAGATATGGAGCCCGTCTTTGGTTTCCACACATTCCATTGCCACGCCCGGGCCCATGATCTCGGAGAGTCCGTAGATGTCGACGGCGTGCATGTCGAGTTGTTGTTCGAGCTCGGTACGCATCTGTTCGGTCCACGGCTCCGCTCCGAAAACTCCAACCCGCAGCGAGGTTTTCGAAGGATCAATACCCTTCTTGATCATCGCATCCACGATGGTCAACATGTACGACGGCGTCACCATGATCGCGTCGGGTTCGAAGTCCTCGATCAGTTGGATCTGCCGCTCGGTCATGCCACCGGACATGGGAATGACCGTGCAGCCCAAACGCTCCGCACCGTAGTGTGCTCCCAACCCGCCGGTGAACAGACCGTACCCGTAAGCCACGTGCACCTTGTCCGAAGACCGCACGCCGCCGGCCGAGAGACTGCGCGCGATGAGATCGGCCCAGTTGTTCAGGTCGTTGCTCGTGTACCCCACCACCGTCGGGCGGCCGGTGGTCCCCGAAGACGCGTGAATTCGCGAGACCTTGTCCTGGGGCACCGCAAACATCTTGAACGGATAGTTCTCACGCAGATCCGCTTTGGTGGTGAAGGGGAACTTCGCGAGATCGCTCAGATCCTTCAAGTCGCTCGGGTGGACGCCGGCGTCGTCGAAAGCTTTGCGGTAGTGCGGAACATTGGTGTATGCGTGCATCAGTGACCATTGCATCCGCTCGAGTTGGAGCGTCGAAATGCGGTCCCGGCTGGCAAATTCGATTTCTTGCGAAGTAGCAGTGGCGAGTTCGGTCATGATTGTCTCCGGTGGGCTCAGTGAGGGCGCTGTGCGGGCGGTCAGGCGTCGAAATCGACTGTTATCTGTTCACCGACAGGAAAGGTCTGGCAGGTCAGCACGAAACCCGCGTCGACTTCGTAGTCTTCGAGTGCGTAGTTCCTGCGCATCTCGACATCACCGCAGGTGACCTTGGCGCGGCAGGTTCCGCACACTCCGCCCTTGCAGGCAAAGGGCAGATCCGAGCGGTACTGTTCAGCCGCATCGAGAATCGACTGGTCGCGTGGCAACGTCGCGGTGGTCGATCGACCGTCGAGAGTAATAGTCACCTCGCTGCTCGGTCCGGCAATTCCGCGCTCACGATGCACTGCGACCGGCGGAGCGACGTCGTCGACGTAGAACAGCTCGTGATGGATGCGATCCTTGGCAATTCCCAAGCCGACCAGCACTTCCTGGGCGTCGTTGACCATCCCGAAGGGGCCACACAACCAGAAGCCGTCGACTTGGTCGCACGGCACGAGAGAGGTGAAGATCTCACGCAACCGGTCGGCGTCGAGACGGCCCGAGAACAACTCGACCTCCCGCGGCTCGCGAGAGAGAACGTGAATGACGTCCAGGCGTGCACCGTACCGGTCCTTCAGGTCGGCGATTTCTTCGGCGAACATCACCGAACGAGTACGCCTGTTCCCGTACAGCAGGGTGACGTCGGCCTCGGGGTTCGCCAAAAGTGTTGCAGCGATGGAAAGCATAGGCGTGATGCCAGAGCCCGCCGCGATCAGAACGTGCCGTCCACCCAATGCCGGATCGGCGACAAAATTGCCCGAGGGGCCCTGGACGTCGATTTGATCCCCGGCCTTGACGTCGCGCACCAACCAGGTGGAGAAGAGTCCGTCTGCTACTTCGCGAACCCCCACACGTGGAGACGCCCCTACCGGTGCACAGATCGAGTAGGAACGCCGGTGTTCGACGCCGTCGATCATCCGCCGCAGTGTCAGTGACTGCCCGGCGCCGAAATCGAATTGATCGGCGATATCGGCAGGCACGTCGAAGGTGACGGCAACTGCGTCGTCGCACAGTGATTCGACACCGGCAACCGTCAACGGGTGAAAGGGTTTGTTCCGGTTCGTCGTTGCGGTACTCATCTGTTCAGATCTCCTTCACGTGATCGAACGGCTCGAGGCAGTCGAGGCAGCGATACAGCGCTTTGCACAGGGTCGCACCGAATTCCGAACTCAGTCTGGTGTTTGCCGAACCGCACTGGGGGCAGAGGATGTCGCGGGGCTTGGCCGTCAAGGTCAATGCGATCGGCCCCGAGGTGCGGCGCGGCGCTGCCCCCGGCACCGAGTACCCAGCCGTCCGAAGTTTCGCGAGCCCCTCTTCGCTGATCCAATCCGAACTCCAAGGCGGCGACAGTTGAGTCTTGATCTGGACGCTGCCGTATCCCGCATCGTTCAGCTTGTGCTCGATGTCGTCTCGCATCGTCGCCATTGCGGGACACCCAGAATAGGTGGGAGTGATTGTCACACAGACGAAGTTCGCTTCGACGTCGACCGATCGGATGACGCCGAGGTCGGCCAGAGTAAGCAGTGGCATCTCCGGATCCATCACCGAGGCGACGATCTCCTGCGCGGAAGAGACGGTGGTGGCAGCCACGGTCACCACACCCCTTCCGGGTGCTCCCGAGCGACGCTCTGCATTTCGGCAAGAAGTAGTCCCAGCGCCCCGGTGTGCAGTCCGGCACGTCCACCGCGGCCGCCGACGAAACCGGAGAAACGTGAAGGGGGCTCTTCCATTTCGGCCGCATGGAGGACCTGGGCAAGAACAGCGTCGAACTCCGGCCGAACAGTACGCGGATCCACTCCGACGCCAACTTCTGCCAAAACGAGTTCGTCCTGGGTGGGAACAAAGAGTTCGTCCACGAACGGGAAGATCTCGAGCAGGGCGTCGGCCGTCCGACGCTTGGATTCTGCCGTGCCGGCGCCCAAGGTGACGACCCATCTTGCCGCGTAGTCGCGGTGATAGGTCAGTTCCTTGACACCTTTGTTCGCCACAGCTGCGAGAACCGGATCGCGCGACATGCGCAGCCGATCGAACAGCGCCAGCCGCCAGGTCGAGAACACGAGTAGCCGAACGACCGTGTGCGCGAAGTCGCCGTTGGCGAGTTCCACCAGTCTCACGTTGCGGAACCCGAACTGATCACGAAAGAAGGCGAGCGCATCTTCGGCCGGCACCGGCGACGTATCCGAGATGAACGGAACCACAGTGGAATCGGCTGCTGCCGCGCGAGCCAGCAGCAGCCTGGCCTGCCCGATCAAGTCCAGGCCGACGTTGGCGAGAGCTACCTCTTCTTCGAGTTCCGGTGCTCGCGTAGACCATTCGGCGAGTCGTTGCGAACTGACGAGCGCGTCGTCGCCAAGCATGAGGCAGTAGCGCGCCAGCGCACCGAGATCGACATCGCCGGGCACCGTGGTGTCGACTCCGGCGAGGGGGTCGTCGAAGCTTGTTCCGAACGCCCACTGACCGTGGCCGTCACCGTCGACCAGGCCGTCGTAGGCACTGTCGTGATCGTTCATCTGTTGGTCCTCGAAGTCGAAGTGATTCTCACATGTGCGGAACGGAGTCCGGAATGTCGTAGAAGGTCGGGTGCCGGTAGACCTTGTCGCCGCTCGGCGCGAAGAACGGATCCTTTTCTGCCGGACTCGAAGCCACGATTTTCGCGGATGGCACGACCCAGATACTCACGCCTTCGTTACGTCTGGTGTAGACGTCGCGCGCGTGGCGTAGCGCCATCTGGTCGTCTGCCGCGCGCAGGGATCCGACATGCACGTGGTTCAGTCCGCGCTTTCCCCTCAGAAATACCTCGTACAAAGGCCATTCGCCCCGCACCTGATCGCCCTGTACCTGATCGTTCTCGCTCATGATGTTTCCCCAGTCGTGCGATCGTGCGCGAGTCTCTCGCGCTGTGCAAAGGCGTAGGCGGCGTCGCGAACCCAGGCCCCGTTGTCGTGTGCGGCTTTCCGATTGGTGATCCGCTCGACGCTCGCCGCTCCGTTGCCGCGGACCACATCCATGAATTCGCTCCAGTCCGGCTCGCCGAAATCGTGTGCGCCACGCTCGGGGTTCCAGCGCAGGTCGGGATCAGGGAAGGTCACACCGAGTATCTCGGCCTGCGGTATCGACATGTCCACGAATCGCTGCCGCAGTTCGTCGTTCGTGTGCCGCTTGATGCGCCACTTCATCGACTGCTCGGTGTTCGGCGATTCGTCGTCCGGCGGTCCGAACATCATCAGAGCGGGCCACCACCATCGGTCGACGGCTTCCTGCACCATCGCACGTTGAGCTTCCGTGCCGCGCATCATCGTCGCCAACAACTCGAAGCCTTGCCGCTGATGGAACGATTCCTCCTTGCATACCCGGATCATCGCGCGCGCATACGGCCCGAAGGAGCTGCGGCACAGCGGAACCTGATTGCAGATAGCGGCTCCGTCGACCAGCCAGCCGATCACACCCACGTCGGCGTAGGTCAGCGTCGGATAGTTGAAGATCGAGGAGTACTTCTGCTTTCCCTCGATCAGTTTGGTGGTCAGATCGCCACGATCGGCACCGAGCGTCTCGGCCGCGGAGTAGAGATACAGACCGTGCCCGGCCTCGTCCTGGACCTTCGCCATCAAGATCGCCTTGCGTCGCAACGAAGGCGCACGGGTGAGCCAGTTTCCCTCGGGCTGCATTCCGATGATCTCGGAGTGGGCATGCTGGGCAACCTGACGAATCAGAGTCTTGCGGTAGCCGTCCGGCATCCAGTCGCGAGGCTCGATGCGCTGGTCTGCCGCGATCGTCTCGTCGAACAGGTTCTGCAGGTCTTGTGGAGCTTCCACGTTGGTCATCGTACCTACCTTTTATTACCGAATGATCGGTTGGTAACTAGTATGCACCGAGGTGTCCCAGCGCACAAGAGAATCTTTCGACCCACCAGAAATCAGCGGCCCTCGAAAACCGGCTTCTGCTTCGACAGGAAAGCCGTGACCGCGCCTTGATGATCTGCCGTGGAACCCAGCTCCACCTGCGCGTTCGCCTCCGCCTCCAGCGCCTGGGAAAGCCCAGGAGCAACGGCACGGATCAGCGATTTCACGTGAGCGAAGGCCGCGGTGGGTCCGTCGGCAAGTCGACGGGCAAGTACCCGAGCCTCAGCTGCGACGTCCTCGTCGGCCACCACGCGATGAACCAAGCCCCACTCCAGTGCGCTCTGCGCGTCGAACTTGTCGCCGAGCAACATCAGGCCACTGGCACGGCTAGGTCCGAGCGCGTGCACGAGCGCATGACTGAGCCCGGAGTCACTGGCCAGACCGATGCCGGTGAATGCCGTCGCAAAGCTCGCGCGAGCCCCCACGACACGGATGTCTCCGGCCAACGCGATCCCCAACCCGGCCCCGACGCAGGCCCCACCGATACCCACCACTACCGGGACAGAGAGCGTCGACAGCGCCGTGACGATGGGGTTGTAGTGCGCGGCGACGGTATCCATCGCGTGCGCCGGATCAGCATCCAATGCTGCGGCGTGCTCGCCCAGATCCTGACCGACGCAGAAGTTCTTGCCTTCGGCGAGAATCAACACCGCTCGAACCTCTGCGTCCGCGCGGACCTGCAGCAATGTTTCGAGCAGCTGAGACTTCATTTCGCCGTTAACGGCATTGGCGGCCTCAGGTCGGTCGAGAGTAATTGTCGCCAAACCTCGCTCGATCTCCAAGCGGATCACGTCAGTCATCGATGTTCCTTTCGCAGGCAGTTCGGTTCAGCTCCATGTGTGAAAACCCTGTCCCGTCTTGTGCCCCAACTCGCCGCGAGCCACCTTCTCTCGCAACAATGCTGGAGGTGTAAATCGATCACCGAGAGTGCTCGCGAGGTGTTCGGCGATCGCCAGCCGCACATCCAACCCGACCAGATCTGTCGAACGCAGCGGCCCCATCGGATGCCGATACCCCAATTCCATGGCCCGGTCGATCGATTCCGCGTCCGCCACACCTTCTTCGAGCATGCGGATGGCTTCGAGCCCGAGACCGACGCCAAGCCGGCTGGTTGCAAAACCAGGTGAGTCGTTGACGAGCACCTCGGCCTTGCCGAGCATCGACACCCATGCCCGTACCGAGTCGACAACCTCGGGGCGGGTCTGAGGCGCCCGGACGATCTCGACCAACAGCGACGCCGGGACTGGATTGAAGAAGTGCATACCGATGAACCGGCTCGGATCCGTCAGCGCTGCGCCGAGTTCGGCGATCGACATGGAACTGGTGTTGCTGGCGATCACGGTGCGTTCTCCGGCAACGGTTTCCGCAGCGGCGAGCACCTCGACCTTGAGGGCCGCAATTTCCGGGACCGCCTCGACGATCAGGTCGAGCGACGGGGGTAAGGAGCTCACTGCGCCTACGACGCTCACGCGCGCGAGGACCGTCGCGGGATCCTGGTCGCCGAGTTTCCCTCGCTCGTGGGCGCGGTCGAGGCCGGTGGAAACACGCTGTAACGCTGCCTCGGCGTCGCCGCTCTCCGCGATGGTGACCGCCCCGCCGAGACCGGCGAACACCTGGGCGATACCTGCACCCATACGTCCACCGCCGATGACTCCGACGGTCTTCGGTGCAACTGCTTCAGTCATGATTTCTTCTCCAGGAAGGCCGTCATGCGATCACGCTTGTCCGAACTCTCGAACAGGACGGCTTGGGCGATGTCGTCGGCAAACGGATGCGATCCCGGCGCGTCGACGATGATCTTCGTCAATCGCAGTGCCAGCGGGGACAGTCGGGAAATACGGTCGAGCAGCCGATGCGCTGCGTCGACATGGCAGTTCGGTTCGGTCACCTCGACAACCAGGCCCGCTCGTAGCGCCTGCTCGGCGTCGAGGTTCCTGGCACCGAGGAGCACTTGCTTCGCGATCGAGACTCCGACGAGCTTCGGCAGCCGATAGCTGGCGCCGGCGGCTGCCATTATGCCGAGATTGGGCTCGGGATTACCGAAGACCGCCGTCGTTGTCGCGACGCGAATGTCACAGGCGTAGGTCAACTCTGCCCCGCCGCCGAGCGCATAGCCGCTCACGGCGGCCACGGTGGGCAGCGGGAGCTTTCCGATACGGTCGAACAGGGTCCGGTTGATACCCGCAAACGCTTCCTCTCGTCCGCGCGCTCGGAGCTCCGCGATGTCAGCGCCGCCCGCGAAGTGGTCTCCGCGCCCGGCAAGCAGGAGCAGCTTCGGATCCCGTTCGAGGCGTCCACAAACCTGATGCAGTTCGTCGATCATTTCCGCGTTGATCGCGTTGCGTTGCGCGGGCCTGTCGAGGGTGACCACGACGCGATCCTCGCGCTCGTCCACGTGCAGGGTGTTCACATTCGCTCCTTCTCGCTCTCTTACATTAATAACCGAACATTCGGTCGTTTGGCAAGGGTGAAAACGAGGTTGGTGCACAGCTTTGCCCGAACTGAGAAGATGGGGGCATGACTACGGCACGCCCCACTCGACGCACCGGCCTCCCCGGACGTCCCGGCTACGACCTCGATTCGCTCTTAGCCGTGGCTGTAAAGGTGTTCAACGACAAGGGCTACGACGGCGCCAGCATGGAGGTGCTCGCCAAGAAGCTCGGCATCACGAAGTCCTCGATCTACCACCACGTGTCCGGCAAGTCGGAACTTCTCGAACTCGCACTTTCGCGTGCACTCAACGCCCTGTTTGCGGTCACGACCGAAGAAGGCGCCACCACCGGTCCGTACATCGACCGGCTCGAATACCTGGTCCGGCGCAGCGTAGAGGTGCTGGTCGCAGAGCTTCCGTACGTCACCCTGCTCCTGCGCGTCCGCGGCAACACGACGGTCGAGCGGGCCGCACTCGCCCGTCGACGCGAATTCGACAACTTTGTCGGAGGCCTCGTCTCGTCCGCCGCAGCGGAGGGAGACCTGCGCCCGGACATCGAACCGGCCCTCGCCAGCAAGCTGATGTTCGGCACCGTCAACTCACTGATCGAGTGGTACAAACCCCGAGCGGGCGAGTCCGTCTCCGACATTGCCGACGCGGTCGTCGCCGTCACTTTCGACGGACTTCGCAAGGCCTGATTCCAGGCAGTTCTGCCGAATCCTTGACAACGCGGCGTTACCGGGCGATCGTAATTACCGACCGAACGTACGGTGAGATGGAGTTATCGTGAGCAGACTGTTGGAAAGCTATGTAGCCGGTCGCTGGTACGCCGCACCGGACGCAGGTACCCCGTTGCCGAGCGCAGTGGACGGATCAGAGGTGGCCCGGATCTCCGCAACCGGCGTCGACCTCGCCGAGATGGTTACGTACGCACGCGAGGTCGGCGGGCCTGCACTGTCTGCGATGACCTTCCATGAACGTGCCGGCGCGCTCAAGGCTCTCGCCCTCACGTTGATGGCAGGAAAAGCCGAGTTCTACGCACTCTCCACTGCCACCGGCGCGACGACGCGAGATTCCGGCGTGGACATCGACGGTGGATTCGGAACCCTGCTGAGCTACGCGAGCAAGGCTCGGCGCGAATTGCCCGACAGCACAGTCTTTCTGGATGGAAACGTCGAAGCTCTGGGCAAGGGCGGAACTTTCCTCGGGCAACACATCTATACGTCACGCCGCGGCGTCGCCGTACAGATCAACGCCTTCAATTTCCCGGTGTGGGGTTTCCTGGAGAAGCTGGCACCGGCATTCATCGCGGGTGTGCCGTCCATCGTCAAACCTGCCAGTTCCACGGCATATCTCACCGAACTCGTCTTCCGGCGCATCATCGAATCAGGCTTGCTCCCGGAGGGTTCCGTCCAACTGCTCTCCGGTAGTGCACGGGGCCTCCTCGATCACCTCGGCGGGCAGGACTCAGTGGCATTCACCGGATCCGCCGACACCGCCGCAACGCTGCGTGCTCACCCGAACGTCGTCGGCAAGGGCGTCCATTTCAATGCCGAGGCCGATTCACTCAACGCGTCGATCCTTGGCGAGGACGCCGTACCAGGAACGCCCGAATTCGATTTGTACGTCAAACAACTCGCCACCGAAATGACAGTCAAGGCGGGTCAGAAGTGCACGGCGATCCGGCGCGCCCTGGTGCCGGTCTCGCTGGTCGACGCCGTTGTCGATGCCGCATCCGAGCGACTGAACAAAGTGGTCGTGGGACACCCCGATGCCGACGGCGTCACGATGGGTGCGCTCGCCAGCATCGAGCAGCGCGATGAAGTCTTGAAATCCATTCGCGGTCTGACGAAGTCGGCAACTATCGTATTCGGAGACCCGGACAACGTCGACGTGGTCGGTGCCGACGGCCAGTCAGGGGCCTTCCTTTCCCCTGTCCTTCTCCGGGCGGAAGAGAATGCGCACGAGGTACACGAGCTGGAGGCCTTCGGACCCGTCAGCACCGTCATCGGATACGACGGCATCGATCATGCGATCGAACTCGCGGCCCGTGGCGAGGGAAGCCTCGTCGCCTCGGTGGTCACTGCCGACACCGACATCGCACGTCGACTGGTGCTGGGCCTCGCAGCTTTTCACGGCAGAGTGCTCGTCCTGAACCGCGACGATGCCAAGGAATCCACCGGCCACGGCTCTCCCCTTCCAGTCCTCGTACACGGCGGTCCGGGCCGTGCCGGCGGCGGTGAGGAGCTGGGTGGCATCCGCGGAGTTCTACACCACATGCAGCGGACGGCCGTGCAGGGCACACCCGACGTGCTCACCGCGGTCGGCGAGCGCTGGTTCACCGGGTCAGCGCGCACGACCGGATCCGAACATCCATTCCGAAAGAGTCTCGCCGAGTTGAAGATCGGCGACACCGTTGTCGGCGGTCCGCGCCAGGTCACACTCGCAGACATCGATCATTTTGCAGAGTTCACCGGTGACACCTTCTACGCACACACCGATCCGGTGGCCGCAGCGGCGAACCCGCTGTTCGGCGGCATCGTCGCACACGGCTATCTGGTTGTCTCACTCGCTGCCGGTCTGTTCGTCGACCCGGCTCCCGGCCCGGTTCTCGCGAACTTCGGCGTGGACAGCCTCAGGTTCCTGACCCCGGTGAAAGCCGAAGACAGCCTGACGGTCACCCTCACAGCCAAGACCATCACACCTCGCAGCAGCGCCGACTACGGTGAGGTTCGTTGGGATGCCGTGGTGACGAACCAGGACAACGATCCGGTCGCGACATACGACGTCCTGACTCTGGTAGCCAAGACTCGCCCCGAAGGGAATTGAAAGCACATGGCCTATCGAGTAGCAGTATGTTACGGACGCCCCACCGATCCGGAGGCTTTCGACAAGTACTACAACGAGATCCACGTCCCGCTCGCCAGCGCAGTGCCAGGGCTCTCGGACTTCACGTTCAGCAAGTGCTCGACGCTTGACGGCTCCGATCCAGTCTTCTACGCCGTCGCCAACCTGGTGTTTCCCGATCTCGAGACGATGCAGAGCGGCCTGAAGTCCCCGGAGATGGGCGCCGCTGGAAAAGATGTCGCAAACTTTGCCACCGGCACAGTCGACATGTACGTCCAGGAAGTTGTCTCGGTCCTCTAGACCCCTGCAATTCTCCGATCCCACAGGAGTTGTCTCGTGAGTACAGGAAGCATCACCGCCAGAGAGATGTTCGACGCGGACCAGGCGTCGCAGGCACTCGGTATCGAGATTTCCGAGCTGGCGCCCGGTAGCGCAACCGTGACCGTCACCGTGGGCGAAACCATGGTGAACGGTCACGGAATCACACACGGCGGTTATGTTTTCCTGCTCGCGGACACCGCGTTTGCGCTCGCCTGCAACGGCTACGAGGATTCAGCCGTTGCAGCGCGCGCGGACATCCGATTTCTACGTCCGACCCGTCTGGGCGACACCTTGACCGCGATCGCCACCGAGAAGGCACGAGGCGGTCGAAGTGGGATCTACGACGTGACCGTTCGCAACGGCGACACCGTCGTGGCCGAGTTCCGCGGCGACAGTCGAACCATTTCTCGCTGAAATTCAGCCCACGGTGTTTCAGCTCACGACGGGAAGTTCGAGGGGGCCGGAACCGTCGGCAAAGATCGTCACCGGCATACCTTGCAGTCCCCCACGGAAACTGATGTCGCCACCGGTGATCGCGAGACGCACGGAATGCCCTGGCTCGAATCGATGCACTATCGCCGGCATCGTCACCGGGACCGGCTGGGACGGATCACTGATGCGTATGGGCGCAATCAGTCCGTTGATCAGCGAGGAAGTTCCGTCCGGGGCCACGTCGTAGAGTTTCGCGAACACCACCGGCTGTCCGGGCGCCGCAACACGCAGCGTCACAGTGGGGGCTCCCACCACGTCCATCGCCTCGGTCATCGGCGCAGTGGTCCAGAGCGCCTCGGTTCCCGGAATCTGTGCATTCGGAATGTTTCCGGCCGGATTGATATTGAGCGGCTCTATGCCCGTCGGCAGCCCACCCGGTGCCGTGACGATCGTCTTCGGACCAGGTATCACCGGCGTGCCGTCCGGCAGCAGTCCCCCGTCAGCGGACAGATGGAAGGCGCGGGCGGTCCCGACATCGACGGTGTCGGACGTCGCGTATGCCGGCGCCGCGTTTCCCTCGTAGTCGATCCAGTTACGGAAATACGCGAATTCCGGTCCCGTCTCCGTGTTCTCGTCCTTGAGGTAGTGATCGAACCAGTCCATGAAGCGACCGGTTTCGTATTGCGCGTCTTCGTCGGGAGCGGAAAAGCTGAATTCGCCGGGCGCAGCGGCCAAGTGGCTGTGCCCCCACGAATGCCAGATCATCTTGGCATCGACGCCACGATCCTTCAGCGCGTCGTAAGTCGCGGTTGCCTCGTTCAGATCGAACAGGGTGTCCTGTTGTCCCTGAGCAAGCAGTACTGGAATGTTGATCCGGTCGACGAACGACGAGACCGACGACGCTCGGAGCTCACTCACTACCTGCGGTCCGATGTCGCCGGTCACCACCGCCTCGGCGATCGCGTTGCACATGTAAGGGACGTAGTTCGGGCAGCCGGGTAGCCGTGCGGGATCTGCGATGTAGCCGTCCACTCCGGGATTCGCGATGCCCGCGCCGAAGAGCAGCGATGCAAAGAGCACCTTCGCTGCTCCCGGCTCCGCTGTCGACACACCGGAGATGATTCCCTTGCTGTTGGGCGCCAAGGAATACGAGAGATCGTTCCAGGTGATCATGGGGATGATCGTGTCGATACGGGGATCGACACTCGCGGCGGCGAATTGAATCCCGCCGCCGTAGGAGCCACCCGTCATTCCGACCCGCGGGTCGTTCGTCGACGGTGCACCGAGGTGATCGACGGAGTCCTGTACCACCGCGGTGAGCGCCGGATAGGGCTGCGTCAGAGCCTGATCCGTGAAGGCAATCCCTTCTTGGCCGCCGAGGAAGCTGACCAACTGGGAGGCGGCGACGCCGTCGTACGCGGGAGAATCGAGTGTGATCTTGCAACTCGAGCCACCGAAACCCAATCCCGAATAGGTCAGTCCGACATACCCGTTCTCGGCGAAGTTCTGCAGCGCGGGAATCTGGTCCTTGTACGAACCACCGAACCCGTTGGTGGTCAGGATCGCGGGCGCTGGGTTGTCCGCATCGACGCCGTCGGGAACAAAAAGTTCACCGACGACGGTGCACGGAGTCGAGAGTTCAGGCCCGACATCGACCGAGAAGTACAGCAGCTGTGACGAATACGAGCCGTTCGGTGAATCCGCGAGCGCCGGCGGCGAAAAGCCGAGGGCACAAACCACGAGCGTGACGACACTGATCGCTATTCTCCGGCGCACCTGAAAACCGTACACCCGGATCTGTTCTCCACCAGCCTGATCGGGTGCGCGCCGCCGAAGTTTCCGCAGCAAAAGCTACGCCGGACGGGGCCGACCTCTACTTGACCGTCAAGGTGCCGCGCATACTCGGATGGTAGGTGCAGTGGAATGTGTACGTTCCAGGCTCGTTCGGCACCGTGATGGTTTCGGTCTCACCCGCTTCGATGTCCTCGTTGAACAACCCTGCGGTATCGGACGTGACCGAGTGCTCGACGGTGTCGTTGTTCTGAATGGTCAGTACCTGTCCGGGCATCACCGACTCCGGCGTCGAATATCCGAAACCGCTGATCACGATTCCCATCGACGACGCTCCCGGCGTCGACATACCCAGAGGCATGCTCGGCATCGACATACTGGTCGGCATGCTGGTCATCGCCATGCTGGTCATCGCCATGCCGTCGTGATCGGCCGAATCGTTGTCCGACGAATCGTTGTTGTCACTGCACGCGGTCAGTGCGAACACCGCCAGGATCAGCGCTGCGAGCACTGCGAGAATCCGCTTCATTGCTTCGCCTCCTGCTCGTTCCCCCGCAGTCTGCTGATTACCCGCCGCCTAGGGGGCCAAACAGCTCCGATGTGGTGCCTGCTGCGCTGATAGTGCACGATTTCTGCACCAGCTCCACTCGCGGACCGACACTGAAGGAAACAGCACAGATGGCCAAGAGCAAAACGTCGAAGGCAGCCCAGCCGAAGGCTCCCAAGACAGCAGAGCCGAAGGTAGCCGAGAAGGCTCCTGCCGTTCTCTGGAAGGACCTGCCGGACGAGCACGACTACCCGGCGGCCCGCGATTACCTCCAGTTGGGCGCGACACCGGTTCAGGTCCAAGCTCTCGTGTACGCCCTCAAGACGGCGACGCTGGTCTCGAAGAAGGCCAAGGACATCCTGCGGGCCGCCGGGCTACCCCTGCTCCCGGTCGACAACCCGCACGTTGCTGCCGACCTGTTGAAGATCCGCAAGGGGATCGCGCTGTCTCCGATCCTGCTGGTGCAGGGAGACTTCCGCGCCGGAGTACCGGCGCAAATCGCCGACGGCTACCACCGTGTCTGTGCGAGCTACCACGTGGACGAGAACACCGGCATCCCTGCAAAGATCGCTCCCTCGACAGTGACGCCGTAGGTCGTCGATGACCTTCGGCATCCTTGCCCTCGTCGCGCTGGCCGGCATCCTCGGTCCGCTGCTCGGCGCTCGCGTCAGTTGGCATGTCCCCGTGGTGGTCGGCGAACTTGCCGCGGGCGTCGTCTTCGGTGTCACCGGTTTCGGGCTGCTCGACTCTTCGGACCAGACTTTCACGTTCCTGGCCGATATCGGGTTCGCGCTCACGATGATGGTGGCCGGCTCACACGTCCCGGTCCGCGATCCGGCAGTTCGTGCGGCAATCGGCAAGGGTGCCGTTCGCTCGGTTGTCGTCGGACTGCTGTCGGTGGTTGCCGGCTACGGTGCGGCGACGGCATTCGGCACCGGTCACGCCGCGCTGTACGCGGTCCTGATCGCGTCGTCGTCCGCGGCGTTGATTCTCCCCATCGTCGATTCGCTGGGGCTCGGTGGAACCTCGGTTCTGCAGATGACTGCCCAGGTCGCGATCGCGGACACCGTCTGCATTGTCGCGCTGCCTCTGGTGATCGATCCGGACAATGCCCCTCGTGCCGGTGTCGGCGCATTGGCGGTGGCGGCGTGTGCGGTTGCCTTGTTCTTCGTACTGCGAGCCTTCCACCGGTCCGGCCATTGGCGCAAGCTCCACAAGTTCTCGGAGAAACGAAAGTTTGCACTCGAACTCCGGATCAATCTGGTGATCCTCTTTTCTCTGGCAGCGCTGGCCTCCAGCACTCACGTGTCGATCATGCTCGCGGGCTTCGCCTTCGGACTGGTCCTGGCCGCGATCGGTGAACCCCGCCGCCTCGCCAAACAACTCTTCGCGATCACCGACGGCTTCTTCGCGCCCCTCTTCTTCGTCTGGTTGGGAGCGGCGATCAATCTGCGCGACCTCGTCACTCATCCGTCCGCCATCTGGCTCGGATTGGTCTTGGGCGGAGCAACTCTCGTGGTTCACGCCGCGATACGCGCCCTCGGTCTCCCGCTCCCCCTCGGCGTGCTGTCCGCCGCACAACTGGGAGTACCGGTTGCCGCAGTGACGGTGGGCACTCAATTGGGGGTGATGGGCGACGGTGAACCCGCAGCCATCCTCCTCGCCGCCATGATCACGATCGGGGCAGCAACACTGGCTGGTGCCGCCGCGTCGAAAGCCGGTCTCACGAAGCCTGTTTGACCGCGGCCCGCTCCACCGTCAGCAGGCTCTCCTCCGAATGTTCGGCGTGATACGCCGCGCCGCCGCCGCGGACACCGAATAGCCGCTTGCTCCAGATCAGCCACACGACGGCGGCGACGTTCACCAGCAGCAGCCCGGCCCTCAACCACGTGATCTTCTCGGTCAATTCGTAGATTTCGAGGGGCAGGAACAAGCTGGTCGCCACCACTGCGAAGTACTCGCCCCAGCGTTTGACCATCCACAGCCCGACGGCCTCGATCACTTGCAGGCCCGCGTAGACCAACAGACCGACCGCGATCCAGGTGAGCGTCGTCGCCGACAACGAAAACGCCTGCTCGATGTGATGGACCAGTTTGGAATCGTCGATGTTCCAACCCAGCTGGCGGGCCAATGGTCTGATCAACGGCAATTCGTTCTCGAAGGCGTCCTCGACGCGCCCCTTCGACGATCTGAGTTTGAACACCCCGATCGCCAGAAGAACCAACCCCAGAGCGCGGAACATTCTCTCGGTGGCAAGAAGTCGCATGATCAACCGGTCGCGAAGCAGCCGTCCCCGCGGAACCTCGGGAGCGGCGTCCGCCGGCCCGTACGCTCGCGGCGCTCCCGGGACGAAGTTGCCGCAACGTAGGCACCGCCAAGCCTGTCCTACCGCTGTCTCCACATGTAGTCGATCCCGCAGCTCAGGTTCGTCCGGAGCGTAGGTCTCGTGACCGTGCCAACTGCACGAGCGCAATGCGAAGTCCACGGGTGAACTCTATGCCGCATATGCCCGGTAGCGTGGATACCCGCTGACCGTGCACTTCGAACGATGAGGATTCCGATGACAACCACCAAGATCGAAACCCGGCATGGCGTCATGGCAGTCGACGACAGTGCCACCGATGGTTTCCCGGTTGTCTTCATCCACGGAAACTCGGCCAGCCGCTCCATCTTCCGTCATCAGGTCGACGCCGGCTGGGCGGGCGACTACCGCATGATCACTCTGGACCTGCTCGGCCACGGCGACTCCGAGGACGCGAGCGAACCCGAAGCCGCGTACACGCAGAACGGTTACGCCGACGCCATCGTCGATGTTCTGGCCGAACTCGGCGTCGAACGAGCGGTTGTCGTCGGGTGGTCGCTCGGCGGACACATCGCCCTCGAGTTGATCGCGAAATTCCCCGGGCTCACCGGAATCGTCATCACCGGTACGCCACCGGCAAATCCCGAGACGCTCGGCGACGCATTCAATGCCGGCGACGGATTGTCCATCGGCGGCACCGAGGTCATCACCGCGCAGGAAGCCGAACTCTACGCACGGATGACCGCCGTTCCCTTCGAGCAGTCTGCCCTCGACGCCGCGATACGCACGGACGGGCGCGCTCGCAAGATCATGTTCGACGCATTCGGCGCCGGCCGCGAATCGGATCAGAAGGCTCTGGTTGCAATGGCGTCTGTGCCTCTCGCGGTGATCGACGGCGCCGAGGACCCGTTCGTGAACACGTCCTATGTCGCGTCGTTGACCTTCGCGAATCTCTGGGAGGGCACGTATCACGTGATCCCGGGAGTCGGGCATGCAGCGTTCTGGGAAGCACCCGAGATCTACAACCCACTGTTGCAGCGGTTCCTCGCCAGTTTCGCGAAATAACTGGAATTCTGAAATCCGGCTATCCGTCCCAACGAAATTTCGCCCACTCTGGGTCGTACTGGGAGGCATCCGCGTCGCTTACAGCGTGAGAAGGTCTCGTACGCGAAAAGTCGTATCGTTCGCGACCGCCTCGAACAACGCACACAGCAGTTCGAAGAAGGCTTGAAACAAGCATCGAGTAAGCGCTCGACTCGATAAGAGAACCTCTTCCCCGAAAAAAATCGAACCGGTAGAACCGGTCGAACACAGATTTTCTCTTTACCTGAATCCAAGGCAAAATGGACAGCATGCCGAGCCCTGTCATCGCCTCCGAAGGGCACAGTTCTTGGCAAACACTTCACGAATGGTTCAACGAACCACACGACTACGAGTGGATAAAGCACCAGAGATCCGGCCGAGCAATCATCCCGATCTTCCGAACCTTGCTCGGAATGATGACGATCATCTTCGGACTCTCCGCGTTCTACAAATTGATCGGCCCGGATACGCCGCCGACCACACCCGGCAAAGCACTTTCGATTTTCATGATCTGCACGTGTGTGGGAATCGCCGCATGCTGGTTCACACAACCATTCCCCGGACGCCGGGGGTTGCTTGCTTTCGGGATATTCGCAGATCTCGGGATCGCGGCCGCAGTCCTTCTGGTGCCGGATCGCTCGTCCGCGACGTTCGGTTGCACCGTCTTCGCCGTCACCGGAACCTTTGCGACTCTTTTTGTCAGCGCAAGGTGGCTTGTCGCTCATGTCGTTTGGTCGACGACCATCACGACTACCGTTTTTGTTCTTGCCTATCTAGAAGGCGACGTCGATATCACGACGCTTCTGGCCCGTGGCACCGTTCTTTTCGGAGCTGTCACACTCGTTCCCATTTTTGCGCACCTGACCTGGCGCACTCTCTACCGCGATGCCCAGTATTCGGACCGGGATCCCCTCACTGGCCTGTTCAACCGTCGGGGACTGGAGGGAGCAGTCGGCGATCTCTTCGAGAGCACCCGAGACGATTCTTCGTCTCTCGCTTTCGTCGTCGTCGATATCGACAAATTCAAGACGGTGAATGATCTTCACGGTCATGCCGAAGGCGATCATGTCATCAGAAGAACCGCGAACCGATTGAGCACACATCTCGGCGAACACGGAATCATCGCTCGTACGGGCGGAGAAGAATATCTGGCTGTCATTGCCGGTGATCCCGAATCGACAATCCTGTTGATCGAAGGGATAAACGCGGCACTGTCGGATTGTTCCGACGCGATCCCCACAACGGTGAGCGTCGGAGCTGTGATGATGACCGCCGAATCGAAGGCGTGGAGCGGCGGTGCTTCCGCAATCCTGGCGGCGACAAATGTCGCGGATTCGATGATGTATCAAGCGAAAGCGGCAGGCGGTAATACGATCCGCTCGGCTCAGATCTGATTCACAGCCACGTAAGTGGGTGGACGCTGCGCCCGGTTTCCGTGTCCGTGGCGGCAAGATACACATCGACCCGCTCAGCGGTCAGAGCCTTGCTGATGTGATAGCCCTGGACCAGGTCACACCCGACCCACTGAACGCGGCGGAACTGCTCGATGGTCTCGACGCCCTCGGCCAACGATTTCATACCGAGGGCCGCGGCCAATTCGACGATGGACTTCACCACGGACATCTTCGGATCGTCCGAGTCGGTGACCAGCATGCGATCGATCTTGAGAACGTCGATTGGAAGTCTCTGGAGCGTGGCGAAGGAAGAATAGCCGGTCCCGAAATCGTCGAGTGCGACGGTAACCCCGAGCTCACGCAGCTTGTAGAGATCCCGGATCGCGCGATCGTCCACAACACCTGTCTCGGTGATTTCGAGCTGCAGCAGATGCGGAGCCAAGCCCGAATCCGTCAGAGCTTTCTTCACCATCGCACCGAACTCTCGCGACACCAACTGCACTGGTGAAACGTTGACCGAGACGCCGATTCCGGTCGGCCAACCCGCAGCAGCCGCGGTCGCCATCGCCATTGCCTGCGCACCGAGGGGAATGATCATTCCGGTTTCCTCCGCCACCGAGATGAACTGGCTGGGCCCGATGAGGCCGCGGCTGGGATGGTTCCACCGTAGAAGAGCCTCGAAGGCCACCACTTCACCGGTCTGAGTATCGACTTGAGGCTGATAGTGGAGATCGAACTGCCCTTCCTCGATCCCTCTGTCCAGCTCGTGGAGCGCAGTCGCCCGCGCCGATGCCCTCGCCCGCAGCAGCGGCGAGAACTTGCCTACTCGATTGCGCCCCGTCGACTTCGCTTCGTACAGAGCCAGATCCGCCAGCATCACCAATCCGTCGGCGTCTGTTGAATCCTCGGGCGCGCTGGAGTAACCGATCGTGGCCCGCACTTCTATTCGATTGCCTTCGACGAAGAATGGTTCGTGCAGCACTTCCAGGTACCGATCGAAGATCACCCCGGGATCGTCGCGCGACGACGTGCAGACGATCAGCCCGAATTCGTCGCCGCCCATCCGCGAGCACATGTCCGAACCTACGACCTTGCGCAGGCGTTTCGTGACTTCGAGAAGTAATTGGTCCCCGATCGGATGTCCAAGGGTGTCGTTGACCGATTTGAAATTGTCGAGGTCGAGAATCCCGACGAGAACCTGCTTGTCCGGCGCCCGAGAATTGATCGCTTCCTCGAGCGCCACACCGAACGCACGACGGTTCGGCAACCCGGTCAACGAGTCGGTGGCCGCAAGCCGAAGGATCTCCTGCTCGTGGACATACCTCTCCGTGATGTCGGAACCGACACCGCGCCAACCCAGAATCACGCCGGATTCGAGGACCCGTGGATTACCGGAAAGAGACCACCAGCGCCGCCTACCGTCGACATGCACCGGCACGACGGTGTCCCGGAAGGGGGCACTCGATTCGAGTTTGTCGATCATCTGGGCCGCGGCCGCACGCCCCTCCGGACTCGACGCGATCTGGAGTCTGGTGAGGAGTTGCCCGAAGGTGAGTTGCTGCAACTCGTCCACCGTCATACCTGCGACCTCGGCGAGACGTGCCGAGGTGTGGGAGAACCGGCCGTTGGTGTCGCACTCCCACAGCCAGTCGCGGGAACCGCCTTCGAAACCGTCGAGCAACAACGCCACCGTCTGACGCTCGGATTCCGCCTGAAACTCTGCGAGACAACGTCTCTGGAACGAGGCCGACAGATAGACCGCCCCTACGGTGAGCGCAAACATGTAGATGCACAACTGAATCGCAAGTACGCGAAAGTGGGGTTCGGCGTGGACGATGAGAACAGTGAAGACGCCGAGGCCGTGAATGTAGATCCAGGTCAGGCTCACCGATCTCAGACTGGAGAACGTCACGGTCCCGGCGCCCATGATTCCTGCCATCGTCGCGATCAGAACCAAGTCGCGGAAGACGTCCATGTCGTGAAAGAGCAGGGCAAAAAGTGCGACGTCTAGGGTCGCGACAACGATCACTTCGACGAGCAGACCCACGTAGTCGTAGCGCGGTGTGTGCTTCGACGGTCGCCAGCGAAGCGGTATCCATACTCGAATCGAATTCGCGAGGACAAGAAAGATGAGGGCGCCGCCCAACCACCTGAGCGTCTGACGTCCGGGCGGGACGGTGTAGGTCAGAATCACGACCAAACTCGCCATGTACGCAAGATTGGCGAACGGCGCGACGGCCGCAGCCTCGTCGATCTGACGGCGAAACAGGCTGTTGCAGTCGGTCTCCGAAGCAGGATCTTGCCGACTCAATCGACTCAATCGACTCAGACGGTTCATCAGTGAGGCATCCCGACACCAGCGCAGGCGCCATCAGCGGGCGTCGAATCCGCTCGCCTGGCCATCCGAACCTCCCCTGGCTCCCCACCGAACCCTTATCCGGTGAAACGTCAGTGTTTCAGACTCGCTGCTTGTTTCCTTCACAACGGTAGCCATCTGACGAATCGATTGTGCGCAGATCACTATATCCAGAGGTCGTTCCGTCGATCGTCCAGGTCGATCCGCGATTGCTGATTCTTAGCTCGAACCACGTTTGTCGCCGACCGCGACGCGGGGGATTCGAGCGGTCGGGAACAACGCGGCGATTGCGAGCAGCGCTGCCACGGCAAAAGCGACACGCAACGCGTCCAGCCTGGCTTCTTCGTTCACGTCCACGATCGCATCCGCCGTGGACTCGGCGACGCCGGCGTCACTGAGAGCGGATCGGAGTTGCGTCGTCGACAGGAACGGCACCCCCGAGGCCATGTCGGTGCTCGCTTGCTGCTGCACCGATGTCGGAACCGCCGGATTGTCTTCGATTCCGGCGATCGCCGACGTCGTGAGAGTGGCAATGAGAACCGATCCGATCAGGGCAGTTCCCAAGGAAGCGCCGAGGTTGGTGGCGGTGTTCTGCAACCCGCCGACCTCGGTGCTGCGTTCGTCCGGGACCGAGGACACCGTGACGGCTCCGAGCTGCGAAGACAGGCACCCCAAGCCGAAACCCATGAACAGCATGGGAATCATCACGATCGCCGCATTGGCGCCGGGGTCCATGCCTGCCACGAGCATCAGAATGCCGACGACCATGACCAACAATCCGACTCGGACCACGCGTCGCGGGTTCGCGGTAGGCCGTAGCTTCGGAATACCGATCGCCGCCACGACGAGCGCCGCCGACAACGGCAGGATGCGAATTCCGGTCTCGAGAGCGCTGAGCTCCAGAACTACGGACAAGAACAAAGGAACCGCGAAGAACACGCCCGCCTGCACCAGAAACTGCGCGAAGAACATCGACAGCCCGCCACTGAGTTCGCGGTTTCTCAGCATCGCCGGATCGAGCAGAGGCTCCTTCCCCGCAGCGGCCAGGCGCCCCTCCCATCGCAGGAATCCGTAAACGACAAGGAGCCCGACGATCAGCAGCCACACCACCGGAGACAACCCCACCAGCTGCGGCCCGCCAGGTTTGGCCTGCACCCAGCCCCACTCGCTCGAACGCAGCACACCGAAGACGATCATTCCCAGTCCCACCACGGACAGGATCGAACCGAAGTAGTCGAGGCGCGACTTCGACGGTGGGACGTCGACCACCTTGCTGAGCACCAGCAAGATCAGGACGACGATCACGACTTCGCCGACGAACACGTAACGCCACGACGCAAATGTCGTCGCCGCGCCGCCGATCAGCGGCCCCACTGCCACGGCTATCGCGCCTGCTGCAGCGACGAGGCCGTAGGCCGCCGGACGCTTCTCCGCCGGGAAGTTGGTGGCGACGAGCGCAACGATCGCGGGCATGATGAGCGCCGCGCCGACGCCTTCGAGGAACGACCAACCGATCAACAGGACCACGAGATTCGGAGCGAGCGCAGTCGTCAGAGAACCAGCGCCGTAGATGACCAAGCCGAGTGCGAAGGCTCGGCGACGGCCCATCATCGAACCGACTTTGCTACCCGTGATCATCAGAGTCGCCATGACCAGGGTGTACAGCGTGATCGCGGTTTGAATGCCGGTGATACTCGTGCCGACGTCCTCGGCGACGGTCGCCATCGAAACATTCATGACCGAGCTGTCCAGGGTCATCAGGAACTGGCTGCTCGCCAACACCGTGAGAACCAGCCCCGAACCCGCCTGCGTAGTCGAACCAGCAACCTGTCCGTCACCCATCGTGCGGGTGTACCCGGTGCTCAGGTCTTCGAAGCAGACCGGTCAGTGCTGTTTGAGGCTGTTCGAGGCTGTTTGAGTCAGTGCCGTTCGAGTCAGCGCTGTTCGAGTGCGAGTTGATCCGCCCAGGCCGACACGTCGCCGCGTTCCAGAGCGACCGCGAGCAGTTCCGGAAACTTGTCCGGCGTGCACGCAAACGCGGGAATCCCGAGGGCACTCAGCGCCGCTGCATTGTCGTGATCGAACGATGGAGCGCCGTCGTCCGAGAGCGCCAGCAGAACCACAACCTGAACGCCGGCATTCTTCATGGCCGCCATGCGCCGCAGCATCTCGTTCCGAATACCGCCCTCGTAGAGGTCCGAGATCAGAACAAACATCGACTCGGCAGGACGCGAGATCAGCGACTGGCTGTACGCGATTGCGCGGTTGATGTCCGTGCCCCCACCAAGTTGGGTCCCGAACAGGACGTCGACGGGGTCGGACAGTTTGTCCGTCAGATCGACGACGGCGGTGTCGAAAACCACGAGCGAAGTCTTCAGCGCTTGCATCGACGCCAACACCGCGCCGAACACGGACGCGTAGACGACGCTGGACGCCATCGAACCCGATTGGTCGATCGCCAGGACCACGTCGCGCTGCACAGATTTCGACTTGCGGCCGTATCCGACGAGCCGCTCGGGGACGACGGTTCGATACTCCGGCAGGTAGTGCGACAGATTTGCTCGGATGGTTCGGTCCCAGTCGATGTCACGCAACTTCGGATTCGACGTTCTGGCCGAACGATTGAGTGCCCCGGTCACCGCGGCCTTCGTTTTCTGCGCGATTCGCTCTTCGACTTCCCGAACCACCTTCCCGACGACCATTCGAGCAGTGGCCTTGCTGGCCTCCGGCATGACCTGGTTGAGGCTCAGCAGCGTCCCGACCAGATGTACATCTGGCTCGACGGCATCGAGCAGTTCCGGTTCGAGCAGCAACTGCGCCAAACCCAGTCGGTCGATTGCGTCCTTCTGCATCACCTGCACCACCGTGCTGGGAAAGTACGTCCGGATATCGCCGAGCCATCTGGCGACGGACGGCGCCGACGCCCCCAATCCGGCTGAGCGGCGGCGCCCCTTGGTCGGGCCGGACGAGTCGTAGAGCGCTGCGAGAGCTGCATCCATTCGACTGTCGCCCGGTTGGCCCAGCCCTCCCGTCGATTCTTCGGCGGATTCCCCGAGCATCAATCTCCAGCGCCGAAGGCGCTGATCGTCGTCGCTCATACGCGCGCTCCCAGTATCTCGGCAACGACCGCCATTGCCGCTCGGCCGCGTCGAGTATCGGTCTCCACTGTCGTCTCGACGCGTCGTCCACCTCTGACCGCCTGACCGATCGCTCGACGCTCCCCTGCCTCGAAGGCTCCGAACGTGCGTCGAAGCAACGGAAGCGTGTCGATGAAGTCCTGCTCACGAAGTTGGCGGACCCACGTGTCGATCAGCGTGAGCAACGCTCGATCGTGAACGAGCACAAGCCCTCCGCCGCCGAGAAACCCGTCGACCCACCCGGCTTTGGCGGTCGGCGCGCTGCCCACGGACAGGGCCCGAGACAAGCGCTGGGCTGCAGCGGTTTCCGTGATCGAACCGCTGTCGCGCAGTAGCCGCACCATCCGTCCGACGAGTAAACCGTTGACGTCGTCACGGTCGATCACGCCGGCCATCGCCTGCAGCCACCGTGCGCTCGCATCGCGATCGTCACGGACCATGACTGCCGAGTGAACCTTGTCGAGGTGATCGCGAAACTCCGCGGCGCTGGGATCGTCCAGTCCGGTGACGGCGACTGCGAGGCCGGTGCAGATCCGGATCAACAAGCTGTCGGCGACGTCGATCAACGCCGTCACATCGGTTCCGCGCACATCGCCGTATCGCAGCGTTCGGGTCAGCGTCGGTAGCGCCGCCATCAGATGTGACACGTCATGGTCTAGTGCCGCAACTGTTTTCACACTCTCCAAAACCGCAGACAAAGCTGCCGGGAGGTTTGCGAGCAGTGAGTTCTCCAGTAGTCCGATCAGTGACGCGAGAGTGATGTCCGGCTCGTTGATCTTCGAGACGACACGTGATGCCGCCGCTGCGGCCACCGTCGTACCCCACAGCGACGCCTCGATCACCGAGACCGAGAATTCGGGCTTCCATTGCAGCGCCCAAGTCTCTCGGAAAGTTCCGGTGGAACGGACCTCACTGTCGGCCGGGGTTCCCCAATCGATCTCGAGGATCCCCAGTCGGTGCAGGAACTGGGAACGCTCGACGTCGATATCGCGTCGCAGGTCCAGATCGAGATTCTTGGCTCCCGCTTGTTGTTTGAGCCGCAAAGTCTTCGAACGTGCTCGCAGGTCTGCTTCGAGCGGAACCGTCGGAGTTTCTTCGGGCACCGTGCCCAGGGCTTCGCCCACAACGAGTCTTCGTGTGATCAGATCCAGAAGAACGTCGTTTCCGTCGCACATCACCGACCTCGTAGCCTCGGTAACTTCCGACAATCCGGCCAGCGGGCGAGAACGCAGTGCAGCCAACGTATCTGCCAATCGGACAGCTTCGATGACGTGAGCACTCGAGATGGGAAGGTCCTCGTCCCTGAGCACCCTCGCAACTTTGGTGAGCCACCGCGTGATCGTCTTGTCGTTCGCGGTGAACAGATGGTGATACCAGCCCGGCGAGGTGATTCCAGCTCCGTAACCCGATGCCGACGCCAGGCGTGAATGTGTCCAGGGAACCCAGGTCAGCGAGGTCTTGACCTTGGACATCCCCTTGAGAATGCGGGCGTCGGGAGCCGCAGGCCCCAGGGCTCCGACCAACGCCGGCGCGTGCCAAGCTCCGCAGACGACCGCTACCCGCTCGGCGCCATCCTTCAACGTCTTTCGCAGCACCTGCCGCATATACGCTTCGCGATGCGCTGTCTCCTCGTCGATCGGCACTGTCTCACGCAGCGCCTCCATCGCCTCGGTGATCGCATCGAAAGAATCTGCGCCCGAGCTTGATTCGATCACCGAATCCCACCAGCGTTCGGTGTCGTCGAAACCCGCGGCCGCGGCCAGTTCAGACAGAGGATCGCCCTCGCGGACAGTACGAATCCCCTGATCCGCCAACCCGTTGAACGCGGGCAGATCGCAGAACCTTGCCTGCACACCGTTCTTCGCAGCCCACTGCAGCGCTTGCCATTCAGGTGAGAACACCGCAAACGGCCAGAAGGCCGCCTTCGACGGTTCGCCAGTGGCGTACGCGAGCAACGCAATCGGCGGTTCCATCGACTCCGATGCCGCCAGCATCACCAACGGGTCTGCATCCGAAGGACCTTCGATCAGGACCACGTCGGGGGAAAACTCGTCCAGGCCCTGCCGAACCGAACGAGCAGATCCCGGGCCGTGGTGACGGATACCGAAGACCCGGACACGCAGGTCCGGAATCACGATGGTCACCCGGTGACCTCGCGGCACGCCCGGTAGAAGTCGGACCACTCGCCGCGTTCACGCACTACTGCCTCGAGGTACTCGTTCCACACAACCTTGTCTGCGACCGGATCCTTGATCACCGAACCCAGGATTCCGGCAGCGACGTCGGATGCCCGCAGTACGCCGTCCCCGAAATGCGCAGACAACGCCAAACCGTTGGTGACCACCGAGATCGCCTCCGCCGTCGACAGAGTTCCGGACGGGGACTTCAACTTGGTGCGGCCGTCGGTGGTCGTGCCTGATCGCAGTTCCCGGAACACGGTGACGACCCGGCGAATTTCCTCGGCTGCTGCGGGGGTTGTCGGCAATTCCAGTGCTGCGCCCAACTGTTCGACTCGGCGTGCCACGATAGCCACCTCGCCCTCCTCGCTGGCCGGCAACGGGAGAACAACTGTGTTGAACCGTCGACGCAGTGCGGACGACAGATCGTTGACACCGCGATCGCGATCGTTGGCGGTAGCGATCAGATTGAAGCCCTTGGCTGCCTGCACCTCGATGCCCAGTTCCGGCACCGGCAACGTCTTCTCGGAGAGAATGGTGATGAGGGCGTCCTGCACGTCGGCCGGAATACGCGTCAACTCTTCGACACGGGCGATCTTCCCGGTTTCCATCGCGGTCATCACAGGTGACGGCACCAGCGCACCGGCGGTCGGCCCCTCCGAGAGAAGGCGTGCGTAGTTCCAGCCGTAGCGGATAGCTTCCTCGGGCGTACCCGACGTGCCTTGAACCAGGAGCGTCGACGCACCCGAGATTGCAGCCGAAAGGTGTTCGGAGACCCAGGTCTTGGCTGTACCCGGCACGCCCAACAGCAGTAGCGCCCGGTCGGTGGCAAGAGTTGCGACGGCCACTTCCATCAACCGCCGTGGACCGACGTACTTCGGTGAAATGACCGTTCCGTCGTCGAGAGTGCCACCCAACAGATACGTCACCACGGCCCAGGGCGACAAGTTCCACGACGGTGGACGCGGGCGGGTGTCCTGCGCGGCCAGTGCTTCGAGTTCGAGTGCGTACTCCTGCTCTGCGTGGGGCCGCATCAGCATTGCCGGTTCTGTGGTGGGCACGGTTGCGCTGTCAGTCATGTGAGCTCCTCGAGCAGGGTCTTGCGGTGGGTGATGGCGCTGGCAGTTCTGGCGAAGGTCTGCCGCCAGTCCGGGTCACGTGCACGTTCCGCAGCCCGATCGAGCAAAGTTACTGCGCTGTAGGGAAATCGACTCTCGGCTAGGCGTAGCGATGCGCTGTATTTGTAGCGCGAGAATTCGCCGGCCTTGGCGCCCCCATCGGCACGTCTGGCCGCAACTCGTTCCCACTGGGCCACGACTGCCCGGGTGATGTCGTCTGGCCATGGACCTGGCAGAGCGTCGTAGATCGCTGCCCGGCCCGGGTGCAGAACATTGGCGTCGCCGTTTCCAGACCTCAACAGGTCAGCCAACGCCTTGGCCGGCACCAACGGGAGTAGGCGTCGATCGGTTGCCGTGCCGCGTATGCGAAAGAGTTCCAGCGCCCATTCCGCATTGTTCTGCGCGACTGCAGCGGTGGACCAAGCGTCGTGAAGGATCGGCTCCCAGCCTTCGTCAACGCTCATCCCCATGACCTTGCCGGGTTCACCGATCATGTTGTTCCACAGAGACAACGGTGCAGAACTGATCGCCTGACGCAAATACTCGGCACGATAGTCGGTGTGTGGATTCGGCCGATCTTCGATGCCGTCTCGCCTCGACGCCGCATCGACTTCCTCAGGCGGCAGGATGACCAACGTGGATCGAAGCAGTTTCCGCTCCACCCGCGCCCATTTCTGAACCCGCGCAGCCATTCGCTCCCCGAACTCCGATTCGGGAATACGTCCGAGCACCTCCGCTGCTGCGCGTCGCACGTCCTTGCGACGGTCGTCGAGGGCTTCCTCCAACAATGGTTGATCGTCGGCGCTCGATCCGATTGCCAGAGTCGAGACAAATGCAGCCTTCTGTTCGCCCCGCTCGGTGCCCCACGATTTTCTGAGTTCGGCCAGTGCCAGCGCGGGATCTGTTCGGCGAGTGTCTATCAGCCACTGCGTGCGCTGGGACGAACTTCCGTGACGCCAGACATCCGGATCTGCATCCCTGGTTCGGACGAGCTTGCTCCACTCGGGGTTTTGCGCGGCTAGCCATCGGCCACGCTCGCCGACGATCTGCAGGATGCTCTCCCGGTGAGCTTCGCTCGCACGTGCAAAGGAAAGCAACTCGGCGACCAGATGATCAGGCGCACGGTAGTTGCGCTCCAACGCGACTGCGAACCACTCGTCGAGCAAGGTCGCTTTGGCCGCAAGCATCGACAGCAAGTGCGCCGATGAGGATTCCGGCAGCGTGAATCGCACATCGTCTGGAGCAGGTGTCGGCACGGCCGCCGTGGTGGAGCCCGCACCGCCACGGCGGTACGCCCTCTCCAACGCTGCTGCTGCCAGAAGCATCTCGGCAGGATCGCCGTCGAGTTCGCGGGCATGGCCTCGCACTTCGGCCGGCAGCTCCTCGAATGTTGTTGAGGTTCTGGCGGTCCCGAGAAGAGCAGCCGAGATCAATGTGCTCACAGCACGATCACCTGCCCTCCTGCGAAAACCGAGATCGGAGTAAGAGCCAGCGCATTCCACGTTCCGCAGACCGTGACCGGGTAACCGCCGGAAATACCGAGCAACTTCCACAGAAGATCCGAATCACCCTCTGCCCGAAGCGCTGTGCCCGATCCGTCGACGAGAAACCAGGAACCGTCGACGAACGACGGGACCACCGAACTGATAACTGCCGGCCACGAGCGCAACCAGGGATCTGCGGCGAGGGCATCGGTAAACTGCTGCAACGCAGCGTCGATGCTTCCGAACGGCATGGTTGTGAAAGGCTCCGGTTCACCGTGCGTTGCCCCCATCCGCGCCCGCAATGCCGCGGCACCGGGATAGAAATGAACATCGGCATTGAGCAGAAACCCGACTGGCGGCGTTTCGGTGGCAAAGTTGGGTGACCCGTGGGAGAAGTCGAGCAGCATGGCCCACCGTTTCGAATTCCTGCCGAGCATCCACACGGTTCGGGTGAACAGTCGCTTCTCCTCGGTGATCCCGGAACCGAGAATCATCCAGTTCTCTTTCACCGGAATCGATTCCATCACACTCTCGGTTGAGACGGGATAACCGACGTGCGCTTTCACCGAATAGGCAAGATCTTCCGGCAACTCGGACAGCTTCTGATGCGCAGCGACCAGCAGGTGCAACCGAGCCAACTCGTCGAGGACCTTCTCGGGCCAGTTCTCCGTAGACGCAACGATTCCCGCCAATGCTCGAAGCGTGCCTGCAATACCGGGCGCCTGAGCATCCACCATTCGAGCGGCTACCGCGTCGAAGCCCGCCCAGGATGTGTCCATCGCTGCCAGACCACTGCGGATCTGATCGGTGATCCACAGGTCCAATTCGACGAGCCCGCCCGCAACGCGGTCGGCACGCTTCTGCGCTGTCGCCGGGTCGGGAGACTTCTTGGGAACCTCGTCACCGCTTTCGCCGGTGTTCTCGGCCTTCTCCTCGCGGCGCGACAACCACTCTGCCGCGAAGTCGGCCGGCTCGTCCGTCGACGGCACACGCCCTTCCGACCATTCCACCAGCAGCCCCAGAGCATGTTTGCACGGAAACTTTCGACTGGGGCACGAGCACTTGTATGCAGGGCCCCGCAGGTCAACCACTGCTTGATACGGCTTCGAGCCGCTGCCCTGACACAGCCCCCAGAGCGCGAGACCGCTACTTCCGGCATGGCTCCACGAACCAGCCAACTTGCGCGCAGCGGCCAGCGATGCGGCGTCGGGAGCTACCGACGCCACCTGCCCAGCTGTCCACGGCGAAGTCACTCGACCACAGTATGACAACCCGCTGACATCGCAGAGTCAGGCCGATTCTTTAGTGAATTAGCTCTTGACTCGAACACATATTCGAATATGGTTTGAGGTGGGGATCGGGGGATTCAATGAGTATCAACACATCATCTGACGTCGTTTGTGGTTCTGCGGTGGGCTTGCGCGGACGTCTGTGGCAGCTGACCACGGCGGAGCTGCGGGCCGTCGCTATCGAGGCGAGTTCGGAGATTCTGCGTCTCGAGGCTGTGCGGGTGGCGGTGGTGGACGAGTTGTCGATGCGTCCCGATGATCAGGTGATCGCCAGCCGCGGTGTCGGTGCGTGGTTGGCGGCAAACACGATGCTGCAGGTCCGGGACGGGAAGAAGATCGCCGCCCTCGGTGCAGCGCTACGCCCGTTTCCGGCAGTGGCGGCCAGATTCGATGACGGGGACTGCTCGTTCGATCATGCAGTGTTGATCGTGGCGTTCTGCGAATCACCGCCGAAGGGCATGCCGGAGGAGGCGCTCCCTCGCTGTATCGACTTGTTGTTGGCTGCTGCGTCGGGCGTGGAGGCCACGACCACGAAAGTACGGAACGTCATCGCGACCTTGGAGCGAGTGTTCGAATCCGATGAGATTCCGCCCGCCGAAGATA
>NZ_CAIJDS010000020.1:0-119117 GCF_903819475.1 Rhodococcus sp. UFZ-B548
GTGAGTTCGAGATACCGGTCACGGCCCGAGTCCTCCCCGGTTGTAGAGACATCTGCTGCCGGGTCCGGAACCGTTTGGGCCGGTGCGATATTCGAATCCGAATCCGCGGGGATCGGTCCGGGACCACGATCGGTGGTGGTTCCCTCACCCGGGGTGGGTGTGGGTGAGGGAACCGCTGATGCCGATGCATTGGGGAATGCACCGACACCAGTTTCCGAGGCCGGGGCCTCGGAAGCAATGGGCGGAACCTCGATCGTCGGAACCGGGACGATGGGGGTGCCGTTGTAGGTGGGAAAGTTCGTCGGAGCATTGGCCCCGACATTCGGGCCACCGCCTGGAGCCTGCACACCGGGGAGCCCGACCGTGGTCGTCGGCGCAGCTGTCGACGTCGTGGACGGCGCGCTCAGGCACGGGTTGATGATCTCTGGCGGGATGGGCGCGCCAGGTGGCAGCGACGCAATGAGATTCAGGTAGATCTGATGATCACGTGCCCGCACCGCCGCGCAGTCTTCTTCCGGCGTCGCGTTCGCCGGAGCGGCGGAGAGTGCGATTCCCGCACCGATCACTCCGGCCGCTCCGGTCAACAGCGCCCCGGCGGCAAGCACTCCCGCGAGAGTCCGGCGAAGTCGTCTACCGGACTTCACCGGTGCGCACCACGATTGTCACTCTTCTTCGTTCGGAGTAGCGCGATGAGTTTGTCTGCGCCCCAACAGAACAACCGTCCGGAGATCGACATCCACAAGAAGAATGCCAGGTAAACCAGGATCGTCCCGTAGTCGTTCGCCCAGCCGGCGAGCTTCCCGATCACCGCGAATGCCGCGATCAGCAACCCCAGTCCGACTGCGGTGGCGATCACAGCCTTGGAAAGTGGACTGAGTTCGCTGTCCGGATCCCAGTCATCAACGTCTGCAACGTCTTTACTATCGACGGCAGTGGATTCCGACTGGACACTGCGGCGTTCGGCGTTGTTGACGGTCATGGCTGGAACTCCAAATAGGAAGGGAGAGCGGGGACAACGGGTCGCCGACGTTCGGCCTGGTATCAGTTCCAGTACTGCTCCGTCAGCACTATGTGCCCCTCACTGGCGGGGTGATTCGGGTCGGAGACAAAGACATTGGCATGCCCACCACGCGCGGCTGCTTCACCGAGCACAGCTCCTTCGAGGGCGTCGACCTTGCCATCGGTAACAGTTATCGCGGAACCAGGCGCCAACCAGACCCCCCTCAGCGAACCTGGAACGATGTTCGCAATCGCATCAGGAATCGGGCTCGCCGCCAATGCCGCGGTTTCCGCATTCGAGAGCGACAGACCGATCCGGCCATGTTCCGGTTCGACGATCGGAGTTGCGGCAGATGCCACGCCGGCGCCGAGAACACCGATCAGGGCGATACCTGCGGTGAGAGTTCCGGCAGTGGCCAAGGTACGAATCTTCATGATTTCTCCTTTGTGGGCGTGATGAGTAACCACCCCTGGACGGGGCGGATCGGGAATAGTCGCCAGCAGCGCTGACGACGGCTGCGTGGGTTAGAGCCAGGTGGGATCGGAGTACACGAACAACGTGTTGTCGGACGTCGCCGTCGACACCGAGAGTTGTGCGTACGAGCGGATCGTCACCGGCCCCATGCACGCATCAACCTTCACGTGCACGTTCTCTGCCGTGATCGACGCCTTCGACGACTCGAGATCCTTCTTCCCCAACGGAATCGTCGTGATCGTGCCCGGCGCAATCGTCGACTGAATACTCGGATTCACCGACGCATTCACACCCACGTTCGCCGACGGGACACCCGAAATACTCACACCGACAGACGGGCCGAGCGAAAAGCCGAGCCCCAAGCCAAGTCCGGAGGAAACATCGATCTGGCAGCCGATCTGCAATCCCTGCTCGACATAACCGGTCTTCACCGCCGAATCGCCCGCACCACCGATCGTGCCGGTCACCTTCGCCGACACGAACCCCTCACGAGTGAACGCCGTCGTCGCCAGATTCGGCACCGGGTTCGCCGACAGTTTCGTGGCGACAAGATCCAACGACCAACCGTCATCGGTGACAGTGCTCGCGAACTTGTCCGCCAACGCCATCGGCGTTGCCGATGCGCTCCCTGCGAAGACCACACCCGACGACAGCGCGGCAACCGCACACGCCGCGAGCCCTACCGCGGCCCTCGATCGACGGTGGGATACGCCGTTTTGCGATTCGATCGACATGAACTGCTCCTCCACGTGACACAGCAACCAGAGCGGTAGCCGACAACTAACTGAATTAGTTACCGGACGGTACCAATCGTCCTGTTTGCCCGCCAGCGCGCCATCTCCCCCATCTTGGATTTAGGGTGAACTTTCGGTAACAGATATATATCGACAGGCTTATCAGCAGCGAAAAGGACCTAGGTCCTACTATGAGCAAGGTCACCGTTTACGGACGAGAAGATCCCTCAGAAACAGTGCGGCAAATCGAATTGAATCCGCATTTCGCGGGCCTCAGAGCAGTTGGAGACCGAAAGTACGGGCATCAAGCCAGTGCGCGTACTTGAATATGAAACCAACAGGCATTACTTGGCAATCAATCGTGAAGTACGGCGCCCGAGCGGGGCCTGGGAGCGCAACTCTGCACAGCTCACGCGGAGATACTCACTTCGTGGTCGGCGCGAACTCGTCGGACCCACTGGCATCGCATCGTTAGCTTGTCAATCACTGATTAGCGCAGGCGACGCACACAAGTAGTACGCAAGTACGAGAAAAGGCTCTGACCAAGACCGGAGTCCTTGATCAGAGCCTTACCAACTCGGGGTCGAAAGTTATGCCGGTTCTCTCATGATGCCGAGATGCCGTGCAGTCCCTGACACCCCAGGAACCTCTTGCACAGGAGACCAGGTGTTCAGCCCGTCCGTGCTGTCGGAGTAGAGATACTTACCTTCGGTATAGGCGTCAAGATAGATCCGCCAGTCGCCGCTCGGCAACTGAACCACGGCCGGACCTTCGACAAGCGAACCCCAATTCCCTGGCGGGACAAACGAATAAGGTCCCGTCACCGAAGGAGCGACCGCATGCTCGACGACCTTCTTCGTCTCGTTCTTGGTGAACGCATGATAGGTCGATCCGACTTTGACCACGGTGGTGTCGATATGGTCCGCACCGATCCCGGCGAGCGGAACAGGCGGGCTCCACAACCGGAGCGACGGTTCCAACGCCGTCATCAGATACGGCACAAATCCTCCACCGGTCGACATCGACAGGATGACGTTGACGCGATCGCCGTCCACAAACCATTCAGGCGCCCAGGCCTTGGTGACGAATGGTGACAGCGACGGTCCGTCGCTGAATCCGGCCGAACCCGAGAAGCCCGGGGGGCTCGCAGAACCGGTGCCATCTCCCGTGCCAGGCATCAAGGCGCAGCAAAACGGAACCGGATAGTTCCCCAGCGGCGTCCAGTTGATGCGGTCGCTGCTGCGTGCGAACCCGATGTTCGCCCCACCACCCGTCGTGTAGGTGAGGTAGTACACCCCGTCCGTGTTCCGGAAGATGCTCGGATCACGCACGAGCCCAGATGGCGGCCTGTACGCCGACTGCTGGACGAGCTGAAAGCCGGTGCCGTCGGCCGACTCGTAGACATCCATGTCGCGGTCGCTGGCATTGCTGAACGCCACCATTGTGTATTTCCAGTCAGGCGGCGGCGCGGCGCTGCTGGCAGGGGCTGCGACCAGCAACCCCGCGACGACGAGGATCACCAGCGATACAACAGAAAGGCCGGTCCGTTTTGTCGGAATCACCGATGAAGTATGTATGACAGCAGGCCCACACCATGGGTAACTTCGGTCGGAGGCAGAGCAGGATCGTTACCTAAGTCGATTCGTCTTGTAGTGACGGCGGGACGGCGGCAGGTCGGCCGTTAGCATCACGCCATGGAACTTGGGGTGCATTTCGCGCTGTCAGACAGCGTGGCAGCGGAACTTCTGGACGCGCGCGGCGACGACGACAAACTCGGCGCTGTGGTCGAGGACATCGAGGAGACGGGCCGATCCGAGTTCTCGTGCGACACGGACAAGGCGTGGGATCCGATCCTGTGCGCCCTCTCCAGCACGGGGTACGAGCGCGTGTCCGAGAACTGGCCGGCCTACGGCGTGATCCTGGGGGACGAAGACCTCAACACCGACACCGACGACCAACTCGTCACCTACCTGGCACCCGATCGGGTCGCCGAAGTCTCCTCGTACCTGGCGGAAATCACCGAATCCGAGTTCGGCGTGCGCTACGACGCGATGCCGCTCGACGACCGCAACCCGGAGTACGGCTCCGACGAGCGCGGGTACGCCTGGGGCTGGCTTCAGGAAGTGGCGGACTTTTTCCAGCGCGCGGCCCGAGAGCGTCGCCACGTGGTATTCACCGTGCGGTTCTGACAGTCGAGAGCCCACTGCCGAAGCAGCGCGCCCTCGAAGAAGGAAAGACCGCTTGACAGTGGCGCTCAACTGCGGAGGACCCTCTGCGCGGGTTCTTGCTCTGACAATTCCTGTGCCGCAGCGTTTCTGGGTGACCGAGTGCGTGTCCTTCTCGCAGCCAGACTGACCAGTAACGGAAACGTAACGACGGTCCGGGCGCTTCTCTGGCATTCACGATCTTGACCAGCAATTTCACTGAAACAGTTTATTCTTCAACGGATTTCCAGTAGTGAGCTGCATCTCAAACCAACCCAATGGATTGCTCATTGTTTGCAACATGTCGTTGACTGTTACCGGAAGAATCAGACAAAGTGGCCCGTGGAGGCGCCAACTCGAGTGGGCCACCGACGAGGGAGAAGCCGAATGACGCACCTACGCAGGATGATTACCGCGGCCGCATTGATACCTGCCGGTATCGCAGCCATCGCACTCAGTGGCGCGGGCGCAGCATCAGCTGTTACTCCGATCGCCGACAACGGGCGCATCGGCGTGCAGCTGAACCAGGGTGAGACGGCATTGTTCGGCCAGCTCAATGCCGGCGCTGCGATCGAAAGCATCACTAACTCCACCCAGATCGGCGTGCGCCTCGCACCAGGATCGCGCTTCGAGAGCGGCCCCAACGTCGTCTGGGGACGTCTCGACCAGTTCGCCAACGAAGCAGCCTCCCGTGGTGGAGAAATTTCTCTCGGCGTACTCAACCCGGCGAGGGGTTCACAGCAGTTCTTCTTCATTCAGAACTGGTAATACCCTCCGCCGTCGAATTGATGCTTCGCTCTTCCTGTGGCGGGGCGGAGCATTTTTCGTTTCCCGTGGCCACGTTCGTCGCCGAGTGTTGAACAGGCGACGCTATCCCGGGCGACTTTTGTGAGGACTGTAAACGGGCACCGATTCGAGCGAGAAATTCCTTGTGCCGCTGCGTAATAACGCATCCACAACCGACCCCTGAGGCGAACGAATGAGCTGGACTCGAAAAGAGATAGCGATCATCGTGACCGCCACCGCGGTGAAACGGGTGCTGCCGTCATGGTGCGAAATGGTGTGACGCTGTTCCCAGCAGGATCCGGTCCCACAGGGTTCAGCGTGTGCATGGTGTATGGCAAGCAAAACAGCAGCGCGGGACCATCGCTGAGGTGGTCAAGACCGTCTTTGATTAATCGTCCCCGGACCGAACAAAAAGGACTACGGAAGCAATTCCAAGAATTCTTGGATAAATTCTCGAACTGCCGTCTCATTTTTGGATGCCTTCGCGGGATCGTCCCACCGCACCGCATTTACTATTTCAATCTGAAACCACGCACCCCTCAATTCCTCGAAATCGGGCGCATTTTCGGATTCACGTGCGTCCACATAACTCTCAAATATATCGACGAGCGTTTGTAAGGATATTTTACCTTCCCTGTAATCACGACTAACTTGCTCGCCTTCAGTGCGATATTTTCCGTTTCCCGTCATATCAACTTCACTTTCCTCTTAGCCGACCAAATGAGGTCGTCACAACTGTACCGACCTCGTTAACGACGACTGATAGGTTATTTGCCGAATCATAGAATACGATCGTTGCGTCGCTGCTAGGGGTGGCCACCCCATTTCGAATTGCCTGTTCGACAAGGGAGGGGAGGTTGCCGCGCCGCTGCATTCGATCAAACGCATGCCCAGTGTATTCGCGACCGTTGACCACTCCCGGAGGATTGGTTCCTGGCTTTACGTCCAACTCGCGGCGGATGCTCGAAAAAATGGGATGAGCTGCAGAGACTAGGGGAAGAGGACTACCGCTCGCGATGGCGTTGACAGCTACTGAATTGGGCTGCGCGAAGAGCAGTTTCGAGCCATCGATCATCCTGGTTGCTGTACAGCTTGCGCAAACCGGGCGCGTGTACGCCGCCATGTGGAAAGTACTGTTTCCCATGGCATCTCACTACAAGCTGTTCGGGTACGCGCGAGGGTGGTATTGAGGACATCACGTCAAAGCGCTCTACGCGCCGGCTCAGGTGTTGACCTGATTTCCGTCAGAATCGGTATCTCGTGCTTGGCGGTCAGTGTCTTTGTAGTGCAGTTTGTCGTACCTGTTTACCGGAGGTGCATCCTTCTGCTCGCGGTAGAGCGCCCGTGTCAGCCAAGCACCGAAAACATCGTTGAATCCGGTGGGATGCCTTCGCGTGAGGAAGGGGGTCCACCACCACGCCACGAACACAGCAGCGAAACCGCACAAAAGGACAGGTCCGAGAATCGACCGCTGAGGAGCGGTGAGCCAACCGAAAACGATGGTCAGGATCGACGAACTCCAGTAGATCGTTCTCGCATGACTGCGGTACATCACGTAGGGCGTGGATGCGATCAACGCCACAGCCCCTGTGGTGATCGCACAAATTGCATAAAAGGTGGTCATGGTGCCGATTCCGCTTGAGGAACGGTGTGTTGTCGGTGCACAGGACTCTTCTGCTGGACGCTGCTGTACAGGTAGTCGGTTTTACCTGGAATCATCAGGATGTGGTTGTGTTCCTCTGGGATGCGGTAGGCGAGGTAGTCGTGATCGGCGATCAGGGCAAATGGATGGCCACCCTCGAAGGCGAAGACGTCTGAACCGTCAGCCTGCGAATCCTAATCTGCTCCCACATCACAATAAGCAACTGCTGGCCAGTGTCACTTGACATGACACTGGTCGCGCAAGTGAGTCAAAGCCTGCCTTGATTAGTCGCCCCTGGACCGAGAAAAGAGACTACGGAAGCAAGTCCAAGAATTCTTGAATAACTTCTCGCACCTCCGACTCATTTTTGCTCGAATTCGAAGGATCATCCTGGTTAATTGCATTCATTATTTCAATTTGACCCCAGGCGCCCCTCAGGGTTTCGGAATCTGATGCACGCTCCGATTCGCGTTCTCTGACGTACCTCTCGAATATTTCAACTAGCGCATGCAAGGATATTTTTCCGTCACAATAATCGCGATTAACCTGCTCAGCTTCCAGGCGGTAAATTGATTGATCCGTCATGTTTTTCACTTTCCCGATAAATTGCCAAATGAGGTGGTCACAACTCTGCCCGTTTCATTGATGATAACTGATAGGTTGTTTATCGAATCATAGATCACGGTCGTGTTTCCTCTGCTCGGGGTCGCCACCCCTTCACGAATGGCCTGTTCAACCAGGGATGGGAGTATGCCGCGCTCTTGCATTCGGTCGAACGCATGCCCCGTATATTCACGACCGTTGACTATTCCAGGACGATTGGTTCCGGGCTTTACATTTATTTCGCGATCTCCGCGCCCACCCACAGGCGTCGAGGCCGGTCTGTCTCCGACGGGAATAGTCGGATCGCTAGGGGCTCTATTCCCGGCCTCACCGGCGGTGGCGGCTGCCCTGCGACCTGCGGCTTCGGCGTCTGCGGCGGTTCCGCCGCGCCGCAGAACAGCCTCCACCGCTTCTTGCACGGCAGCTCCGCCGACTCTGCCTCCTGTGCCTACGATCGGAATGAGGGAGACGATATTTGCTGCTGCGGCAGCGATCTCAGCCGGAGAATGCTCGGGTGAAGGTTGTGCTCGTTGGCCGCGATTGAAGCCGAACGGATCGACGGCGGCATCGTGCACGGGGACTACGAGGAAGTTTCGCCACGCATCTCCGAGCGTTCCGACGCTATCGACTGTTGTGTCGACGGCACTTTCCCCGACACCCCACGCGGTGTCCCATACTTTTTGCGGGAACGATCGGTCGTCGGGCGCGTTCGGATCTGGCGGGATCGGCACATTGCCGGTGAACCCGGCAGGCACGTCCCCGTGCGCTTCGGCAAGCTGGTTCGCAGCGTGTTGACGTGGACTGACAGTGGGTTTGGGGCCCGGACTGGTTGTGGTGCGTGGCGACTGATTTGGTTGCGCGGGTTTCGAAGGTGCAACCGGAGGGACTTCGCCGTATGCTTGGGCGAGTTGGTTCGTTGCTTGTTCCTGAGAGGTCGGCGCGGGCTTCGGTCCAGGTTTGGTGGTGGTGCGCGGTGACTGATTGGGAGATGCAGGTTTCGTGACCGGAGCGGAGCCTTGGGTGGTGGTCCCGGCGTACTTACCAGCGGTGGTGCCGCTGTTCGTGGCTCCGGAAGTGTTGCCCGAGTTCGTGTTTCCACTGTTCTGCGGTTTCTGCGGACTTGTGCGCGAGGTCATCGAATTCGGCTTGGGTGCGGCGGTGTTCGTATTTTTCTGGACTTGTTTCGAAGCGACAGAGGTGGGTGCTTTCGCCTTCTTTTCCGGCGGATCAGCCAAAATCGGGTACGCGGTCGCTTCGTCGGCGTACACCGTCTGAATCAGGCGGCCGTCGCGAACTTCGTAGTCGGTGGGAACAGGATTGCCGTTGGCGTCGTACGCCCACGGAGCTGCCACGACCGAGACCGGGTTTCCGTCCGCGTCGAAGACGGTGACTGAGCCGTCCGGATTAACGCTCATATGCCCGCCGGGCGGGACGTCGACGGGGATTTCCGCTTCGTGTGAGGACGTCGCGTCATGGATGAGGAAGAACGTACGACGTCCCCCGCCCGGTTCGGTGACCGTGATCTTCGACTGGCCACCCTTGGCGTACTGCATCAGCGGTGACGCGAGGGTACCGACTGTCTGGGAGAGGATCGATTCCGGCGTACGCCCACCCAACGGTATGCGTGGGCCGAACGGTGAACGACGCCCACGTACTCCGATCCCGCCGGCTGTGAATGCGGCGGCACCGACCAACACGAGTTCGAGGTAACGATCGCGCCCGTCGTCGTCGCTGAGTCCCGAGGGCGTGACTGTGGGATTCGATTCCGACTGTCCGGGAACAGTCTTCGGTGTTCCAGAGGGAACAGGTCCGGGACCACGATCGGGGACCGCTGTGGGTGCGGTCGATCCAGCGGGCTGCGGGGTGGTCGGGGCGGGTCCGCTGGTGGTCGTCGGAACCGGGACTCCTGCAGGGTTGTCGATACTTGGCGCTGTCGGCGTATTCGGCTGTCCAGGCAGCGCGGCGCCGGGGACGGGGACGATGGGGGTGCCGTTGTAGGAAGGGAAGTTCGTCGGAGCGTTCGCGCCGACGTTCGGGCCGCCGCCCGGAGCCTGCGCACCGGGCAACCCGACGGTGGTCGTCGGGGCGACGGTCGCTGTCGTGGATGGTGCCGTCAGGCATGGGTTGATGTACTCGGGCGGGATGGGGGCACCGGGTGGCAGTGACGCGATCAGGTTCAGGTAGATCTGATGATCACGTGCCCGCACAGCCGCGCAGTCCTCCGCTGGTCCCGCAGTTGCGGGTGAGGCGGTCAGTGCGATTCCCGCACCGACGGCTCCGGCCACGCCGATCATGAGCGCTCCGGCAGCAAGTACTCCCGCGATGGACCTGCGCAGCTTCAGCACGGACTTCACCGGCGATCACCCGTGTTCGACTTCTTCCGCGCCTCGGCGATGAGCTTGTCCGCGCCCCACCAGAACACCCGGCCCGCGATCGACATCCACAGAAAGAACGCCAGATACACCAGAATCGTCCCATAGTCAGCGGCCCAGCCCCCGAGACGTCCGATCACCGCGAACGCTGCAATCAACAATGCGAGACCGAAGACGGTGGCGATCATGGCCTTCGAGGTTTCGCTCAGCTCACTGGCGGGGTCCCAGTCGTCGACGTCCGCACTTTGACCACTGTGCACTGTGGCCGGCGGCTCCGTCATCGGGCGGGACCGAGCGTGTTCAGCGTTGCGGATGGTCATGACAGAAACTCCAAACGGCGGATAGGTGAAGTGAAACAACGAGATCGGCGGCAGCAGTCAGGGTCCGGAGTTACCGGCCCTAGTTCAGTTCCAGTGCTGGTAGGTCTGCACGATGTAGCCCCCGGTGACGGGGTTGTTCGGGTCGGACACGTAGATGTTGACGTAGCCACCCGGATGCGCCGCAGCTTCGGCGATCACGACCCGATCGGGGGCGCTTGCCCTGCCATCGACGTTGGTGATGACCGAACCCGGAGCCCGGCCAACCCAACGTTGCGAGCCGGGAACAATGTTCGCGATTGCATCGGGGATCGGGCTCGCCGCCAGTGCTGCGGTCTCCGCATTCGAGAGCGAAAGCCCGATCCGACCCTGCTCCGGCTGCACGATCGGGGTAGCAGCCGATGCCACGCCCCCGCCGATAACACCGACGAGGGCGATACCTGCGGTAAGCGCTCCGGCTGTGGCCAAGGTACGAATCTTCATGAACTTCTCCTGTGATGCTGATTGATGGGCAAACCCGTGACTCGGGCCTCGTGTGACGGGGTGTGCGAGGGCATGGTGGCCTGCGCAGAGTGGGTTGAGAATGCAGCGCTGACGACGGCTGCGTGGGTCAGAGCCAGGTGGGATCGGAGTACACGAACAACGTGTTGTCGGACGTCGCCGTCGACACCGAGAGTTGTGCGTACGAGCGGATCGTCACCGGCCCCATGCACGCATCAACCTTCACGTGCACGTTCTCTGCCGTGATCGACGCCTTCGACGACTCGAGATCCTTCTTCCCCAACGGAATCGTCGTGATCGTGCCCGGCGCAATCGTCGACTGAATACTCGGATTCACCGACGCATTCACACCCACGTTCGCCGACGGGACACCCGAAATACTCACACCGACAGACGGGCCGAGCGAAAAGCCGAGCCCCAAGCCAAGTCCGGAGGAAACATCGATCTGGCAGCCGATCTGCAATCCCTGCTCGACATAACCGGTCTTCACCGCCGAATCGCCCGCACCACCGATCGTGCCGGTCACCTTCGCCGACACGAACCCCTCACGAGTGAACGCCGTCGTCGCCAGATTCGGCACCGGGTTCGCCGACAGTTTCGTGGCGACAAGATCCAACGACCAACCGTCATCGGTGACAGTGCTCGCGAACTTGTCCGCCAACGCCATCGGCGTTGCCGATGCGCTCCCTGCGAAGACCACACCCGACGACAGCGCGGCAACCGCACACGCCGCGAGCCCTACCGCGGCCCTCGATCGACGGCGAGATGTTCGTGCTTTCAATTCGGTTGCCATGAGTAACTCCTACGTCGCGGACCAGCAACCAATTCGGTAGCTGAACACTAACTAAATGCAAGTTACCGGACAGTACCAAGCGTTCCGTTTTATCAACAGGCTCCCGCGACCAACTATCGGAGACTTGCGGTGAACTTCCGGTAACAGATACATATCGACAGGGCTCAGAGCAGGGAATGGGACTTAGGTCCCAATGTGGCGAACGACACCAAACTTGGACCATCCGCCCATTGGTGACAGTCGAGCAAACGTGCAAACAAGGCACGATCCGGAGCATTTCAGCAGATTGAATGCAACGTGGTCTCTGGCGATATGGCCACGCAAACTTATTGAACGGTCAACAGTTAATTGGTGGCGCGCAGCTCATTCGGACACCAAGCGCAAGGAGGCCGCGTAAACCACGAGCCCATCTAGCCAAGGAGGGAATCGAATTGACCACCAGCCGCACGATGCGATCACCTGGAACTCTCGTCGCCGAGCGCCGCAATGGCTGATCGTTCACCACAGCACAACGAGAACCGGCAGATTGCCGCAACATCGGACGTAGCACCGAAGTGGCGAAGCCATTGCTTCACCCGGCGACCCCAGGGCGGCAAAGATTGCTACACATCCGACTCCTCGACGCTCCTGCGCTTCGTAGGGCACGAAAAAACCCAGCCCACGCTTTCGCGCGGGCTGGGTTTGAACAACGAACATTTGGCGGAAGCGGAGGGATTTGAACCCCCGGTGGGTTTAACGCCACGCTCGCTTTCAAGGCGAGTGCATTCGGCCGCTCTGCCACGCTTCCGTGGGCGATCCTATCGGGTGTTCCCACGGACCGCGAAAACGGCTCCAGAAGTCAGCGCTCGCCGATGGCTTTGTCGACCTTCTCGAAGACGTCTGCCAGCACGTCCAGTTCCTGGGGAGTCAGCAGATCGACCAGATTGTTCCGCACCCCGGCCACGTGAGTAGGCGCTGCCTCGGCGAGGCGACGCCTACCCTCTTCCGTGATCCGCGCGAGCACGCCGCGACCATCTTCGACGCAGGTGTCTCGCACGACGATGCCCTGAGATTCCATCCGCCTGATCTGGTGCGTGAGGCGACTCCGCGAAGACAGCACGCCGTCTGCCAGGTCACTCATCCGCAACGACCCGTCAGCTGACTCCGAGAGCATGACCAAAATGCGGTAATCGGCCAACGACAGGTCGTGTGAATCCTGCAGTTCGCGGTTGAGCACCTCCATGAGGCGCTGATTACCGTCCATGTAGCCGCGCCATGCACGCATCTCGCATGGCGTCAGCCACGGTGTCTCACCGTGCGCCGCCTGCGATGTCTCCTCGGTTGTCGCTTCAGCTGTCACAGGTTCCAAGTTTAGACCTGTGTCCGCCCGTCACAGTAAGACTCACCCTAAAGTCACGAATTGGACATCAGGATCGAACGGTCGATTTCGGCAACCGATGCCAGCCCCGCCAGTCCCATAGTGAGATCCAGGTCGGCCAGGAGACTGCGCAATGCATGACGCACTCCGTCCGCTCCGGCCAATCCCAACCCGTACACCCACGGCCGCCCGTACAGCACTGCGTCGGCACCCAAGGCCAGAGCCTTGATTACGTCTGCGCCACAACGAATTCCGGAGTCCATCAGGATGTCCACCTCATGCCCCACCGCATCAGCGACGGGACCGAGAGCATCGAGTGCCGAAATCGACCCGTCAACTTGACGCCCACCATGGTTGCTCACGACAATGCCGTTGGCGCCGGCTGCGACGGCCTCACGTGCGTCGTCGGGATGGACAATTCCCTTCACCGCGATCGGAAGTGTCGTCCACTGGCGAAGTTTCGCGATATCGGCAATCCGCACCGCATGATTGCCGAACAACGACACCCACGTGAGAACCGCGATCTGCAGCGCTTCTGCGCTCTCCTCGGGCGGCGTCGCCAGTTTGGCGCGGAACACCGGATCCGACAGGTAGTTGGCAATACCCTTCGCCTGCAGGAACGGAAGGTGACCGAGTTCGAGATCCCTTGGACGCCAACCCATACCGGGAGTGTCGGCAGTCAGGACGATAGCCTTCGCGCCCGCCGTCTCCGCTCGGCGGACAAACGACTCGGCAAGTTCGTCGTCGGCCGGCCAGTACAGCTGGTACCACCAGTTCTCGCCGGAGGCCGCCGCTACGTCTTCGATGGTCGAGGATGCCGCCGTCGAGAGAATCGATCCGATCCCCAACTCGGCGGTGACCGAACCGACCGCAACCTCGGCGTCGTCGTGGACCAAGCCGAGCACGCCCACCGGAGCCGTCAGGATCGGTGCAGCCAACCTCGTCCCCAACACCTCGACGCTCAGGTCGCGTGCGTCGGGCGCCGCAGTCCCCCGCAACATCCGCGGCACGATCGCATGCTTGTCGAACGCCCGCAGATTCGACACCGCGGTCCGTTCGGTCGACGCGCTACCGGCGATGTACCCGAAGGCCTCCGGTGAGAGTTGCTCGCGCGCGGCATCTTCCAAGCCTGCCGCAGTCATCGGCAAAGCCGGCTTCGCGCCGCTCAGTCCCGTCAGATAGATCTCGTTCTGCATGTTCCCGAAGTAAGTCACGTCCGCGACGGTAGCGGCAAAACACCCGTCAGCGGGGAGATTCGCTAGCGTCGTATCCATGTACGCCATAACGATCGATCAGCCCGGCGGTCCCGAGGTCATGAAATGGGCGCAACAGCCCGATCCTGAACTACCTCGCGGGCACGTACTCGTCGAGGTCGCCGCGACCGCAGTCAACCGCGCCGACCTGCTCCAACGTCAAGGCTTCTACCCGCCGCCGCCCGGCGCGAGTGACATTCTCGGCCTCGAATGCTCGGGTGTGATCACCGAACTCGGCGAAGACGTCACGGGTTGGTCCGTCGGCGACGAAGTCTGCGCACTGCTGGCCGGCGGCGGTTACGCCGAGAAGGTCGCGGTCCCGGCAACACAACTTCTCCCGGTTCCCGCGGGCGTCGATCTCCGTGTCGCAGCGTCCCTGCCGGAAGTTGCGTGCACGGTGTGGTCCAACGTCGTAATGCGCGGAGGTCTACGACGCGGACAGGTCCTCCTCGTCCATGGCGGTGGCGGCGGAATCGGCACCCACGCCATCCAGGTCGGCAAAGCCCTCGGCGCCCGCGTCGCAGTTACCGCGGGTTCGGAGGACAAATTGAACCGCTGCCGCGAATTGGGCGCGGATATTCTCATCAACTATCGCGACAGCGACTTCGTAGCATCACTCGCCGAAGCCACCGACAACCACGGCGCCGACGTGGTTCTGGACAACATGGGAGCGTCGTACCTCGGGCGCAACGTCGACGCACTCGCCATGGACGGCCACGTCGTGATCATCGGAATGCAGGGTGGCCGCAAGGGCGAGGTCGACATCGCCAAGCTGATGGGAAAGCGCGGAAACATCACGTCGACGGGCCTGCGTGGGCGTCCGCTCACCGGCCCCGGCGGTAAAGCGGACATCGTCGCCGACGTCCGCGCGAAGTTGTGGCCGTTGATCGCAGACGGATCGGTTCAACCGATCGTGTCGACCGAACTTCCGATCACCGAGGCGCCATTAGCCCATCAGTTGCTGGATTCGCCGGAAACCGTAGGCAAGGTCATCCTCACCGTGAAGTGAGCCGAGCGGGATCGATCAGCCCAGGGCGCCGAGTTCGGCGACCAGCTGATTGATCTCGTACCGCGTCGTGTACGGCGCAAGGCCGACGGTGACCGCGCCGCCTTCGTCGTTGACGCCGAGGGCGTCGAGCAGCCTGGAACCGCCGTGCGTACCGCTGACCGTCGCGATGCGCTTGTCGGCCAGATGCGCGGCGACCTTGTCTGCCGCCATGCCCTCGAGCGTGAAGCTGAGCGTCGGCACCCGCGTGGGTGCGCCGCCGATCACCATCACGTTGGGTAGGGCTGCGAGAGAACGCATGAGGTGATCGAACAGACCGTCCTGGTAGTCCTGCAGCGAGCTGATCGAGGTTTCGAGGCGCTCACGCCTGGTTCCCGTTGCCGATTCGTCCAAGCCCGCCAGGAAATCGATCGACGACGTGAGACCGGACAGCAGCGCGAACTGATGACCGCCCACCTCGAGTCGCTCGGCGCCACGCGCGTACGGGTTGAGCGACACGGCCGGAATTCGGTCGAGCAGTCCGGGATCGCGGAAGACGAGTGCGCCCACCTGCGGACCGCCCCACGACGGCGCGCTGACGGCAACGATGTCCGCCCCGAGATCAGTCATGTCCACATGCGCATATGGCGCTGCACCGACGGCGTCGACCACCATCAGTCCGCCGAATTCGTGCAGACGATCAGCTGCGGCGCGGACGTTCGGAGCCGAACCGACGACCGGTGATGCGGCCGTCAAGGCCACCAATCGAGTGGTCGAGGTGATGAGATCGTTGAACTGCCAACTCGGGAGCTCACACGTTTCGATTTCGACCTCTGCCCATCGCACCTGAGCGCCGTAGCGACTGGCCACACGAAGCCAGGGCGCGACGTTCGCCTCTTCGTCGAGGCGCGAGAGTACGAGACCGGTTCCGAGGCCCAACCGCGAACTGAGCGACTCGGCGAGCCAAGCCAACAACACCGCTCGGTCTGATCCGAGAACGACTCCCGCAGGATCTCCGCCGACCAGATCCGCGACCGCGGTGCGCGCACTCTCGAGAATGGCAGCACTACGACGGTTCGAGACGTGGCGACCGGAGGAAGAAGATGCAGAGGCACGGAACGCGGTGGAGACCGTCCGCGAGACGGCGTCCGGGATCTGCATTCCGGCCTGCGGATCGAGGTGGATCCAGCCGTCACCGAGTGAGGGAATCAACCCCCGTACGCGGGCAACGTCGTAAGCCATGCTCGACACTCTAGGTGCAGACGCCCGCTTAGTCGAAGGCAGTCACCCAATTACCCGTCAGTACAGTTATTCGGTAGCTAACTTTTTGGGGGTTACGCGGCGTTTGTCGCCCACACACGACAAGATGGAAGCATGACGAACCCCGACAAAGAGCAGGTACTCGTTATCGGACCCGACGGTCGACCCGTCGCGATGCCGGCGGCCGAGGCAGAGGCCTCCACATCTGGCACCACCGAAGGCGCGGAATCCGAAGCCGAGTCCGTCGCCGAGATGGTCGAGCAGCCGGCGAAGGTCATGCGAATCGGCACGATGATCAAACAACTGTTGGAAGAAGTGCGCGCCGCGCCGCTCGACGACGCCAGCCGCAAGCGCCTCAAGGACATCCACACCTCGTCCATCCGAGAACTGGAACAAGGCCTGGCACCCGAACTCCGTGAAGAACTCGAGCGACTGAGCCTCCCGTTCACCGACGACTCCATTCCCTCGGACGCCGAACTGCGAATCGCGCAGGCCCAACTCGTCGGCTGGCTCGAAGGACTGTTTCACGGAATTCAGACCGCACTGTTCGCGCAGCAGATGGCAGCGCGCGCTCAGCTCGAACAGATGCGTCAGGGCGCACTGCCTCCCGGCATGAGCATCGGGGCTCCGCATTCGCCTGCCCATCCGGACCAACAGAGCCCAGGAACCGGCCAGTATCTGTAACTCGGACCACCACGAAGTCCGCGGGAAAACCGGCTCCGACGCCAGGCCGGTAGGCTCGACCTCCGTGTCAGCATCCGCAATCGAATCCGAGACGCCGGGCGCACCCGCGCCCGTGTCCGACTCCCAGACGTTCCGTCGTGCGTTCAAAGACCTTCGCGACGGTCTGAATCAGCGTGAGTTGTGGCTCAGCCTCGGCTGGCAGGACATCAAACAGCGCTACCGCCGGTCGGTGATCGGTCCGTTCTGGATCACGATCGCCACCGGCGTTCAGGCCGCCGCGATGGGTCTTCTGTACTCCGCGTTGCTGAACATTCCGCTCAAGGAGTTCCTGCCGTACGTCACGGTCGGGCTGATCGTGTGGAACCTGATCAGTGCAAGCATTCTCGAAGGTTCCGAGGTCTTCATCGCCAACGAGGGCCTGATCAAGCAGTTGCCGTCGGCGTTGAGTGTGCACGTATATCGCCTGGTTTGGCGTCAGGTGCTGTTCTTCGCGCACAACTTCGCGATCTACATAGTTCTTCTGTTCGCGTTCAGTATCTGGCAGAACATGAGCTGGACGGCGCTCGCGGCAATACCGGCATTCGTGCTGATCGTCGCGAACACGCTGTGGGTCTCGATCGTCTTCGGTATCTTCTCCACCCGGTACCGCGACATCGCCCCCATCCTCGGCAGCCTTACCCTGCTGCTGTTCGTGCTGACGCCGATCATGTGGACGACGCAGGCTCTCAAGGATCAAAGTCCAGAAGCCGCAGGGCGCGTGCGACTCGCCGAGCTCAACCCGCTGTACCACTACCTCGAGATCATCCGAGCACCACTCATCGGGGCCGACCAGCAGGCATACCACTGGTACATCGTCATCGCCTTCACCGTCGTCGGCTGGGCCGTCGCGATTCTGGCACTCCGCAAGTACCGGGCACGCGTGCCCTACTGGGTCTAGAGGAAACACATGAGTCAGCCAGTCAGCATCCACACGCAGAACGCGTGCGTCGACTTCCCGATCTTCGACGCGAAATCCCGCTCGCTCAAGAAGGCCTTCCTCGGCAAGGCCGGAGGATCCATCGGCCGCAACGACTCCGATGTCGTCGTCGTCGAAGCGCTCCGCGACATCACGATGACGCTCAAGGAAGGCGACCGCATCGGGCTCGTCGGCCACAACGGCGCCGGCAAATCCACCCTGCTGCGCCTGCTCTCCGGAATCTACGAACCGACCCGGGGATCCGCCAGCATTCGCGGACGCGTCGCACCCGTCTTCGACCTCGGTGTCGGCATGGACCCGGAAATCTCCGGGTACGAGAACATCATCATCCGCGGCCTGTTCCTTGGTCAGACCCGCAAGCAGATGCTCGCGAAGATGGACGAGATCGCCGAATTCACCGAACTCGGTGAATACCTCTCCATGCCACTGCGTACCTACTCCACCGGTATGCGCGTTCGCGTTGCCATGGGCGTCGTGACCAGTATCGATCCCGAGATCTTGCTTCTCGACGAGGGCATCGGTGCCGTCGACGCGGAATTCATGAAGAAGGCCCGCATCCGGCTGCAGAAGCTGGTGGAACGCTCCGGCATCCTGGTATTCGCCAGCCACTCCAACGAATTCCTCGCTCAGCTGTGCAACAGTGCGATGTGGATCGACCACGGCCAGATCCGCATGCAAGGCGACATCGAAGACGTCGTACGCGCCTACGAAGGTGACGACGCCGCCGAACATGTGCGCCACGTGATCAAGGAAATGGAACGGGAGAACACCCCGTGAGCGCACCCGAGAAAATCATCGGGGTCGTCGTCACTCACAAGCGTCGTGAACTGCTGGCCGAATCCTTGAAGGTTCTCAGCACCCAGTCGCGTCCGCTCGATCATCTGGTTGTCGTCGACAATGCCGACGAAGCCGATGTGAAAGAGCTCGTCGACAACGCTCCACTGCCGACCAGTTACATCGGTTCTCAGCACAACCTCGGCGGTGCCGGAGGATTTGCTCTTGGCATTCTCTACGCGCTTTCACTCGGCGCCGACCGCGTCTGGCTCGCCGACGACGACGGCCGCCCGGAGGGGCCTGAGGTCCTGGAAACACTGCTCGACTGTGCAATTCGGAACGACCTGGCCGAGGTCTCCCCCGTCGTCTGCGACATCGACGACCCCGACCGCCTTGCCTTCCCACTTCGCCGCGGCACGTCGTGGCGCCGGTTGCGTTCCGAGCTCGGCGACGAGGATCTCCTGCCCGGCATCGCGTCCCTCTTCAACGGCGCACTGTTCACCGCCGACGCGATCGATGCCGTCGGAGTTCCGGATCTACGCCTGTTCGTCCGCGGCGACGAGGTCGAGGTACACCGTCGCCTCGTGCGCTCCGGCCTGAAGTTCGGTACCTGCCTGCAAACTGCTTATGTCCACCCCAACGGCGCGGACGAGTTCAAGCCGATCCTCGGCGGACGCATGCACACGCAGTACCCCGACAACGACACGAAGCGCTACTTCACGTACCGCAACCGTGGATACATCCTCTCCCAACCGGGAATGCGGAAACTGCTTCCGCAGGAATGGGTTCGGTTCGGCTGGTACTTCCTGATCACACGCCGCGATCCGGCCGGACTGCGCGAGTGGATGCGATTGCGCAAGCTCGGCCGGGAAGAGAAGTTCGAACGTCCGAGTTAAGTCGGCCGCCCCGAGTTAATTCAGTTGCACAGTCGCGTCTGCGGCTGAGACGATTCTGATCCGACGCATGGTGCGTCCTGAGATTTTCGAGGAGTGAGTATTGATGACTGTCGTGTTCCGCAGTTTCAGCACCGTCAACATTCACACTTCTTCGTACTCGAGGACACACTCACCATGCCGGAAAACAGCGCGCCCCTGACCGAATACGGTTGGAACGCAACACTCTCGAACACATTCACTGCCCTGGCCCCACCGGACTCCGCACCCGGGCGCGTTCTTCGCGTCGACCGGGGGCGGTGTGACGTGGCCGTCGCCGAAGGCACAGTTCGCGCACTCACCGGCAGTGATCCGCTCGCTACCAGCCAACTGTGCACGGGTGACTGGGTGGCCGTCGCCGAGGTACTGAACTCACGCGAACCCGAGATGCACACGGTCACTTCAATACTCCCCCGATCGAGCAGCATCGTTCGATCCTCGGCGTCCGGAAAATCGGAAGGCCAGATTCTGGCGGCCAATGTCGACACCGTCGTCATCGCCACGGCTTCGGACGGCGACGTCGATCTCGGGCGCATCGAGCGACTACTCGCACTCGCCTGGGAAAGTGGCGCAACACCTGTCGTCGCACTCACCAAATCGGATGCAGCTCAATATATCTCCGACACTCTAGTTGAGGTCTCTGCCATTGCGCCCGGCGCAACAGTGCTGGCCGTCAGTGCCGAGACCAACGAAGGAATGGATGTACTCGATGCAGTTCTGGACGGCACCGTGGCGATACTCGGTCCATCCGGCGCCGGTAAGTCGACGCTCGCGAACGCACTCCTCGCGGACACCACAGGCGCCGATCGACTCGAGACCGGCCGCGTTCGAACCGGCGACGGAAAGGGACGCCACACCACAGTCACGAGAGAACTGATCCCCTTCTCCGGCGCCCGGACGTTGATCGACACACCCGGCCTGCGAGGGGTTGGCATGTGGAATGCGGCGGAGGGAATCGACAAGACGTTCCCCGAGATCGAGGAACTGATTGCAGAGTGCCGGTTCTCGGATTGCGCGCACAACTCCGAGCCGGGATGCGCAGTCCTGACCGCACTCGGGCGCGGCGATCTGGACGAGCGGAGACTTGCGAGCTACCGGAAACTACAGCGAGAGAACGCGTGGAACGCCGCCCGAAGCAATGCTCGTCTGCAGGCAGAGAGGACGCGGGAGATCAAGGTGATCTCCAGACAGCTCAAGAGTCACTACCGCGGTCGGGACCGGTAGCGTAGAAAGCCTGGCAGCATGGGGGTGATCCCGACGAGAGGTTGCCATGTTCGAGCAGTTCCGTTCCAGCGCCAGGACCAAGCTTCAGCGTGCGGTATCCGAGGTGGTCGAGGCCGCCGACCGGCGCAACGCAGACCGCACGCAACAGATCCTCGACGCGCTGGCTCTCTCACGTGACGAACTGGCCGAGGCCCGCGGTGACATCGCGGGCCTCCGGTCCAGGATCGACGAGCTGGAATTTCGTCAGCGTCGGGATCTGGCCTACGCCGTGGACCTGGAAGCGACGGCGTCGACGGCCGAGTTCATCCTCGAGCACCTTCGAGTCGCGGAGACATTCGGCCACCCGCACGACACGCTGCGCCACGCATTGGGCCTGATCGAAATACCCGGCATGGCACTCGAATTCGGCGTCGCCAGCGGAACCACACTCAGGATCGTCGCGGAGGCTTTCACCGAACGCGAGGGGACCGTCGCAGGTTTCGACGTGTTCTCCGGCCTTCCGGAGACCTGGCGCACCGGGTTCCCGGTCGGCGAGTTCGCACAGGAATCCATCCCCGAAGTGCCTGGAGCGCAACTTGTTCCGGGCCTCTTCGAGGACACCTTGCCCTCGTTCCTGAACGACGAATCCGGCCCCGTTGCGTTCCTGCACCTCGACGCCGACCTTTACTCGTCCACCAAGACCGTGCTCGATCTCCTCGGCGACCGACTGGTCCCCGGGTCGATCGTCGTCTTCGACGAGTTCTTCAACTATCCCGGGTGGCAGCAGCACGAGTACCGGGCGTGGACGGAGTTCGTCACACGCACCGGCATCTCGTTCGAATATCTCGGGTACACCGTCGACAACGAGCAGGTCATCGCCAAGATAGTGCGTTGAGGCTCACTTCTCGTACAGTCGAGCCCAGTTCTCGCGGCTGGTGAGCTGCGGGAACTCGCGAGCGAATGCTTCAGCCACACTTGGCGCTTCGGCGAGGAACCGCTTCATGACGCCGGCGAGGCGACCGCTCATCTCGGCGGCCTTCTCGCTGTCGAAGCGGCGTTCACGCACGCCTCCCTGCGAAGCATCGGTGACGAAGACGTGATCGAAACGTCCGACGTGCCACCACTGCGCGTCTTCGTACGAGATCGCCACCGGACCCCGCTCGAGGTGATTGCGTGCCTGCATCACAGCGCGTTTCGCCAAAACGAGGTCTGTCCACAAACCGGGTTTCGGGCTCGGCGCAACACGACGGATCGGCAGCCTCCCCGGCAGCTCGGAGGCCGGGCGAGTTACCGTCTCGGGGAAGCGCTTACGTTCCTGGTTGATCGCGGCAAGCGCCTTCTGCCCACCGTCCGCCAAACCTGCCGGCCCCTCGAGAAATCCCTCGATCGCCCGGAGTTGCGTATGTGCAAGGCCGTACTGCAAACCCACGATCGAATGCGAAATGTCGCGGGAGAGCTGCTTCGCGAGGGTTTTGGGTGCAAACCCTGGGTCAAGCGCAGCGGTGATCAGTCCGTTGCGCGTACTGAAGTAGTGCGCAAAACCGTCGACGTCCTTCCAATAGAAGTCCGCGTGCCAGACAGCAGCCGACGGCAACGTGATGGTGGGAATCCCGGCCCGCCCAGCCCGCAAGCTGTACTCGACGTCGTCCCACTGGAAGAAGACCGGCAGTGGCAAGCCGATCCGCTCGATGGCTTCAGCAGGGATCAGGCAAGACCACCAGCCGTTGTATTCGGCGTCCACGCGACGTTCCGGCAGCTTCTCGAGCACACTCCGGTTGCGAACACCGTGCTCATCGGTCGGTACACCACGCTGAAGCGTGCCCAGATCGACGCGTTCACCTGAAGCCAGCAGGTAGTCGGGGTTGAACAGGAAGAGCATCTGGGCACCGATCAACGCCGGCTCCGTCGTCATGTTCGCGAACGCACTCAGTCGAAGAACCGATTCGGGTTCGCACAGAATGTCGTCGTCCATCAAGATCACGTCGGCGTGCGGCCCGGCCGCCGAAGCCTCGTACAGGCCCCGGGTGAATCCGCCGGCACCACCCAGATTCGCCTGCCGCAGATATTGCAACCGCGAACCGAACTTCTTCGACACTTCCTGGAACAGCTCACGGCTCTCTACCGGATCCGTTCCCTGATCGACGACGTACAGAGCGTCGAGCAACGCGAGTACACGCTCGTCGGACGCGAGGGCCTCGACCGTGCGCGCACAGTCGTCCGCACGATTGAACGTGCAGATCGCCACGGCTACCGGGCGAATCGACTCCGGCGAGACGACGGTCCATTCCACATCGTCGACCACTGCGCCGCCACCCTGCGCTTCGAACTGCAGCCACAGTGCCCCGCCGTCGACGAAAGTATCGAGCGGGGCGGTCATGGACACTCGCTCGTCGCCGGTCACGACGACGTTCGTCACGATACGTCGGTGGCCACCGATGTCCGAGGCCTGGATCTGGATGCGGCAAGCGGTATCGGCGACGACATGTGCAGTGACGGTGACCTCGGTGACATTGGTCCAGCGCTGCCAGTAGCTGGCCGGAAAACGACCGAAGAAGGTATTGGTGTGCGCGACCGCGCCCGGCTGAAGCCGCAACTCGAACCGCGATCGCGTCGACATACCGACCTTGGTCACCGCATACAGTTCGTCACTGGCGACGGGCGAAGTTCCGGTGAACAACGTCCGCTGCGCCAGCAGTCGATCCGACGTCGCGCTGCGTTCGATCAACTCGACTCCGGAATCGGACTGGTCATCGGTCGTGTTCACGGTATCCACGCCCCGCAGGGTATCGCGAATCCGCACCTCGGCGCCCCGGGCACCGAGACACACCAGGTCTACCCGCGATTACTCCTAGCGATCACTCACTGCAGCGGCCGCCCGCAGCTCGGTCTTTCGCCGACGAAGCGACAACAAACCCTTCGCCATCTGGATCACGTCCTTGGGCGAGATACGGCTCGCATGCGCCAGATGATCGTCGCTGAGTCGGATCGGGACCTCGACCGGGCGTACTCCGGCCAATTCGAGCGCGTAGTCCAGTTCGGTGGTGAAAAGGAAGCCACGCTCGGTCAACGAGGGTGCGATTCGACGCAGCAAGACACCGTCGACGATGAAAGTTCCCTGGGGATCGCCCGTGCGGGTACCCAGCACCACCCGTCGCAGCGTCGCGAATCCACCCGTCATCACCGAACGCAGCAAGCCACGTTCCACCTCTGATTCCGAATGAGCCTTCGAACCGATGACCACCGGCGGGACGGACCCTCGATCCGCCATCACGCGGTCGGCGCCTTCGATGTCACCGAAACCGAACGGAAGGTCGTCCGCGGTGAGCAACACGCGTCGTCCACGAGAAGCAAGCGTCCCGGCGCGAAGCGCTGCGCCCATCCCTTTGTCGCTGCTCATCGGCAGGAAGGTCACTCCAGGCCAAGACCAGGAAGCTGCCAGAGCAGCACACACGTCGGCAGTGTTGTCCGTCGAACCGTTCTCCACGACGATGATCTCGACCTGACCGGCGCTCTCGGCGGGGCGGTTGGTGAAGTAGTCGGCGAATTGACGCACCGTCGACTCCAGCACCTCGCCTGAGTTGTATGCGGGGATGATCACCGAGAGTTCCGGCGTAGCTGGTTCCCCACGAACGGGTTCCGTTCGCGATGTCGCCACGTCCCGATCTCCTTACTTCCCCGACTGCAGTTCGAACTCGTCGGAATACTACGCTCCGAGAAACAAGGCGCAGCCCAGGCTCCGAGAAAAAGAGCACGACCCAGGCTCCGAACAACAGCCATCGACTCGAAGACGAAAGCACATCGTGAAATCTGACTTACCGCTCGCACAACGCGTGGTGCCGCCAATTCTTCTCGCCGCTCTGGTGTCGATCGTCGCCGCCATCCCACTGATCTCCAATCGGTGGTTCTACTACTGGGACGACAGCGCAGCAGCTTTCACGCCTGGTTGGCACACGATCGGCGAGCGAATCCTGTCCGGGTCATGGCCGACGCTCATTCCCGAATTGTGGGCCGGCGGCAATGTCACAGCCGAAGCCCTTTACGGGACATACAATCCCGTGATCCTTCTGGATTCGGTTGCCATTGCACTCATTCCGAACCTGGGAATCGGAATCACCCTGGTCAAGATGCAATTCATGGCGATTCTCGCGGTAGGCGTTTATCTGGTGGCCCGCCAGTACGGCGCCAATCGGTCGATGGCTTTCATCGCCGGATTTGCCATGCCGTTCGCCGGATACACGCTCTATTTCGACGCCTCCAGTTGGGCGTCCGGGCTGATCGCCTTCGCCTGGATCCCCCACGTCTGGTGGTCTACCCGCGCCAGCGCCCTCGGCCGAGTGAACCCCCTGGTACCGATCGTTTTCGGCTATCTTGCGATGACCACCGGAAACCCGTACGGCGCTGTCGGTGTCGCGGTCGTCTACCTCGCTGTCATAGCGGAATGCATCGCAATCAAACGCGCAGGCAGCATCAAATCACTGATGATCAGCGCGGCAGCGATCATCATGATGTCGCTGATCGTGTATCTACCATTGCTCTTCACCACCGGCGTGTCGGTGCGTACTCAGTCCGGAATCGCGAACGACGGTTCGCTTCGACCCGATCTCGGTGACCTGCTCAACCTCTCCGGCCCGTCGAACCAGCCGTACGTCACCGCTTTCGCTTCGCCTGCCATGACGATTCCACTGGTGTACCTGGCCTGGTTCCTCATACCGCTCGCACCGTGGATTCAATGGAAGTCACTGAAGAAGTTGGGCCGCCACAGCGTCTCGCTGTTCGTATTCGGCGGAATCTACGTCGTACTACTTCTCGGACCGTCGAATCTGTGGCTGTTCCGTTGGCCCGCGCGACTGCTCGAGTACGGTCAACTGCCCGCAATCGTGGTCACGGCGGTCGCCCTCTCTGCCGGACTGCATCGTGATCGAATCCGGGCAAGATCAATCATCACCGCGGGATTGTTGGCACTTCAGTTCTATCTTGCCTGGTCGAATGTCCCGGAAGACATCGGTATTCACTCGGCATCACTGATAATCACCGTGGTTCTCACCGTCTTCGCGTTGGTCGTGGCCTACCGAAAGCCCCGCTACCTCGCCGGTGCACTCGCTGTCGGCATCGTCGTCGTGCTCAGTGCTCAGACCAATTTCTGGTTCACCGGAAACTACAACGTGACACCGTGGAAGTTCCCCAGGCAGGTGGCATTCCTGGAGTCCAAGTTCGAGGACCGTTACCAGGGAACCACTTTCGCGATTGCCGATCCCGTCAACATCCCGCCGGACAACGAAACCGGGCAGTGGGGTGACCTCCTGTTCGGCAGCGCCTGGCAGCCTGCCGGAGTCAATGCCGTCAACAGCTACGCCGGAATCAGCTACAACGATTTCGTTCAAGCACTGTGCTTGAACTACTACGGCGGCGTCCAGTGTCCGGACGGCGTCGACCGACTGCTCGCTGAATCGCCGGGAACGGGTGTGTCCTGGCTCGACGCGATGCGAGTCGACACGGTCGTCGTTCAGAATTCCGGACCGTACGGCGGAAAACGCGCCCTCGACGCCCTACCCGAGGGCGAGTGGACCGTATCGCCGGATCGGGTGGTCACGGTCGGCCATCGCACCACCGAGCATCAGTGGCCCGACGGTCGCGTATCGGCAACGACGCCTGGTCTCGACGTGCGTGGCGATGCCGCCGCTACGGACACCAGGGAAACCGTCGAATACACCGGATCAGGCACGGTCACATTCGCCCTGCTGGCCTGGCCGGGTTGGAGCGCGACCGTAGATGGTCAGACGGTCGAGACGAAGGCCAGCCCCGGCGGGTTGTTGCAGGTCGATCTACCGCCGAGCGCCGAATCCGGATCTACCCTCACCATCGAATTCAGTCCGCCCGGAAGTACTTTCGGGTGGACTGTCGCCGGCGTCGGACTGCTCCTGGCACTGTCTCAAGGAGCGTGGGCCTTCCGACGCCGACGCAGCGGTCAGGACGACAACGCTGCAGCCAACGCAGATTCCGTCACCTCGTGAACCGCGCGGTGAGCGGGCAGAATCGACGCTCGCTCACCGTCTGCGTCACCGGTGCCCTGCACCAATCCGAGGAAATGCGTCAGCTGCGCGGCAAGCGGTTCCTCGCTGTAGCGGATCGTCGGAATTTCGATGACCGTCTGCTGCTGGTAGCCGTCCCGATCGGTAGGCATGTTGTCGTCGATGTGCCGGTAGATCGTGATGTCGCGACGCAAGAGATCGATCTCGATGAGTCGATCGGCCTCGAGCAACGACAGCTGGCGAATCTTGCGCTGACTGATCCGGCTCGCGGAAATCGTTGCAACAGCACCTGATCCGAAGCGCAATACGGCGTCGGCGCAATCTTCCGACCGGTTCTGCACGGACGTCGGGTGGAAGTAGCCGAACTCCCCTTTTGCCAAACTGGGTTCCGAGCCGGCAAATCCGATGGCAAGGTCGATATCGTGAATCAGCAGGTCCGTCGCGACACCCGTCGGAATGCGGGAAACGAACGGCGAGTGACGGATACCGTTCACCTGCCACACATCGCCGGAGAACTCGCGGGCGGTGCGGACAGCGGGATTGAACCGTTCGAGCAGTCCACACATCAGGGGAACACCGGACGCGCGTGAACGATCGACCAGGTCGACGCTCTGCTCGTACGTCGCAGCCAACGGCTTCTCCACCAGGACAGGCTTACCCAGATCGAGAACCCGCCCGGCCAACTCGTAGTGCGCCGGCGTAGCAGCGGCGATCACGACGGCGTCGATACCGTCGAGCGAGTCGAAATCTGCAGCCCAACGCGTATCGAACCGCGCAGCAACAGCTTTGCCCTGCTCCTCGCGCGGCTCGATCAGCAGATCCAACTCGCACAGCGCCGACTGCGCGATGACCCGCGCATGCAGCGAGCCCATCTGACCGGATCCGACAAGAGCGATACGTGGCTTGCTAGCAGTCATTTTTCAGGCCTCCATGGCGCCGCGTACCGCGGCAACGATCTGATCGACGTCGCCGGCGGACAACGCAGCGTGGACGGGGATGCTCAGGCACCGCGACGCCACCGAAGTGGCCACCGGCGTCTCGTCGATGACGACGCGCGGATGCTCGCGGTAGCACTCGTAGTCGTAGACGGCCTTCGGGTAGTAGATGCCGCTACCGATGTCCTTCGCGGCCAGACGCTCACTCAACTGGTCGCGAGTGATCGGTGCGCCTTCGGCCAGCAGCAAGGTGAACTGATGCCAGACATGTCCACGACCGGACAGTTCGCTCGGCAGGATCAGTCCTTCGACGTCCTTCAGGCCGACACGCAAGGCCTCCGCATTCCGGCGGCGCGCCTCGACCTGCTGCATGTACGTCGCCATCTGGGGCAGAGCCAAGCTCGCCTGGAGGTCAGTCATCCGGTAGTTCTGGCCGACCATCTCGTACTGGTAGCGCGCCCGCATGCCCTGGTTGCGCAGGACCCGAAGTCGATCGGCGATCGCGTCGTCGTCGGTCGTGATCATTCCGCCCTCGGCGGTCGTGAGGTTCTTCGTTGCATAGAACGAGAAGCAACCCACACCGAAACTGCCGGCGCCTCGCCCGTCGTACGTCGCTCCGTGGGCCTGAGCGGCGTCCTCGACGACAGTCAGACCGTTTTTCGATGCCAGCGGCATCAATGCGCCCATGTCCGCCGACTGTCCGTACAGATGAACCGGCATCAGAACCTTCGTGCGGTCCCCGATTCGATCGGCAGCGACCGCCGGGTCGATATTGAAATCGGCCTCGGAGATATCGGCGAACCTCGCCGTCGCGCCTGCCTCGAGGATCGCGTTGAGCGTGGCCACGAACGTGAACGGCGTGGTCAGAACCTCGTCACCTGGCTGAAGATCCTGGACCTGCAGAGCCGCGATCAACGCCGTCGTGCCGTTGTTCACCGCCACCGCGTGTCGCGTCCCGACCAGCGCCGCGAACTCGTCCTCGAGCCGCTTCACCTTGGGTCCCTGCGCGACGATCCCCGATCGCAGAGTGTCCAGCACCTCGCGCTCGACTTCTTCCCCGAACGAGATACTGGATATCGCGATCACTGAGTTACCTCCGATAGATTCATCCGACCGTCGTCGGAACGAAATACCCCGACAACCCAGGAAGCGTATCGAAACACGATTCGATACTTCGAGAGGATTCCGGAACCCGCATGTCTGAACGAGCCGACTGCCACATCCATCCGACCGCCGTCATCGGCGCCGACGTACTGATCGGGGCAGGGGTCACGGTCGGACCGAACGCCGTGCTGACCGGCCCACTCGAGATCGGCGACGAGTGCTGGATCGGCGCGGGAGCGGTCTTGGGAGCTCCCCCCGAGATCCTCGGCGCGCTACACCCGACATCCTGGTCGGTCAGCGCCGGTCTGGGAATTCGAATCGGTGCTCGAACGACGATTCGCGAATTGAGCACCGTCCATCAGGGCAGCGAACGCCGCACCGAGATCGGCGAAGACTGCTTCGTGATGAACAGAGTGGGAATCGAGCACGACGTGCAGATCGGTGACCGATGCGTCGTGTCATCCGGCACGACGCTTGCCGGGCACGTCAGCGTCGGAAACAGCGTCAACCTAGGCATGCACACTGTCGCGCACCAACGCCGCATCATCGGCTCCGGATCCATGATCGGGATGGGAACCGTCGTGGTCAAGGACGTTCCACCCTTCTCGAAGGCATTCGGCAACCCGGTGTCGTTGAACGGTGTCAACCGGATCGGAATGAGCCGATCAGGTATCTCGGACGCGGATATTTCCGCAATCGAAGACCTCTACGCCGCCGGCAGCTTCGGCACGTCACCGGCCATTCCGGACTCACTCTCGGAAGCCTTCACCTGGTGGCGGGAACGCGCCGACAAACCGCTCGTGGTTTAGCGAGACAAATCCTGGTTGGTATCGTCTGCGAAATGACGAACGGGCGGGATGCAGGCGCGTGAGTACCTCTCCCGAATCTGAACAACCGGTCGAAGACGTCGAACCGGCCGCACAGCCGAACGCTCTGCGCGGCCTTCTCGTCAACGGGTTCAAGGTGCTCGTCACCCTCGCGATCGTCGTCGCGATCATCTTCGCGGTGAAGTCCCAATGGTCCGAGGTCAAGAACACGATCACCGAGCTGAACTGGTGGACGCTTGCCGCCTCGTCGGTGTTCATCTTCCTCGGTATGGGTGCCGCAGTGCGGGCCTGGCAGCACGCACTCGGCGCCCTCGAACAACCGATCCCGGCCTTCGACGCCGCTCGCGCTTATCTGGTCGGCCAACTCGGCAAGTACCTTCCCGGCAGTGTCTGGGCCTTCGTTCTGCAAACGGAACTCGTCAGGCGCGCCGGTGTGTCCCGTGCCGCAGGGTTTGTCGCAGTGCTGGTCACGGTGGGGTTGAGCACAACTTCGGCGCTGGTCGTCGGCCTCTTCGGTCTACCTGCCCTGTTCGAGGTCAGCACGGCGGCAGCGGTCGGCGTGATCATCCTCGTACCGATCGCATTGGTCTGCGCCTACCCGCCGGTGCTCACACGCCTGGTGAACCTCGCGCTGAAACTGCTCCGCCGCACGCCGCTGCACAAGCCGCTCACGATGCACAAGATTGCGCTCGCTTTGGGCTGGTGCGCAGCAAGCTGGGTGCTCTACGGCATCCAGTTGTGGTTGCTCGCGTCCAGTTCGGCGGGCTTCGAAATCCGTGGGCTCGTCCAGTGCATCGGCGCTCTCGCCCTCGGTATGTGCGCGGGGGTCCTCGTCTTTGTCGTCCCGTCCGGAATCGGTGTCCGCGAAGCCGTCATCGTCGCAGCGCTTTCACCGTTCATGGATGCCGGCGTCGCGCTCGGCCTCGCACTGGCGTCGAGGCTGCTGTTCACCCTCTGTGAGGTCTTTGCCGGCGTCGTGGCTGCGTTGTCGGGATCACGGGGCCTGCGCAATGCACTCGTGCACGAGCGCTCGCGGGTGCCGGACCCCACCAAAGCCTGACGTTCGGTCAGACCACTTTCTCGGACGCGGAATACTGCGTCTCGACGCCGGCCTTCTGCGGACGCCACCACTGCTCGTTGTCGCGATACCACTCGACGGTGGCTTCCAGTCCGCTTCGGAAATCGCGGTACTGCGGCTTCCACCCAAGCTCCTGCTGCAGTCGCGTCGAGTCGATCGCATACCGCAGATCGTGACCAGGGCGGTCGGTGACGAAGTCGAAATCGTCCGGCTTGCGTCCGAAAATTTCGAGCAGAGCCGCAATCACCGTCCGGTTGTCGGTTTCACCGTCGGCGCCGATCAGATAAGTCTCGCCGGACTTTCCGCGGTCCAGGATGTCCCAGACGGCGCGGTTGTGGTCTTCGACGTGAATCCAGTCGCGGACGTTGCGACCTTCCCCGTACAACCGCGGACGCACCCCGTCGAGCAGATTGGTGATCTGGCGTGGGATGAACTTCTCCACATGCTGGTACGGGCCGTAATTGTTGGAGCAGTTGGAGATGGTGGCCGCGATCCCGAACGAGCGCACCCAGGCACGCACGAACAGATCACTCGACGCCTTGGACGCCGAGTACGGACTCGACGGGTTGTACGGTGTCGTCTCCGTGAACTTCGCCGGATCATCCAGTTCGAGGTCGCCGTACACCTCGTCGGTGGAAATGTGGTGATAACGGACCCCGTGTGAACGCACTGCCTGCAGGAGCGAGAAAGTGCCCATGACGTTGGTGCGCAGAAACGGTTCGGGGTCGGCGAGGGAATTGTCGTTGTGGCTTTCGGCGGCGAAGTGCACGACTGCGTCGGAGCGCGAGACAAGATCGTCGACCAGCGGCTCGTCGGCCACGTTGCCGTGAACAAACGTGATCCGGTCCTCGACGGACGCCAGGGACTCGCGATTTCCGGCGTAGGTCAGAGCGTCGAGAACCGTGACTTCCGCGTCGGGACGCGTCGACACCGTCTGATGAACGAAATTGGCACCGATGAAGCCGGCACCCCCGGTGACCAGTAGTCGCACTTCATCTCCTCAGGTTCATCGAACGAACTCCCACTTTAGCGGCAGAATTCGCCATGTCCCGTTTGCATCGGCGGGCAGGAGTGCAGGACACTGCACGCATGCGCGGAATCATTCTGGCCGGTGGCACCGGGTCGCGGTTGCACCCGATCACCCTCGGAGTGAGCAAGCAACTCTTGCCTGTCTACGACAAGCCGATGATCTATTACCCGCTCTCCACTCTCATGCTCGCGGACATTCGCGACATCTTGATCATCACGACTCCACACGACGCCGAGCAATTCCGACGAGTTCTCGGCGACGGCTCACAATTCGGTGTGAATCTCACGTACGCGATCCAGCACGAACCCAACGGCCTCGCAACGGCATTCACACTCGGCGCGGATCACATCGGATCGGAATCCGTGGCTCTTGTCCTCGGCGACAACATCTTCTACGGCCCCGGTCTCGGAACTCAACTCAGGCGTTTCTCCGATATCGACGGTGGCGCCGTGTTCGCTTACTGGGTATCGAATCCGACCGCCTATGGCGTTGTCGAATTCGACGACTCGGGTCGAGCAGTGTCCATCGAGGAAAAACCGACGTCACCGAAATCCAATTACGCAGTCCCTGGCCTCTACTTCTACGACAGCGACGTCGTCGACATCGCACGCACGCTGAAGCCCTCTGCGCGTGGCGAATACGAAATCAGCGACATCAATCAGCGCTATCTCGAAGCAGGCAAACTCACCGTCGACGTCCTCCCCCGCGGAACGGCGTGGCTCGACACCGGAACACCCGATTCCCTGCTCGAGGCTGCAAACTACGTGCGGACCATCGAACACCGCCAGGGTCTCAAGATCGGTTCACCCGAAGAGGTCGCGTGGCGTCAGGGATTCATCGACTCCGACCAATTGCGCACTCAGGCAGAAGCATTGGGCAAATCCGGGTACGGCGACTACCTACTTGAACTGATCGAGCACGGCAAGGAATGGTGACGTGGAAATTCGTCCACTGAAGATCGCTGGAGCGTGGGAGATTACGCCGAAGCAGTTCGGCGACCACCGCGGCGTCTTTCTCGAATGGTTCAAAAGCTCTACCTTCACCGCCGCGACCGGCCGCACACTCGACCTGGCCCAGGCCAACTGCTCCGTTTCCGAAGCCGGCAGCCTCCGCGGGATCCACTTCACGGACAATCCGCCCGGACAGGCGAAATACATCACCTGCGTGAAAGGTGCCTTCCTCGACGTTGTCGTAGACCTACGGGTCGGATCACCGACCTTCGGCGAGTGGGATGCGGTGGTGATCGACGACGTCGATCGACGAGCGGTGTTCCTGGCGGAAGGCCTCGGCCACGCGATCCTTTCACTCGAAGACGGATCGACAGTGATGTACCTGTGCAGCATCGAATACTCCCCCAACCTGGACCGCGACCTCGATCCCTTCGATCCTGAACTCGCGATCGAATGGCCGAAGACGGACCGTAATGGCGACCCCCTGACCTACGAGCTCTCCGCAAAGGACGCCGCCGCACCGTCCCTGGCGACGCTCCGCGCGGACGGTCTGTTGCCCGGTTTTGTGGCCGAAGATTCGCCGAATCGGTAATCTTCACCTTTCACACTCGATGGGATGACGACCGGCGGGACGGACGGCTGGATGACCACACGTGCGGGCAGACGCGGTCTGTGGACGGCCGCCGTTCTCGCAGCCGGACTCGGCGCCCTCGCACTGGTCGCACCGCCTCTGACTCCGGGCACGATCGAGTCCGCCCCCGTCACAGTCATCACCACCACCCCACCGGCGCCGGTTGTTCCGCTCACCCCGGAGGAGCTCTCGGCCCAGGTGGTCCCCACCATCGTCACCATCACCGCGCCGGCCGGATTCACCACCACCGCCGGAACCGGGATCGTGCTCTCCCCTGACGGAGTTGTGCTCACGAATCACCACGTCATCAGCGGAGCCTCGGACGTCACTGCCGTCAGCATGTCCAACGGACTGATCTACGACGCCGAGATCCTCGGGTACGACAGCGTCAGCGACCTTGCCGTCCTTCGACTCGCGGGCGCCACGGATCTGCCGGTGGCTGTGGTCGGCAAATCAGCAGAAGCCACTCGTGGGGATGCCGTCACCGCAATCGGAAATGCGGAAGGCGGCGGAGTACCCGTCCCAGCTCCCGGCGTCATCACCAACCTCGGTGTCACCGTCAACACCCGCAACGTGTCCGACGGATCGCGAAACCAGTTGAAGGGCCTCATCGAGGTGGACGCGGACATCCGGCCTGGCGATTCCGGTGGCCCCCTGGTCAATGCCGTTGGCGAGCTGATCGGCGTCAGCAGCGCGGGCAACGCCGTCACCGACCGCACCGAAACCTCGCCGGCGCCTCAGTCCTACGCGATACCGATCGACACCGCGCTGCCGATCGTCGAGCAGGTACTCAGTGGCCGCTCCTCCGAAACCGTGCGTGTGGGACCGACGCCCGTGCTCGGTGTCGCGGTGAAGGATCACGCGGAGATGCCGGCCGGCGCGGAAGTTGTTGCCGTGAGCTTCGATTCGCCGGCCGAGCGGGTGGGGCTGATCAAAGGTGCGGTCATCACCGAGTTCGGTGGCAGCCGGATCGCGTCGTCCGCTGATCTCAACGCGGCGATGAGCTCGCGCCGCCCCGGCGACACCGTCGCAGTGACGTGGGTGGACGCAACGGGGCAACCCGGGACCGGTTCCCTGGTCCTCGACGAGGGGCCACCTCGCTAGTCGTACAAGGCGCCAGCCGTGAAAGCATCGTGGCATGACCACGGTTCTCCTGCTCACCTGTGACGGCGCCGCCCGCGAGGCGGATGTCGAAAGCAAACTCGTCATGGAAGCTCTCACCTCCTACGGCATCGCGTCGACGATGGCGCCGTGGTCGAGCCCGTCCCTCCTCGATATCGACGCCGACCTGGTTCTGATCCGGTCGACCTGGGACTACACCCAGCGCCTCGACGAATTTCTTGCCGTTCTCGATCAGCTGACCGCCCCGATCGCCAACCCGCTCCCGATCGTCGAGTGGAACGCCCACAAGGGATACCTCACCGAACTTGCCGCGGCCGGCGTACCTATCGTCCCAACCGCTGTGATCGCTGCCGGAAAGAGCGAAACACTCACCCTCCCTTCGTTCGAGGGTGCCGACGTCATCGTCAAGCCTGCAGTGTCCGCCGGCGCTGTCGGAGTGGGAAAGTTTGCCGCCGGGTCCGAGCAGGCCCACGCTCACCTCAGTTCAATCCTCGAGAGTGGCAACGACGCTCTGGTCCAGCCCTTCATCTCGGATGTCGTAGACGGCGAGCGCTCGATCATCCACCTCGGCGGACGCTACTCCCACGCCGTCCGGAAGATCCCGGCCACCAACGACTTCCGCGTGCAGGAGTTCCACGGCGGAACCAACCACGTCCACGAACCGTCCACCGCCGAACTCGCGGTGGCCGACGCGGCGCTGGCCGCAGCCCCTTGCGGTCCCGGCGAATTGCTTTATGCGCGTGTGGACGTCGTGGGGCCGGTGGATCAACCACTGCTCATGGAAGTGGAATTGATCGAGCCCGAACTCTTTCTGCCATTCGCCCCGGGATCTGCCGACGCCCTCGCACGGGCAGTTGTCGCGTCTCTAGGTCTGTGAAGCGCCTCGGAGTGCCTTCTTGTCGACCTTCCCCAAAGCAGTGAGCGGCAACGCTTCCACAATTGAAATCTCCTTGGGCGCCCAGATCGGGCCCTTGTGTGATCTCACGTGTGCGACGAGCTGCTCGGGCGTGACCGACCATCCCGTCTTCAGCACGACTGCCGCGGTAACCGCTTCTCCCCATTGAGGATCGGGGACACCGAATACTGCACAGGCGGCCACTGCGGGATGATGTCCGAGTGAGTCCTCGACTTCGCGCGGGTAGACGTTGAATCCACCACTGATGATCGTGTCCTTGATGCGGTCGACGATCGAGATGAGCCCAGTTTCGTCGATCCGAGCAACGTCGCCGGTGTGCAACCACCCATTCGCGAGCGCTGCAGCGGTTTGTTCAGGTTTGTTCCAATAGCCGTCCATCACGAGCGGACCTCGCACACAAAGCTCGCCGGGTACGCCCGTCGCGGTCTCGTTTCCCTGCTCGTCGAACAACACCACTTCGACACCTGGCATCGCGCGCCCACAACTCCCCAGAACTGCGGGATCGTCCGTGTGCTCACGTGTATCGAGCACCGTCAACGCATTCGGGGCTTCGGCCTGACCGTAGTGCTGGCTCAGGATCGGCCCGAACACCGCCCCTGCCTGCGCGAGCCTGGTGGGGTCGATGGGTGCAGCACCGTAAAGCATCCAGTTCAGCCCGGACAGATTCGCATCCGACAGGCGTGGATGGTCGAGCAAGGCGTAGAGCATCGTAGGAACGACGAATGTAGCTGTGACTCCGTCATTTTCGATTGCGTCGACAACCCTGTCCGGGTCGAACGACCTGTGCAACTCGAAGCTTGCACCTCGCTGCAGACCGGGTGCGACGAGCAGACCGGCAGCATGAGACATCGGCGTGGTGAGCAGCATGGTGGTATTAGCCGGCCACTCCCACGTGGTGCAGGCCCAGGCATTGGCGACCAAAGATCGGTCCCTGAGCATGACGCCCTTCGGCTCACCGGTAGTTCCACCGGTGTAGAAGAGATACAAAGCTCGACCCTGACCGCCGAAGCCTGAACCTGTTCCCGCCGTAGCCAATTCACACGCTGATTCGAGGGCTGACAGTGACATCACTCGAGTCTGCGCCGCTTCGGCGCGCGCCTGGAACTGTCCGTCGGCAACCAACAGGAGATCGGTACCACTGTCTTTCAGCACCATCCTGTCGTTCTCTTCGGTCGCGAGCGGATGGAGGGCCGTGTAGCGCACGCCCGCCAGACACGCTGCCGCCATGACCGTGAATGCTTCAGGACACGGACCCGCAAGCAGGGCTACCCCGCCTCCGTCCGGCAGAGCGAGGCTACTGAGGACACCTGCAATCCGCTCGATCTGTTCCGCGGTCTGCCGATACGTCAGCTCGGCCCGATCACCGTTCCGATCCGTGAATCGAAACGCGATGTGGTCTGGTCGGCGTCGCAGCGCCGACAGAATCAGATCCGCATATCCCGCTTGCTCGTGCAAGCCTGGCGCCATCGGTTCATCGTTCATCATGTCCGCGTTCATCGTGGCCCTCCCAAGATCGTGACCGCGGCGACGGCTTCCTCGATGCCGTAGAGACCTCCGCCGTTCTCTGCGACCGCGATTCGAGCCCCGGGAACCTGTCGCCGCGCTGCTTGTCCACGCAACTGCGTGACAAGTTCGAAGACCTGCGCTAGTCCCGTTGCCGAGACCGGATGACCACGGGATTCGAGCCCACCTGACGGATTGACCGGACGCACGCCTCCCAATGAACTCGCACCGGACGCAGACCACGCGCCGCCCTCACCGATCGGGCAGAACCCCAAATTCTCGACCTGCTGTACTTCACCGAAGGCCGTGGCGTCGTGGACCTCTGCCACATCCACATCGCCTGGCCCGACTCCGGCTTCCTCGTATGCGCTCATTGCCGCTCGGCGACCGATGTGACTCTCGACGTCATCTGCGGCCCGATCCGTGCCTGACACCAAGCTGCAACCGAGTACCCGCGCCGCCCGCCGAGAGGAATCATGCCTTCGCGCAAAGTCTGCAGTCGTCACAACAATTGCCGCCGCACCGTCACTGACGGGCGAACACATCGGAACGGTCAGAGGCCACGCGACTCGCCTCGCGGCAAGCACCTCGTCGACAGTGAAGGGTTTGCGAAAGTGCGACCACGGATTGTGCACGGAATGCGCATGATTTTTGGCTGCTACGGACGCGAGTTCGAACTCGGTCGTTCCGAATCTCTCCATGTGCGCCCGAGCAAGAGAAGCGTAGATCTCCATGAACACCGACCGCTCACCCTGCGATCCGAGTTCACCCGGCACCGGAGCGGAGAGTGAGGCAAGGCCGGCGAGCGTCTCGTCGCGATGCGCAACGTCGAGTGCACCGTCGAACACCTCCAGACTTCGAGCGGGATCCGAGCACACCAGCTTGTCCACCCCGACCGCCAATGCGACCTCGGACAGACCGGCGCGAACGTGGGCGATCGCCAGCCAGAGTGCCGTTGCCCCGCCGGCGCAGGCATTTTCGACATTGACGACCGGGACTCCACCGAAACCGTAAGGCCTCAAGGCAATCTGGCCTGGGATCATGTGCTGCCGGTCGATCGCCTTCTGACTGACGGTCGCGTAGAAGACTGCACCGACGTCACCGCGGGTCAGGCCCGCGTCTTCGACGGCGTCGATCGCTGCACGCCCCGCCAATTCCGAGGCCGAGGTATCCGCGTGCCGCCCGAAGGGAGTCGCGCCGACACCGAGAACCATGACTTCGCCGCTCACGCCACCACTCGATTCCTCAATACACCGAGGCCGGCGACCTCGAGTTCGACTACGTCTCCCGGTTCGAGGAACCGCCCGTGTTCCAAGCCGCATCCACTCGGCACGGTGCCGGAACAGAAGACTTCACCCGGGTACAGCCGCGTGGAAGTCGAGGCGAACGAAATCACGTCCTCGAAACGATGGTCCATGTCGGCGCTGGTTCCTCGGCTCACCTCGTCTCCGTTGATTCTCGCGGTCATCTCGAGCTGGTACGGGTCACCGACTTCGTCGGCCGTCACGATCCAGGGGCCGAGGACATTCGCGTTCGAAAAGTCCTTGCTCTTACTGAGACCGAGTCCGGTGGAGATCTCCTCGAGCTGAGTATCGCGGGCGCTGAAATCGTTGAAGATGGTGTAACCGAAGATATGCGCAGGGGCATCCGCTCGTGAGATGTCGCTTCCACCGCGCCCCAACACACAGGCGAATTCGAGTTCGTAATCGCGCAGGCTCGAGTACTCGGGCCACACGACCTCAGATTCGTGTCCGGTCACCGCCAATCGGTTCGCTATGTAATACAGCGGGCGCTCCAACTGGATCTTCGGCAGTTCGACGTCCTCGAGTGCGACCCCTTGAATTCGGGCGCGAGCGTTGCGGAAGTGATCCATGAAGCAGCCGAAGTCTCGGATCTGGACCGGCTGAGGAAGCGGCGACATCCAGCGCACATCACCCGCGTCGACGATCGCACTTGCCGGCTGCTCGTCTGCGAGCCGATCCAGGATCTCCCGTGCCGCCGGACCACCTTCGATGATGGTTTGCATGGTTTCCAGTTCTGGAGCCGGTTTTCCCGTCACATCATGATGAGCTCGCTCGAGTAACAACAGTTGCTCGCCGCTGCCCGTCACCAGAGCCGTCTGCTGGGTCTTTTCGTACTCGACGGTCGCAAGTTTCATTGTGAATCAATACCTTTCACTGAATTGTTCGTTAGGTGAGGCGGGAATTCTGCTCAGACGAACGCGACCACACGAGCCGGGGCAGCGCTGGCTCGCGCAAGCTTGATCGGGAAAAACGCCACGTGAAATCCCGAGGGCGGAAGCGCGGCGAGGTTCGACAGCTGCTGAACGATGAATACTTCACGTTCGCGTCCGGCCCGGTGCCCGTCCCAGAGAACCGAGTTGTCGCCGGTGTCACGAAATTTCTGCGCCATGACTGCAAAGCTCAAGTCCCAGCCGCCAGCGTCGGTGCCCAGCACCTTTGCGCCTTGCTCGGCGAGAAATAGCGTGCCTTCGCGACTCATCCCTGGATACTGAAAGAACCCTGGATCGGCCAAGGTGAAGCTCTCTTGTCCGGTACGGAGCAACACGGCACCACCCTGGGGAACGGACGCACCGTTTTCCGCCAGGGCAGCCTTCAGCGCGTCCACCGAGATCGGCTGATTCGCCTCGCACCGGCCGCGCAGGTCGAGCACCACTGTCTCGCAGAATAATTCATCCAACGCGATGTCTGTGATCGTGCGAGAAGGCTTACCCTCCGAGGTTGATCCGTAGTGCAACGGCGCGTCGACGTGTGTGCCCAGATGGCTGTTGAACTCACTCAACATCTCCGATCCCCACCCCTCACCGTCCGGAAGATCATGAATTCCGCACTGCAGTGCTGCCGCGAACTCGTCGCGTCCGGCACCTGCGGGGTGCGAGTAGGTCACCGAGGGGGCAACGACGGAAGCCAGTGCCTTCAAACCCTCGGGGAGCAGTTCCCGATCGGCCGGATCGAGAGTTCTAGTCAGATCGATGAGTTCCATGTCCGCCCATTCCGTTAAGTTATTGGACGCTCAGCATAGAACTGGACGATCAACATAGGCAAGAGGGTGTCGCGAGAGGAATACGACCGGCCGATGGCCGGCCTCGTAGCATGAGTGCGGTGCGCAGGTCTCGGCCCCGACGGGCACGTCGACGTCACCGCGTGCCGGAATTGGCTGCACTCGAGAACGAAAGAAGGCAGGAACACCGAATGGCGTCGACACGCAAGCAGGAGATTTCCGAGGAAACCAGACGGCGACTGGTGAAGGCCGCGGCCGAACTGGCTGCGGAAGGCGGGTCGGCCGCTATGTCCGTACAAGCCGTGGCGGAAAGATCCGGCATCAGCCGAGGGTCTGTGGCCTGGCACTTCGGATCGAAAGACGGGCTTCTACGAGCCGTCGTCGAAGACGCATTCCGGTGGGGCATGGAGAAGTTGCGCGCAGAGTTGGCATCATCCTCGGCGACCGGAATCGAAGCATTGATCGAAGCCAACTTCGTGTTGATGTCGTACCCCGAGGCACGAATTTTCTCGACCATCTTGATCGAAGCCGTGATTCCCGGGTCCACCATCCGCGAGACCTACGCAGAGCAGTACGTCGCAATGCGAACGCTGTACGCGGACTACCTGCGTTCGATCGACACCCCGGTCGCCAATCCGGAGTTGGTTGCCGTCACCCTTCTGGCCGGCACTCTCGGGATCAACCTCCAACATCGCCTCGATCCCGAGAACGTCGATCGACGGTCAGCAGTAACCGAGCTCGAATCGATCTATGCCCGCGCAATGGCACCTACCGCAACGCCAGGGCACGAGAATCCCTAACCGGACCGGAAGTTCAACTTCCCGAACAACTTTCGCCCGCAGCGTGGGGCGGGACCGCATCGAGCCTGGCGCGAATGAACCTGGCAACGTCACGTAGCGCGGCCCGACTCTCCGGCAAGCCAGGCCAGACGGCGGGAAACGCGTGAACCTGGCCGTTCCAGATCTGCAGCGAGCACGGCACCCCCGCGGCGGCGAGCCGTTGCGCCATCACCTCCGAATCGACTCTGAGCACCTCGGATTCGGCGGCGATCAGCAACGACGGCGGCAACGCGGCAAGATCGCCGTCGACGGGCGAGTTCGTCTGTCCGCCAAGCTTTCCGATCGCCATCAATGCCGACACCGGGGCGATCACGTCGCGTCGAGCGTTGGCATGGACCGATTTGGTGGTGCAATCGAGATCGAGGAGCGGTGAGAGCCCGACCAGGCCGGCCGGAACCTCGAGCCCCGCGGAAACTGCTGCAAGCGCCGTCGCGAAGACCAGGAAACCTCCGGCCGAATCACCAACGAAGACAACCTTTTCCGGAAAAGCTCCCTGTTCGAGAAGCCACCGGTATGCATCGAGGCAGTCGTCGACGGACCCGCTGATGCTCGTACTCGGCAACTGCCGATACGCGATGTGCAGGACCGGAAGGCCGGTTCGCTTGGCGATGCCGGCAACGACCGGCCGATGCGTGTTGAGCCCGCAGCACATGAACCCGCCGCCGTGCAGGTAGAGAACTACACCCTCGCGCAGATCAGCCGTCGAGCCTGCCGTGCGCACGAGTTCACCGTCGAAACCTGGAAAACGAATCGCTTCCCTATCGATCCCGGAGGGAATGCGTACACCCGCGGCCGAGTCCAGAACTGCGGCGCGGCGCATTGCGCCAGGCGTCAGCGGCGCGATCCCGACCACGGGCCGAAGCATCCATCGACACGCGTTGTAGAGGACCTGCGATTCGATACTCGGCCTGCCGTATCGAGTTCCGGTCCTACGACTGACTGTCGGCAACAGAGACATCTGTCCAGATTAGAAGCGATCAGGCACCGAAGAGGTCGACTTCGTCGAGATCGTCGACGATCGTGACCTTTCGTTTCCGCCCGCCGATGACCTTGCCCAGACCGCGCAGTCCACCGGACTGAGCTTTCGGGGCGGGTTCGATGCGCTGCGGCGCAACTCTCGTCCGCGCTGCGCGCTGTACGGGCTTGGGTGCGGGAGCTGATGCCGGTGCCTCCGGAACGACGGGCGCCGCCGGAACCTCGGGTTCGGGAATCTCTGTTGGAACGACCGCTTCCGGCTCCACGAAGCCCTGAGCAACCGGGGCCTCGGGCGCGACCTCAGCGACCTCAGACACCTGCTCCACCTGCACCGGTCCGTCGATCACCGGGATGTCCGACGCCCAGCGGACCCGATACTCGAGGCCGCGCGACGCCAGTTCACGTGCGAGATCCGCGTGCCAGACCCCGTCTTCGCCGTCGCCGTATGCCCGTGCGTCGGAGCTCACCCAGATGACGTCGACCTCCGGGTTGCGGTGGGCGAGATCGAGCACGGTCAGCCAGTTCAGCGTGGCCGGGTAGCCGTCTCGCTTCTTCTTGTCGGTATAGGGCCGACGCAGCGAGATCGCCCTCTCGGCCACCTCGAGATGCGACACGTCGACTGGATCGACCACTTCGACGCCGATCGCCACGAGGTCTTCGATCACGTCGTCGACGTAGCCGTCGGCCTTGTCGTGAGCCGCGTCGACGAACCTCGTGAGGTCGCGCCGCAACCCCAGTCGGTCGTACATGCGCGCCTGGACGCTCAGGGCCGCGATCATCTCCGCCGATTCCTCGCGGTAGCGGCTCGCAACTTCGAGGACGACCAATCGCGGCACGACGACGCGGTGTCCGAGTGCGCGAGCGTCGGCGATGGCGGCGTCGAACCGTGCGCCCCTGGTCAGGGCCGAAGAATCGAGAACGATGATCATGGGGTCGATTCTCTCTCGAGAAACCGGACGAATGCGCTAATCCACCCCGAACCGTTACTTGATCTTGAAGATCACTGCCCGCTGAACGATGAAGTTGATGACCGTCGCGGTGCCCTGCGCGATGACGAAGGCCAGCGGTGTCCGCCACCAATGCTCGTCGAAGACATGGACCATCAGTTCGTTGAGTCCGACCTGAACCGCAAAAGTGACCGCGTACAGCGCGACCACAGCGATGAAGCGGGCGCGAGAAGGCTCGGCCTTGAACGTCCACCGACGATTGATGAGGTACGCCGTCGTGGTGCCCGCAACGAAGCTCAGCGATTTTGCGGCGACGCGCGGCAACCCCAACGCGAGGAGCAGCACATACAGCCCGTAGTCCACGACAGCCGACAGCCCACCCGTCGCGACGAACCGGACGATCTGCGTTTTCAGGTCCATCGCGTCGTCGGCGATGTCCGTCGTGACAGGAATCTCGACGGGCAGCGGGACATGGGGTTCGTGCTGGTGACTTGCAGGTGTTTCGGGCACGACGACGAGAGTAACCACTCGAGTCGGAGCCGTCGGCACTACTCCCAGGTAACCTCTACCTTGATGTCCACGACAGCAGAAGAGACGCCGCAGCCGGCTCTCCACACCCAAGCCCGCACCCTCACCGGTTGGGGACGCACCGCCGCCACCACCGCACAGGTGCTGTCCACCCCCGACGTGGAAGTGATCGCCAACGCGGTCGCCCAGGTTGCGGAACAGAACGATTCCAAGCCATCGCATCTGCGACGCGGCGTCATCGCGCGTGGCCTCGGCCGCTCGTACGGCGACCCGGCGCAGAACGCCGGTGGGCTGGTCATCGACATGAATGCACTCAGCCGCATTCATCGCATCGATCGCGACACCGCCCTGGTGGACGTCGACGCCGGTGTGAATCTGGATCAGCTGATGAAGGCTGCTCTGCCGTTCGGCCTGTGGGTTCCGGTCCTGCCGGGTACTCGCCAGGTCACGATCGGCGGCGCCATCGGATCGGACATCCACGGCAAGAACCACCACAGCGCAGGTAGCTTCGGCAACCACGTCGTGTCGTTGGATCTACTGACGGCCGACGGCAAGGTTCGCACGCTCACCCCCAAGGGCGGGCGCAACGACCCGAAGGCCGCACTGTTCTGGGCCACGATCGGCGGCATGGGCCTGACGGGCATCATCTTGCGGGCAACCATCAAGATGACACCGACCGAGACGGCGTACTTCATCGCCGACGGCGACGTCACCAACAGCCTCGACGAGACCATCGCGCTGCACAGCGACGGCAGCGAGGCCAACTACGAGTACTCGAGCGCCTGGTTCGACGCGATTTCCGCGCCCCCGAAGCTCGGCCGTGCGGCAGTCTCGCGCGGATCTCTGGCGAAGCTCGACCAGCTTCCGGCCAAGCTGCAGAAGAACCCGCTCGCCTTCGATGCGCCGCAGTTGCTGACGTTCCCCGACGTCTTCCCCAACGGGCTGGCCAACAAGTTCAACTTCACCGCGATCGGTGAGGTCTGGTTCCGCAAGTCCGGCAAGTACCGCGGCAAGGTCCAAAATCTGACGCAGTTCTACCACCCGCTCGACATGTTCGGTGAGTGGAACCGGGCGTACGGATCCAACGGATTCCTGCAGTACCAGTTCGTGGTTCCGCCGGAGGCCGTCGACGAATTCAAGAAGATCATCGTCGACATCCAGCGCAGCGGGCACTACTCGTTCCTCAACGTGTTCAAGCTGTTCGGCGAGGGCAACCAGGCGCCGCTGAGCTTCCCGATCCCGGGCTGGAACATCTGCGTCGACTTCCGCATCAAGCCGGGCCTGAACGAGTTCGTCACCGAACTCGACAAGCGTGTCCTCGAATTCGGTGGGCGCCTGTACACGGCCAAGGATTCGCGGACGTCCGCGGAAACTTTCCACGCCATGTACCCGCGCATCGACGAGTGGATCGCGACGCGCCGCAAGTACGACCCCACAGGCGTTTTCGCCTCCGATATGTCCAGAAGGCTGGAACTGTGATCAACGCTGTAGGTAACCCGCAAACCGTTTTGCTTCTCGGTGGAACCTCCGAGATCGGCCTCGCCATCTGTGAGGAATACCTGAAGAAGGCGCCGCTCCGCGTCATTCTTGCGGCACTTCCCGGGGATCCGGGACGCGAAGCTGCGGTCAAGCAGCTCGAAGCGAAGGGTGCCACCTCGGTGGAGCTCATCGACTTCGACGCCGTTGATTTCGAATCGCACCCGAAGGTGATCGACCAGGCGTTCTCGAACGGGGACGTCGACGTCGCGATCGTCGCCTTCGCACTGGACGGTGACTCCGAAGAGCTGTGGCAGAACCAGCGCAAGGCGGTTCTGGTCGCAAACGTGAACTACACCGCGTCCGTCTCGGTCGGTGTACTTCTCGGCGAGAAGATGAAGGCTCAGGGCTTCGGCAAGATCATCGCGATGTCGTCGGTTGCCGGCGAGCGCGTCAAGCGTGCCAACTTCGTCTACGGCTCCACCAAGGCAGGCCTCGACGGTTTCTACCTCGGACTCGGCGAGGCTCTCGCGGAATTCGGACCGCAGGTCACCGTCGTCCGTCCCGGCATGGTGCGCACGCAGTTCAGCGCCCACGTCAAGGAAGCTCCGCTGACGGTCAACAAGGACATCGTCGCGAAGCTCGCTGTTGCCGCCTCGGACAAGGGCAAGGAAATCGTCTGGACTCCCGGCCCGTGGCGCTTCGTCATGATGGGTCTTCGCCACGTGCCGCGCCCGATCTTCCGGAAGTTGCCGGTTTAAGCTCCTCCCGTGCCAGAAACAACAACTGCTCCGAGTACAGAACTTTCGACCCCGTCGCCGTGGCGTAATGCCGCGGCGACGGTGGTGGAAATGGCCCTCGGAGCGCTGGTCGCCGCTGTTGTAGCCGCTGTCGGGCTCTTTGCTTTCGGCCGAGTGCAGTGGCCGGCGTTCACGTCTTCCAACGTCACGCAGGCCGTCACGACGGTGCTGCAGGTGCTCTGCATCGCAGTGGTCGGTGTTGCGGTTCTGATGTTCCGCACCCGCAAGGCCGAGCGGGTCGCAAAACTCCTCTCGTGGGCAGGGCTCTCCGGTTTCGTCACCACGACGCTCGGACTTCCCCTGGCCGCGACGAGTCTGTATCTGCACGGCGTCTCGGTCGATCAGCAGTTCCGGACCGAGTACCTGACCCGGCTGACGGATTCGGCTGCGCTGCAGGACATGACGTACGTGGATCTGCCGCCGTTCTACCCGGCCGGCTGGTTCTGGATCGGTGGACGCGTCGCGAACCTGCTGGGCATGGACGGTTGGGAAGCCTTCAAGCCCTACGCGATCGGCTCGCTGGCTGTCGTCGCCGTCGTCGCACTCGTGTTGTGGACCAAGCTGATTCGACGCGATTGGGCCGTAGTCGCAGCGTTGGCCGTCACTGCCGTCGTGTTGGCGTACAACGCCCCCGAGGCGTACGGCGCCGTCATCAACCTCCTGATCCCGCCGGTGCTGATCCTGGCGTGGGGGGCTCTCGATCGCCCGGGTGCCTCTCGATTTGCCGGAGCCGGCGCAATTCTCGGGACGGGCCTGTTCCTCGGTTTCGCCGCAACCGTCTACACGCTGTACCTCGGATTCGCCGCATTCGCCGTGACTCTGATGGCAGTCGTTGCCGCAGTACTTGCCGCCCGCGCTCAGAACACGTGGAAAGCCGCACTGGGTCCCCTTGTCAGGCTCGCCGCAATCGCGATGATCTCGGGTTTGGTCGCTCTGACGGTCTGGGCGCCCTACCTGTTGAAGGCACTCTCGGGTGCCACTGCAGAATCCGGCACGGCAATGCACTACCTCCCCGATTCCGGTGCGGTACTGCCCTTCCCGATGCTGAGTTTCTCGCTCGTCGGCGGACTGTGCCTACTCGGCACGGTCTGGCTGATTTCTCGTTTCCTCTTCTCCCGCCGCGCCCGGGCACTCGGTATCGGTGTCATTGCTGTGTACCTGTGGGCACTGCTGTCCATGACGTTCACCGTCGCCGGCAGTACGCTCCTCGGCTTTCGACTGGAGCCGGTCCTGATCGGACTCCTTGCGGCCGCCGGCGTGTTCGGATTCTTCGAGTTCGCCGGTTGGATCGTCCTGGCCACCAGCGAAAATCCCCGCGTCAAAGCGGTACTGGTTGCACTCGGTGTCATCGGAGCCATCGCCTTCGCGCAAAACATCCCGCAGGTGCTGGCGCCGGATATCGCTGTGGCATACAGCGATACCGACGGCAACGGCGAGCGCGGGGACAAGCGACCTCCCGGGGCAGAAGCCAATTACGCGGACATCGACCGGATCATCCGCGAACAGTTGGGACGTGAACCCCATGACACGGTGGTACTCACCGCCGACATCGGCTTCCTGAGCTTCTACCCGTACTTCGGTTTCCAAGGTCTGACGTCGCACTACGCAAACCCCCTCGCCGATTTCCGTGCCCGCGCCGCACTGATCGAGCAGTGGTCGGAACTGAAGACCCCTGACGAACTGATAGCTGCGCTGGACGCGTCGCCGTGGCGCAGTCCCGACGCCTTCGTCTTCCGGCAGGGCGCCGACGGGTACACGCTGCGGTTGGCCGAGGATGTCTATCCCAACGACCCGAACGTCCGCCGCTACACGGTCACGTTCCCCAAGGAACTGTTCGACGATCCTCGTTTCACAGTCACCGAGCAGGGTCCGTTTGTGGTCGTTACCCGCTCTGACGCGATCTAACCAGGAGATACGTCACAAAAGGCTTACCGTCGGGGTCGTTGACGCGACCCCGACGCACCCCTAACTTCATACCGTGACCCGAACCGATGCCCGAGCGGCAATGATCGATGCAGCCGAGCGTCTGGTTGCCGAACGAGGTCTGGCCGCTCTGACGCTTCGTGATGTTCAGACCGAAGCCGGACAGGCCAACAAATCGGCTGCGCAGTATCACTTCGGTTCACGTGAAGGTTTGCTGGCGGCCGTCGTCGAGTCCAGAATGCGACCTGCCGGTGAGCGTCGACGCGAGTTGCTCGACACGATCGATCTCGACGCGAATCCACCGACGATGCGTGCCCTCGTCGAGGCTCTCGTCCTGCCGTTGGCGGAACAGACCATCTACCGCGAGGGCACGTTGTACGCACGGTTCCTGGTGCAGTCGATCTTCGACCCGGCCATGTCGTCGACCATCCGTGATCACATGCAGGCCGAGAGTTTCCGCGAAGTTCAGCGGCGGATAGTCGCTGCGTCCTCGTTGCCGGCAGAGATCGCCGAACTTCGGGCGGCAACTCTGACCGTGCTCGCCGTCGTCACTTTTGCCACGTGGGAGGGTCGCGTCGACAGCCGAGAACGTGCTCACGTGATTGTTGCCGACCTGATCGAAAGTTGCCTCGGAGCACTCTCGGCCCCGGCTGCGCAAATCTGACACGCTGTCCGGCGAGTTTGTTTCCGAAACTGCCGGGGTACTCAGCCCCTCCAAGCGCAGTCGAGCAAACGGCCGCATCAACCACCGGCGGGGTAGGTGATGACAGTGAGCGAACTCGTTACGCAAAGCCGCGAGCTTGTACCGCATCGTGCAGTTCTCGATTCCGCAGAACATGTTCTGGTCATTGCGCGCGGCAAACCGTTCGGGCGCGAGCAGGCCTTCCACGAAGTGTTGAGCGTCGCGATTCGCAATCGCATCGAAGTACTCACTCTGGCAAGGGCTCTCATCGACGTTTCCGAGTCCCGCGACTACCGCGCGATCCCGACCGACACCGCACACACCGTTGCGGTGCTCGAATGGGGTGAGCTACTCGAGATCCCGACCGAACACCACGAGAAGTCCAGAGCCGAATCGGCTGGAGACGCCGATGAAACGAACGACTTCGACGATCCGATCGAGCCGGAGTATCTGGTCGAGACCGACGTGGGCGGACGCGTCGTCTTCGTCGCCCTCGCGTTCACGATCGGCGGGATAGTCGGATTCTTCGCGCACGACTGGGCGCTTCTGCTTCTGATCACCGCCGTGTACCTCGTGTGGATCGCGGCACGGCTGGTCGCGAAACTCGTCAGTGTTTCCCGCAGTGCCCATTGGGCGGACGCCGAGCCTATTCGTGGCACCGATTCGACAACTCACAACGCGGAACGCTCCCACCACCACGCTGTTGCAGCGTGAGGGCGGGAGCGCCGGTACTGCACTACAACCGTTGCGGCACACCGTAAGTGACGACGGTATCGCCATTCGACGTGACAGCCTTCGCGTAGGGCCTGATGGTTACCGGCCCGATTGCTCCCTGTACGTATCCGTGAACTCCGGAGAGCCGGACGGCTGCTTCAGGTCCGTCGAATTCCTGGTCTTCGAGTAGCGCGACGTCGGTGATACCGCCCGGCGCCAGATCGACGTCAAGTTCCTGTGAAGGAATGATGTCGCCGCCGATGGCGAACCCGTTCGAAATGTCCAGGCCCAGTTCGAAGTCCGGAACCAGACCGATACCGAGGTTGGTTCCACTCTCGACAGCCCAGTCGAGACCGGGGCTATTGAGAACAACCGTCGCGCCGGTCAACGCGATCGGGTAGCCGATTTGATAACCGATCGTCAGCTTCGTGCCGGTGAAACTTGCTGCGTCCGGCCCGTCGATCTTCACGCCGGCAACCCCGTCGTGGAAGAACTCGACACTCAGCGGTGAGCTGTCGAGAGGCGGAAAGACGTGGATAGCGGTATCAGCCTGATAGACCTCTATCCGATTTCCTTTGACGTCGGTGATCGAACTGGTGTTGTCGACGCCTGCCGACGCCGTCCCACCCCCCAGGACAACGGCCAGTAAGGCCACTGCTCCCACTGCGCTACTGCGAACTGCTGTCTTCGACATGCACAAGCACCATCCCATCCGGTATAGGCCCCGGACGTAGGTTCCAACTCTTCGTCGAGGATGGGATTCGTCGGGGCTGCCTGAACAAACGCGAGCAAGATCCTTGTTGCGATACCCCGGTCACGAACCCGTCAAACGATGCACGAAAACATTACTTTCCGGACAAGTCGGGTGGCCCGGTTTGTCCCGTCGACTGCGCCCGCTCGCGGACGCGAACCGTTTTGTTCGTTACTCTGACAGAGGAAGTTATCGAATCGAGACCTAAATAGGCCACCCCGAACTTCTGAGAACTGCCACTTCAGGGATGGGCGCCAGCACCGAAAGGCACCGACTGCATGACCGAGACCTTGCCCGACGTCCAACTGCTCGAAGAAGCACGTCCAGGGCGAGTCCGTTCAGCAGTGCGACGCTCGGTCGTCCAGCGCGGGCGTCTTGTCGACCTCGCGATCATGGCGACGTTCACCGTTGCGGCGATCTACGTGATGTCGAACCTGTGGAGCGATCTGCAGTCCGGCTATCTGTTCAACGCGGGCCGCGACCAGGCCATGTGGGAATGGTTCTTCGCCGATACCGCTCACGCCCTCGCCCAGTTCCGCAGCCCGCTGTTCAGTGACCTGCAGAATTACCCGCTCGGCGTGAACCTGATGGCCAATACCGCGATGTTCGGCATCAGCATCCCGCTGGCCCCGATCACGCTGATCTTCGGACCGACGGCCACGTATGCGATCGGGCTGACCGCCGGCCTCGGCGGCACTGCCATCGCTTGGTACTGGGCATTCTCGCGGCACGTACTTACCGGCGTCTCCGTCCGCTCCAAGATCGCGGCCGCCGTCGGAGCGGGGTTCTGCGGATTTGCGCCCGCCATGATCTCGCATGCCAACGGCCACCCGAACTTCGTCGCGTTCTTCGTACTTCCGTTCATCTTCTTGCAGGTAGTGCGCATCTCGAACGGCAAGCGTCCGGTTCGCGACGGAATCGTTCTCGGCCTACTCGTCGCGTGGCAGATCTTCCTCGGCGAAGAGCCGCTCCTCATCTTCACGATGTCAGCCATGGTGTTCGGCGCCGCCTATGCACTGCCTGACCTGGCCAAGTCGCGCCAGGCGATCAAGCGCGCGATGCCCGGTCTCGTGATCGGCGGCGCGGTCACACTCCTGATCACCGCGGTGCCGCTGTGGTCGCAGTTCTTCGGCCCTGCGAGCTACGACGGCGTCTCACACGGTCAGGCAGGCAACGACACCGCTGCACTCACCACGTTCCCGACCGAATCGGTTGCGGGTGATCCCGAGGGCGCGGAGTTCCGAATGAACCCGACCGAGGAGAATGCGTACTTCGGATGGCCGTTGGTGCTCCTGCTTCTCGGTGCAACGGTGTGGCTGTGGCGCATCCGCCTGACCCGCGCTGCCGCCGCCGTGATCGTGGTGATGGGTGTGCTCTCGCTCGGTTCGGAACTGACCATCGACGGTGACAAGACCGGCATCACCCTGCCGTGGAAACTCCTCGCCGACTTGCCGTTGTTCGAATCGGTGCTCGAATCCCGATTCGCCATGGGCGCGATTCCGGCGATCGGACTGTTGCTCACCCTCGGCACCTACCGCGCTTTTGTCGAACTTCGTGGACCGCGCCGCACGGCAGCCGGTGTCTGGCTGGTGGCACTCGCCGTCGCGATGATTCCCCTGATCCCGACCCCCATCGACGCCGATCAGCGATCTGCGACGCCCGAATTCATCACCAGCGGCTCGTGGGAGAACTACGTCAGCGACGGCACCCTGGTGACGGTCCCTGTCGCGAGCGCCGAAGACGCCCGCGCACTGAGCTGGCAGGTCGACGCCGACTTCGGCTTCCCCATCGCCGGCGGATACTTCGTCGGCCCGGATTCGAAGACCCGCGCCGGAATCTACGGCGCCGAGTCCCGGCCCACCTCGACTCTGCTGGTCAATGCCAAACAAACCGGCAAGGTCCCGTTGATCGACGTGGGCACCAGAGCCAACGCACTGACCGACCTGCGGTACTGGCACGCCGACGTACTCGTGCTTCCCCGATTCTCCGGCGACGACGCCCTGCGCCACACGGTCGACGAGCTGGTCGGCTTCGACGCCAAGCGCGTCGACGACGTGTGGGTGTGGGACGTACGAGACCTCGTTAGCGGCAAGACCTCCAACCAGAGCTGAGCGGGTTGATCAGCGGGTCATGATCACCGGACCGTCTTCGGTGATCGCGACAGTGTGCTCACTGTGCGCAGCCCTGGCGCCCGAAACGGTGCGAAGGGTCCACCCGTCGGCGTCGTGCCGGTAGTCGTCGGTTCCGTCGGCTATGAGCATCGGTTCGATGGCGATGACCAGGCCGGGCCGTAACCGGAAGCCTTTGCCTGCTCGACCTTCGTTGGGCACGTCCGGGCCTTCGTGCATCTCGCGGCCGATGCCGTGCCCACCGTGATCGGCGAGCATTCCGTATCCGAGGCCGCGCGCGTACTGTCCGATCGCGGCACCGATGTCGCCCAATCGGTTTCCGGGCTGGGCGGCGGCAATGCCACGGGCAAGTGCCTCATCGGTCGCGTCGATCAGTGCCTGATCCTCACTACTTCCCTGTCCGACGGTGAAGCTGATGGCAGAATCGCCGCACCAGCCGTCGAGTCTCGCACCGCAGTCGATACTGATCAGGTCACCGTCACGGAGTCGGTACCCATTCGGGATACCGTGCACCACAGCATCGTTCACGCTGATGCAGGCGACGCCGGGAAAGGGTATCGGCGCCGTCGCCGGCCGATAATTCAAGAACAGCGCCGAGGCGCCGGCAGCCGAAATGACCTCCGCGGCAACGGCGTCCAATTCGAGCAACGTCACTCCGACGCTCGCCGCCTCACGCGCCGCAGCCAGCGCCTGCGCGGTGATTCTCCCCGCCGCCGCCATCGCGTCGATTTCCCCTGCGGTCTTGATTTCGACCATTTCGAACACCTTCCTTGTCGAATAACTATACCGGTATTACTATAAGCACATGGTGCGCGTGCCGCTGACGGCGGAAGAACTCGAACGAGGACTACGACTGGGTGAACTCCTGCGATCGGCGCGGGGGGACCGAAGCATGGTTCAGGTAGCGCTCGACGCCGGTATTTCCGTCGAAACGCTGCGCAAGATCGAAACCGGACGCATCGCGACACCCGCCTTCTTCACCATCAGCGCGGTCGCGGAAGTGTTGGGTATTTCACTCGACACCATCGCCCGAACACTTGAAACACCACAATCCGAACAGGAAGTTGCATCCTGAGTAGTTCTCTCAGGATGTGTGGGCCCGCACTCGCCTAACATCGTTCCTTGTGCCGTCTGAAGTAGTAGTGCCCCCGAAACCCGTGCCCACTGGCCCCGAAGCTCCCCGAGAATCGGATTCCCAGAGAGTCCGGACGGCACGACTCATCGCGATAGTCACCGGCCTTCTTGGCCTGCTTCTTGCACTCGCGACGCCGTTCCTGCCCGTCAAGCAGGAAGCCGCGAGCATCGACTGGCCGCAGGGTGGGACCGTCAACAGCGTCTCGTCGCCGCTGATCTCCTACTCGCCCACATCGCTGGACATCAGCATTCCCTGTTCCACCCTGGACCAATTGGGCGGCAGCGGCGGCACACTGCTCTCGACCATGCCGAACGGTGCGCCGGACCGAAACGCCCGCGGCCTCACCGTCCGCACCACGGCCGACCGCCTGGAAGCACTCACTCGCGATTCGGTGCTGATCTCGGCTCCGCTCGATCAACTGAGCGGGTGCACGGCGATCACCATCACGACCAACTCCGAGCAGACCGTCGCGGCGGTCACCGGAATCGACGGCGTCGGCACCACCCTGACCGGTGACTACCGGCCACAGGTTGTCGGCATCTTCACCGACCTGCAGGGCGCAGCGCCCGCCGGACTGTCCGCCCACATGGACGTCGACTCGCGGTTCTCGTCCAGCCCCACACTTCTCAAACTGTTCGCGATGATCGTCGCGGCACTCTCGACCATCGTCTCGCTGTACGCACTGCACCGGATCGACGGCGCCGACGGCCGTCGTGCCCGGCGGTTCCTTCCGGCACGGTGGTGGAAGTTCACCGGCATCGACGCCCTGGTGATCGGCACGCTGGCGCTCTGGCATGTGTTCGGCGCCAACACTTCCGACGACGGTTATCTGCTCGGCATGGCCAGAGTCTCGGAGCACTCCGGGTACATGGCGAACTACTTCCGTTGGTTCGGCGTCCCCGAAGCGCCGTTCGGTTGGTACTACGACGTGCTGGCGCTGTTCGCGAAGGTCAGCACCGCGAGCATGTGGATGCGCCTGCCCGCATTGATCGCCGGCATTCTGTGCTGGATGGTCATCAGCCGCGAGGTGATACCGCGACTCGGTGTTGCGGTGCGCCGCAACAAGGTTGCCATCTGGACGGGCGGGCTCGTGTTCCTGGCCTTCTGGTTGCCGTACAACAACGGCCTGCGTCCCGAACCCATCATTGCCCTCGGCGCCCTGCTCACGTGGTGCTCCATCGAGCGCGCCATCGCCACCGGACGTCTGTTGCCCGCCGCGATGGCCGTGCTGATCGCCGCATTCTCGCTGGCCGCCGGGCCTTCCGGGCTGATCGCCATCGGCGCGCTGATCGCCGGAGCCCGGCCGATCCTGCAGATCCTGATCGCCCGCGGCAAACGCGTCGGCTTCCTGTCCCAGGTCATGCCGATCCTCGCAGCCGGAACCGTGGTTCTTGTCGCAGTCTTCGCAGATCAAACCCTCGCAACGGTTCTCGAATCCACCAGGGTGCGAACCGCCGTCGGGCCGAACGTTCCGTGGTTCGAGGAGCGGTTGCGGTGGGACGCACTGATGACCATCTCCCCCGACGGCTCACTGTCCCGCCGCTTCGGCATGTTCGTCATGATCGTCGGACTCGTCTTCTGCGTCATGATGATCCTGCGCAAGGGCCGGATCCCCGGCACCGCGATCGGGCCCTCGCGCCGAATCCTCGGCATCGTGTTCGCGTCGCTGCTCCTGATGCAGTTCACCCCCACCAAGTGGACTCACCACTTCGGTGTGTACGCCGGTCTGGCCGCTACGGTTGCCGTGCTCGCCGCCGTCGGCGTGAGTGCGTCGAGCATGCGTTCCAAACGAAACCGCGCGCTGTTCGCCGCGGGCATCCTGTTCATCCTCGCTGTGGCGTTCACCAGCTCCAACGGCTGGTGGTATGTCTCGAGTTACGGCGTCCCGTGGTGGGACAAGCCGCCGTCAATCGCCGGCAAGGGATTCTCGACGGCCTTTCTCGGTCTGACAATCCTCGCGCTGCTGTTGGCAGCTTGGTACCACGTCATGGAGCCGCGCGAGCGAAACGGTGCGGAAGACAGCGTCAAGAAGACAAGGCGACTTCGCCTTCTCGCCCCGTCACCGTTGACCATCGCGGCCGGAGCCGTCGTGCTCTTCGAGGTGCTGTCCCTACTCAAGGGAGCGGTCGCTCAGTACCCCGCGTACTCGATCGGCAAGTCCAACATCGAATCCGTCTTCGGCGGAAGCTGCGGTCTCGCGGGTGAGGTACTCGTGGAATCCGATCCCAACACCGGCGTCCTGCAATTGCTGGACAGGCCCACCGACCTCGCCGGCGCCGGAGCTTTCGGTGCAAGCGAATCGACCGGATTCTCGCCGGACGGAGTCGCCGGCGACCTCACCGCAGACGCCGAGGACTCGACGGCGGGCAGTGCAAACAGCCTCGACACCACGACCTCTCAGTCCGGCACCACCAGCACGCCCGGAACCGGATCCGGAACCGCTGGCGGCTCGCAGTCGACCTCGGGCGTGAACGGCAGCAACGTCGCGCTCCCGTTCGGGCTCGACCCCGCAAAAACGCCGGTGCTCGGTAGTTACGGAGCGCCCCAGAACGCGTCACTGACCACCGGTTGGTACTCACTGCCCGAGCGCAACGACGCCGCGCCGCTCCTCACCGTCGCCGCGGCCGGACGAATCCGCTACGTCAACTCCGACGGCATCGTCACCCCCGGCGCGGTCTTGCAGGTCGAATACGGCAAGAAGCAGGCCGACGGAAGCGTCGACGCGCTGGGACGAGTCGATCCGATCGACATCGGCCCGTCGCCGTCGTGGCGCAACCTGCGCGTTCCGATGGATCAACTGCCCGCCGACGCCGACACCGTGCGTCTGGTGGCCAGTGACACCGACATCAGTGCCGACCAGTGGCTGGCAGTGACACCGCCGCGAGTGCCGACCATGCGCACGCTGCAGGACGTCGTCGGATCCACCGATCCGGTGCTGATGGACTGGGCCGTCGGTCTGGCCTTCCCGTGCCAACGTCCGGTCGATCATCTGTACGGCGTCGCCGAGATCCCCGAGTGGCGCATTCTGCCCGACCGCATCGGCGCGGAGTCCACCAACGCCTGGCAGGACCACTACGGCGGCGGACCGCTCGGTTGGACCAGCGAACTGCTCTCGGCCAGGGCATTGCCCACCTACCTGGACAACGACTGGGACCGGGACTGGGGTTCGCTCGAGCAGTACACACCGCTCGATCCGGACGCGATTCCCGCGCAAATGAACGTCACCACCGAGACCCGGTCGGGCACCTGGACACCGGGCCCGATTCGTTACCAGTCGTAACTGTTACGCGTGGACCTACCAACCACCCAGGCACGGTAGGTCCACGCTCAGCCCTGACATACCATCGGTAGCCGTGCCCGACGCCGTGACAGCTTCACCCCAGACTTCGAGTTCGCCGCCTCCTGCTGGTCAGGATGCCCGCGAGCGTTTCCATCGCACTCGATGGGTTGCGATCATCGCCGGCTTGCTCGGCTTCGTACTCGCACTGGCAACTCCGCTGCTTCCTGTCGTGCAGACGACGGCGACGGTCAACTGGCCACAGAACGGCGTGATCGGCGACGTCGAGGCACCGCTGATGGCGCAGGTTCCCATCGACGTCAACGCGTCGATCCCCTGCACCGCGGTCAGCTCGCTCCCCGAGGGCGGCGGCATCCTGATGTCGACGGCACCTGCTCAGGGCGACGGCGCCGCGCTCTCGTCGATGTTCGTCCGCGTGTCCGCTACCAGCGTCGACGTGCTAGATCGCAACGTCGTCGTCGCTTCGGCAGCGCGCGAGGACGTCGAGTCGAGTCGCTGCGGCGCCATCGCGTTCAGCTCTGACATCAACCGGACCTCGGCAGAGTTCGTCGGCCTGACGTATCCCGACGGCAACCCGATTCGTGGCCAGCTCGACGGCGACTTCCGCCCGCAGGTGGTCGGCGTCTTCAGCGACCTGCCCGACGGCGCTGCCCCCGAGGGGCTCGGCTTCTCGATGACGATCGACTCGCGTTTCTCGTCGAGCCCCAGCGTCTTGAAGCTGGTCGCGATGATCGTGGCAGTCCTCTCGACCATCGTCGCGCTGGTCGCCCTGGCTCGCCTCGACGGCACCGACGGCCGCAAGCACCGACGCTTCCTGCCCGAACGCTGGTGGAAGTTCTCCGGTATCGACGGAGTTGTGGTCGGCACGCTGGTCGTCTGGCACTTCATCGGCGCGAACACCGCCGACGACGGTTATCTCCTGACCATGGCCCGAGTCTCGCCGGACGCGGGATACATGGCCAACTACTTCCGTTGGTTCGGCGTTCCCGAGGCCCCGTTCGGCTGGTACTACGAAGTCCTGGCCGTGATGGCGAAGATCTCGACGGCGAGCCCGTTCATGCGTCTGCCCGCTCTGCTCGCCGGAATCCTCTGCTGGATGGTGATCAGCCGCGAGGTCGTCCCGCGTCTCGGCCGGGCGGTCCGCCGGAGCAACGTCGCCCTCTGGACCGGCGGTCTGGTATTCCTGTCCTTCTGGCTGGCGTACAACAACGGTCTTCGCCCCGAGCCCATCGTGGCTCTCGGCGCACTGCTCACCTGGTGCTCCATCGAGCGCGCCATCGCCACCGGACGCCTGCTGCCCGCGGCCACGGCAATCTTGATCGGCGCCTTCACTCTTGCCGCCGCACCCACCGGATTGATGTGTATCGCAGCCCTTCTCGCCGGTGTGCGCCCGTTGGTGCGCATCGTCGTCAAGCGTCACCGACTGGTCGGCACACTGCCGCTTCTCACTCCGATCGCCGCTGCCGGAACCATCGTGCTGGTGGTCATCTTCGCCGACCAGACCTTTGCCGGCGTCATGGAAGCCACGCGCGTCCGAACGATCATCGGGCCCAATCTCGAGTGGTACCAGGACTTCCTGCGCTACTACTACCTCTTCGTCCAGACGGTCGACGGCTCGGTTGCCCGACGCTTCGCGTTCTTGACGATGATCCTGTGCCTCTTCACGACGCTCTTCGTGTTGTTGCGGCGCGGCCGCGTCCCCGGCGCGGCAACCGGTCCGTCGTGGCGCCTGGTCGGCGTCGTCTTCGGCACGATGTTCCTGATGATGTTCAACCCCACCAAGTGGACTCACCACTTCGGTGCGTACGCGGGCATCGCCGGTTCTCTCGCCGCGCTGACCGCCGTGGCTGTGTCCGCGTCTGCCCTGCGCTCGCGTCGTAACCGATCGGTGTTCGTGGCCGGACTGCTCCTGATGCTCGCGTTGACGTTCGCCGGCATCAACGGCTACTGGTACGTCTCGAGTTACGGCGTTCCGTGGTTCGACAAGACCATCTCCTACGACGGCCGTGAATCCAACACACTGTTCCTCGCGCTCTTTGCTCTCGCCTTGGCCTTTGCCGCCTGGCAGTACCTGCGTGAGGGATTTGCTGCCCCGCCCGAGAAGCCGAACACGGCCAAGGGCAGACGAATTCGCAAATTCGCGGCCGCTCCGCTCACCGTGATTGCCGGTCTGATGGTCCTGTTCGAGGTGCTCTCGCTACTCAAGGGCGCAGTGTCGCAGTACCCGGCGTACTCGCTGGGCCGAAGCAACATCGAGGCACTCGCGGGCAAGACCTGCGGCATGGCCGAGGACGTTCTGGTCGAGACCGACGTCAATTCCGGGAATCTGCGGCCTCTGCCCGCTCCCGGATTCAACGCCGAGGATCCGTTGTCCGGAGTTGATTCGAAGGGCTTCTCCCCCAATGGGGTTCCCAGCGATCTGACCGCCGATTACATCGAAGTCAAGCAGGGCATGGGTAATACCGACAGCCAGAGTGTCGGCCCCACCTTCGCCACCGGTTCCGGCGCCGGAACCAGCGGCGGCACCGGTAACCTCGGCGTCAACGGCAGCACGGCCAAGCTCCCCTTCGGCCTCGATCCGTCGAAGACACCGGTCATGGGCAGCTACCAGCCCGGCGTGCAGGAACCTGCTTCCCTCATCTCGAGTTGGTACGGATTGCCCACTCGCAGTGAAGAATCACCGCTGGTGGTCATGTCCGTGGCGGGCCGCGTGTGGTCCGTCGACAACACCGGTGCGATCACGTACGGCCAGTCGCTTCTGGTCGAGTACGGCAAGACTCAGCCCGACGGAACCGTGCAGGTTCAGGGTTCGTACATGCCGCGAGACATCGGCCCGGCGCCGTCGTGGCGCAACGTCCGTATCCCGATCGACGAACTCGCGCCAGATGCCGACGCCGTTCGGGTGGTCGCGTTCGATCCCAACCTCACGGGCGATCAGTGGATGGCATTCACGCCGCCGCGCGTGCCCAAGCTCGAGTCCCTGGACTCGTACATCGGCAGCGAGCAGCCGGTTCTCCTGGACTGGGCTGTCGGCCTTCAGTTCCCGTGCCAACGTCCGTTCACACATCAGAACGGTGTGGCCGAGATGCCGAACTTCCGCATCCTCCCGGACCGTCCCCTGGCCGTCAGCTCCACCGATACCTGGCAGTCCGCAGACAACGGTGGACCGCTCGGATTCACCGAGGTCCTCGCCGGTGCTACGACGGTTCCGACGTACCTGAAGGACGACTGGGCACGGGACTGGGGATCACTCGAGCGCTACGACCGGTACTTCCCGAATGCTGTTCCGGCAGAGGTGGAGACGGGCACCGCAACCCGCTCGGGCATGTGGATGCCCGGCGAGATGCGAGTGCACTAGCCTGCGCTACCTACTCGGGTGACTGCTCGGGTGCGACGTACGGAGACGGCCGAGACCGCTCCGACAACGACGACGCACCCGAGTAGTTGCCCAACGCCTGGCCGTTCGCCGAGCAGCACAACCGCCAGCAGCACGGCGAGGACCGGTTGCATGAGCAGGAGCGTCGCGCCCACCTCGGCGGGAAGCCGAGGGAGCGAGTGCCCCATCAGCATCCAGCCGAACACCTGGCCGACCAGCGCCAGTGCCGCGAGCCAGCCGAACGCTTCCCAACCCGGGACGAAATCGATCCGGCCCCACAGCGATCCGATGACGGAGCCGGCGATGCCCGCGGACGTCGTCGAGATCAACACCTGGCTCGCGGCCCGATCCGCCTCGCCCGTACGGCCGACCACGAAGATGTAACCGCCGTACGCGATTCCGGAGACGAGCGAGAGCGCCGTTCCCCACAGCAAGTCGTCGCCGGTTCCCCCGCTCCCGAACACGCCGCCCGCCAAGGCGATTCCCGTGAACATGAACGGTAGGGCGAAGACGAAGCGCATCGGAACCCGATTGCCGAATACCAACCAGGACAGTGCGGGCACCACAATCACCTGCACGTTCACGACGACGCTTGCCATACCCGCGCCGATCATCAGAATCGACTGCGACCACAACGCAAAATCCAGTCCGAGCAACAGACCGCCGAGCACCTGCAGAACGACTGCCCGCCGGCTCGGTTTGCCCACCCGGCGGTACTCTCGCCACGCCAACCACAACAGCGGCGGCAAGGCCAGGAAGCAACGGAAGAAAACGGCGGTCGAGGGCCCGACATCAGCCAGCTTGATGAGGAGCGAACTGATCGAGATCGCGGCTGCGCCTCCGACGACCAGCAATCGAGGGTCGATACGCCCCCGAGGAGTTCTGGTGGATGTCGGTGTCTGCGCAGTCACGGAGGTCAGAGTGGTCATTCGACAATGTTCCTGCCGCTAACTATTCAGCACAAGCAAATGTTCAGACCGTATATTCGGTAGCATTACTACTGTGTTGAATCTCGAAAGACTCCGCGCCCTGCACGCTGTCGCCGAGAACGGATCAGTAGCGGCTGCCGCCCGCACCTTGCATGTCACACCCTCCGGAATTTCGCAGCAGTTGAACAAGCTCGAGCGAGAGGTCGGTGTTCCGCTCCTCGAACCGCAGGGCCGCGGTGTGCGACTCACAGAAGCGGGCCGGATCCTCGCGCGCCGAACCGCAGAGGTTCTCTCGACGCTCGCCCAGGCCGAGGCGGAAATCGCGTCGCTGCAGAGCGAGGTGACGGGCCGCGTACGCATCGGGGCCCTGGTCTCCCCCAGCAGGACAGTGCTGCCGCGAGCCATCGCCGAGATCAGGCACGCGCACCCCCAGCTCGAAATCACCTTCAACGAAGGCGAATCCGAAGAACTGCTCCCCGCACTGATTCGCCGCGACCTCGACGTCGTGGTGGTCGACAGTTGGAGCACTCTGCCCGTCGAACTTCCCGACGGAGTCTCCTTCACGCCCGTGTACGACGACGTGGCGCTGCTCGCTCTCCCCGCGTCACATCCGCTGGCGGAGAACAAGGTCGTCGCGCTCAGCGAGCTGTCCGAGCATGCCTGGGCTACGTGGACCCGGGGAACGGACTTTCACACCTTCACCGTCAGGACCCTGCGCGCGCAGGGGTTCGACCCACGAATCGAGTACGAAGTCGCCGAGTTTCCCACCCAGGTCGAATTCGTAGCTCAGGGCCTCGCCGTCGCTTTGATCCCGCGCCTGGCGAGAGTTGTACCACCGGAAGGTGTTCGAATGCTCGACACGATTCCGCCGCTCGGCCGAGACATCTACCTCGCCTGGCGGACCGACAGCGAGAGGCCCGCCGTTCTGGCGGCGATAGAAGCGCTGCGCCGCCAGTTCGATCTTCTGGGATGAACCTCAGTGATCACTTCGCCAACCCGTTCCGTCGAATGACGGACACCGCTGGCCAACAGCATGATGTTTGGGGGCCAACCGACCGATACCCTTTGTCATACATGCCTTTTAGGCTCGGAGTTATACACCCCTTCGAGCACCAGGAGCATCATGATCGATCTGACCGGCAAAGTTGCACTCGTAACGGGGGGCTCTTCGGGTATCGGCAGGGCTATCGCTGAAACGCTGTCGGCAGCGGGTGCGCGAATCGTGGTCGCCGATCTTTCCGAACAACCGCGAGAGGGTGGACCCACGACTACGGAGTTGCTCGAATCGCGTGGAGGAGTGTCCGAACACGTCCACCTCGACGTCTCGGACAGCACAGAAGTGACAACCGTCTTCGCCGAGACCTCTCAGCGACACAACGGAATAGACATACTCGTAAATAACGCCGGCATTCTCGTCGCCGGAACTGTCCTCGAAACCGACGACGACCTGTGGCGTCGACAGATGTCGATCAATCTTGACGGCACGTTCTATTGCACCAGGGAGATGATCCGACAGCTTCGCGCAATCAATCGAGGTGGAAAGATCGTGAACATCAGTTCCATCAGCGGGTTTCGAGGAAACCCCGGCTTCGCGGCCTACTGCGCCTCGAAGGGCGCGATCGTCAACTTCACACGACAGGTAGCGCTCGACTACGCACCTTTCGGCATCAACGTCAACGCTGTAGCCCCAGGATTCGTGACGACTGCGATGACGGATTCCTACGACCAACCAACACGCGAGATATTGACCGGCCAAACCCCGAGGAGGCAGTGGGCCACTCCGAAAGATATTGCAAACGCTACTTTGTTCCTGGCATCCGATCTCTCCGATCATGTAGTCGGAGAGAATATCCTGGTCGACGGGGGTTGGACCATCGGCACTCCGACGGGCGGACAGTAGCAAAATCGTCGGGCGGTCTCGGTGTCGAGCGACGCCGAGACCGGTGCGTTGTCACCGCAGCGGCAGGACAATACCTTCAGCTGTCGCGATTCCCGCGGCCGCCACTCGTGAGTGGCAGTCGAGTTTGTCAAGTATGCGTTCGACATGTGTTGCAACAGTGCGATGACTCGCATGTAATTCTCTGCCAATTTCGGCGTTACTGAGCCCGCGGGCGAGATACGTGAGTACCTCGAGTTCACGAGCCGTCAGATTCCGGGGCGCCTTCTCGCGACGAAGCGTCACCAGCGATCCTGCAGCTACGGGCGTAACCGACATACGCATCGTATGTCCGTCGGGCGAAACCCAATAGAGACTTCGAGGGCCGCCGAGGGCAACTGCAATACGCATTTGTTGGTACAGCGCACCATCCTCGTGAGATGTTCTCCACGCGCCGTGCCCTGAACATCGGACACCGATCCTTCGTCGGTCAAGAATGCAGTTTCTTCCGAACCATCGACCAACAGTTCCCAACTGCCCCCATCGTTTGCCCGCAAACCGTCGGTCAGCGCCGCGATGAGGGGCTGAACAGCGAGCAAACAGTCGACGGCCGCGTCACTCAACGGAACCGGAAACGTTGTGCTCAGATGAAGTGAGCCTGTATATCGACCGTCCCGTGTGAACAGACAAGTCGTGACTCCTTCGTTGAAACCGGAAGGTTGAAAGACCTCTCGCGCACTGAAGTTGTCAGCATAATTCGGAATATCGCACCAGCGCAGCGGCCGCGAACGTCGAAATCGCATAGCGAGAAAGGCGGGGTCGTCGACGGTGAACCCCTGATTGAGATACGAACTCACTTCTCCCGGGTAATCCGATGCTGCAACGGTGAAGTGACGCTGCTTTCCCATGTCGAAACTCGCGATCGATGCGGCCTCGAACGGTATCTCCTCGTTCAGCCGATCCATGACCGCGGATGCCCTCTGGCTGACAGGTGCATTTTCTATGCATATCGACGCGATGTCCGCCACAGTGGCGAGCGTGTGATGAGTGAGCGCCATGTCGTCATCCTCACTTCGATCGATGCGCGCCAAGTGACGACAATCGACCAGTCGGTTTCTCGTGCACAATCCCAGCGAAAGTTGAAGCGCATCAGGACTTTTCCACGGGATTCAACCGAAGATTTATCGGCTGATAGCACCGTAGGATACCGCGGAACCACGCTTTTCGGGTGACAATGACCGCCTTACCAAGACAGTGGGCCGCCTCGCAGGGCGATCATCATCAGATCACTCGCACTCGGCCGGAGCCGCTGCCCGAGGATTCCGCGAAACGGACCCCGAACAGCGACTCCGACCGAATAGTGAGAACTAGGCGATGGGTGTGAACGTCATGCAGTCAGGACGCTCGCAGTGCGCCGTCCTGTCGCACACGCACCGGGCTCCGACCGGCCTCGAAAAGGGTGTCGACGCGACGACGATCTGCGTCGGTCCGACCGGTGATCGCCGAGACCGACAGGAAGACAACGAGGTTCACTGCCATTCCGACTATACCGGCGGTGAGCCCACCGAGGCCCGCAATGTCGTCAGGGTAGATCCATGTCAAGATCACCGCGACGCTGAACCCGGAGAGCATGCCGGCAACTGCACCGTGCTTGTTACCACCGCGCCAGAAGAGTCCCAGAAACAGAGGAATCGACAATTGCACGATCCCCTGGTAGGAGATCTGAGCAAGGAGCTGCAAACGCGCCATGTCGAACGTGAGATACGCGACGACACCGGCGACCGCCATGAATACGACCATGCTGGACTTTGCAACTGCCGTCAGCTGTCGATCCGAGAGCGGACGCTGTTCCGAATTGATGATGTCGTTCGCAATCTGCAGACCGCACACCTGGACGCTGCCGTCGATATGCCCCATCGATGCTGCGAAAACAATCGTGACCGCCAGTCCCAGCATCCATGTTCCACCATATTGGTACATCAGGGTGAACCAACCATTCTGCGGCGCCTCGTGCACTTCTGCAATTGTCGACGCCGCGAGTCCCACAAGCATCAACAAGCTGTAGAAGACCCCCGAGATCAAGACGGTGCGGATAGTACCCGCCTTGACTGCTCGCACTCCGGATGCTGTGTAGATACGCTGGAAACTTGTTGGCCAACAAAGTGATCCGACAACACCGGTGAAGATCAATGCAAAGAGGTAGAAGGGCCCGTATGCGTCGCCGTCGCCTGGTACCCGCAGCATCTCCACCGGCAGTTCCGCCAACGCCCCGAAGCTGATGGGTGATCCACCAAATCCGACGAGCATGAGCAGACACACCAATCCGGCAACCACGTAAGCGACTATCCCCTGGAACAGGTCGGTCATGATAAGCCCGCGCATGCCCATCTTGACTGTCCAGATCTGGCGAACGACGATGAGTGCCAAGCCGACCAACAGGCAGGTTGTGACGGACCATTTGCCTTCGCTGGCAACTTCGAGGAGTTGCCCCAGCGCTTGCATTCCGAGCACCACCCACGGAAACAACGACACCACACCGATCACACTGGCAACCTTCTTGACCAATGTCGAGTCGAACCGCAGCCCGAGAAGGTCTGGTTGTGAACGTAATTCGTATCGAGCTCCCCATCGCCAGGCCTTTGTGGCCATGAAATACATCATCGCAACGCCTAGCCCCGAGTAGGCCAGTCCGTAGAATCCGAATACTCCGGCACCCGCCGCCAAACCGAAGAAGGCGATGAAAACCGCACCCGGCCACCAAGAATTGACGTAGGACATCGCGACGAACCATGGACCATAGCTACGACCACCCACCGAATACTCGGTGAAGGACGGCGCTTCGCTGCGCTTGGTGGCGTAGAGGATATAGACGACGACAGCATAGAAGACTGTCAACATTCCGAGCATGATCAACATGTCATTCTCCAGTCGGCGAACTCGGTGACCCAACGGAGGGGCCGGATACCACAGCGAAGTCCTCGTCCAACTCGCCCCTGATGCCTTCGACCAGATAGAGCGCCCACAGACTCAGCCCGACCAACAACCCGTCGAAGAGCCAGTAGAAGATACTGAACGGCAGCCCCAAGATTCGTGTCGAGACGCCACTTGCTGCGAGATACAACGGAGGAAACAGCGCAAGCAGAAGGCTTATGCCGTACAGGAAACCGAATGTCACATGAATTGTTCGCGGCTCGAGTTGCCGAATGAACTTTTTCATTCTGCCTGCTCCTCTAGTCCGCACCAGTCGATTGCAAGGGCGGCAAAAGTTCTTGCAGCAGTATGAACTTCGTCGATCAGACAGTACTCGTCATCTGCATGAGACACCCGCAGGTCCCCGGGGCCATAACTGATCGCGGGAACGCCTGCCATCGTGAGAAAGGAAGTATCCTCAACCGCACAGAAGCCGGCAACGGTTGGCGCACCGGCAAACCGTGTCCCACCTGCGGCAGCGATGTGGGCCTGGGAGATCGCTTGGGTGATCTCAGCTGCCGACTCTCCCGGGTCGTTCGCCGGCCAACTGAGTTTCCATTCGACGGTCGGCGGATTGTCCCGCAGCCAGCCGTCGGTCCGCGCTATCGATTCGATTTGCGCCTCGATCTCCTGCTTGACTGTTTCAGGGTCGTCCTGAGGTGGATACCAAACGCAGTACTCGATGGTCATGTATTCCGACAGGATGAACGGCACAAGCACTCCGTGTGGACCGCCCGTCACCACACCGGGATGAATCGAGAAATGCCCAGGAGCGAAGAGCGGGTGCGTCTTCGTGAATGCCCATTCTTCCTCGAGGCGTTGAAGTGCCTGAAAGACGAGAAACCCCTTGTCGATTGCGTTGACGCCAACATTGGATCCGCCACCGCCGGCTCTGATCGTCTGACCACGCATTGACGAGTGAGTAGCTTTACCCGCTACTGTCACCGAGAACCAGAGCAGACCTGGGGTCACCGGGATTACTCCGAGTTGAGTCGGACCGCTCGGTTCGGCCACGACAGCAGCATCAGCCCGATACCCGCGTTCAAGGGTCGACGAGATCCCGCACTCGTGGTCCATGACCTCTTCCCCGACAACCGCCTGAATGATCAGATCGCCACGAAGCGAGATGCCGGCACGTTGCAGAGCCTTGACCGCGAAAGCCTGTGCGACCAGCCCTGCTTTCATATCGCTTGCGCCGCGCCCCCACACTCGGTCACCGTCAATTCGGCCAGAGAACGGGTCTCCAGATTCCCACCGCGCAACATTTCCCGGGGGTACGACGTCGACGTGCCCGTTGTAGATCAACGAACGCCCACCACCGGAGCCGGAAACAGTCCCCACAGCGTTGGTCCGCTTGGCCTCGACTTCCCATCTCTCCACATCGGCGCCACTGTCCTGATAGATCTCGGACAGCACGTTACTGACTTTGCCTTCCAGACCTACGACTTGGTCGTAGCTCTGGCCGGGATATTTCGGATTCACGCTGGGAATAGCGATGATCTCCGACAACACTGTGACCATGTCCTCAGCCAACGCATCGACAGCGTCGAACGCGCGACGTTTCGCTGCCACTTCGGATGAGGGTCCGGACAACTCCGTGGGATTGCTCACCATGTGCTCCTGAATGTAGGTGAATCGACTTGAACCAGAAAGAGTCCCGTGCATTCGTGGACGGAATACTCACTGCGGCAGCAGATTCGCCGCGAGTAGACAAAGACTAGATGTGAACAAGGTCACGCAACATCAGCAACTCGACCCCAGATGTGCACCTACGGGGACACGTTCATCCGTCAACCAACGGATCCCTGGATTGTCCGACACACAGCCCACACTCTGATCCACCAAGGCTTCGGCACCGACTGGCAGCCTGATCACGCAATCTGACGCTATCTCGTTCTATTACAAGAGAACTCAGGATTCGGAGTCGGTTCGAACTTCCAGGACGGTGGTTGTTGCCTCTCTTCGTCCAACCGATCCCCGGGCAGTGACCGAGATTCGAGTTCGATCAGCGCGAAACAGGTCACGTGAGTATTCGAACGGAATGCCCGACTGGTCTCGGGTGGTGCGCGTGATCAACAACAGAGCAGCATCGACGCGGGTCCCGAGAACCGACGCCTCAGTCGTGGTGGCGTTGACAGCTTCGATCTGCTCCTCGGCGGCACCGGGAACCAAACCGTATGCCTGCTCCATCAATTCGTAGAGCGAGCCGCCGAGAGGACGCTCCAGCAGGCCCGGAAACCTACCAGCCGGGAGTTGTACGTGTTCCAACGAGATGGGAGACCCGTCGGCGAGCCGAATGCGTCGAATATCGATCACGAACTCGCCCTCGCCCAAACCCAGCGCATCTTGCGCGCTTCGGTCGGGAACGGTCATTTGAGTGGACAGGATCCTGCTGCCGGCCACGTATCCTTGGCTCGCCAGATACGCGGGCAACCCGATGACACCGGAGAGATCTCGCTCGACCGTTGCATGACTGATGAACGTGCCGCCGGAACGCCCGATCGCTCGACGAACGACCCCGGCTTCCTCCAATGCAGCAAGAACCTGCCGCAGACTCGAGCGGCTGACTCCGTAGTGTTCTGCCAGTTCCCGCTCGCTCCCGAGCCGCGACCCGGGAGGCAATGCTCCGGAATTGATCTCGGCCACGATTCGCCGCCGGACCTCCTCAGTTTGCGCACCCATGGGGCAGCCTCCTGAACATGGCGGGTATTCGGTCTGACCAAATAATAGCCGTGCGCGGCGACGACGGATTCACCGGGGACAGGTGAATCCGTCGTCGCTTGTCTTACATTTCGCCGAGCGCCATCGCCGACTCCGGAAGGACCTGTCCCCCATCCACGATCAACGACTGACCGGTGATGTACGCGGCTTCGTCCAGGGCAAAGAACAGCGCGGCATTGGCGATATCCTCGACGCTGCCCAGACTGCCGGCCGGGACACTGGACGCCATTTCGTCCAGATACTGCTGTCCCAAACCGTCGAGCCCCTCGGTGATCACATTGCCGGGCAAGACGGCGTTGATCGTGATCTTCTTCGGGGCCAACTCAATGGCAGCAGTTCGGATGAAGCCCATCTGCGCGGCCTTGCTTGCCCCGTAGTGCGACCAACCCGGATACCCGGTCACGGGTCCGGTGATCGACGATGTCACGACGACCCTTCCATGCCCGGAAGTTTCGAGCCACGGCATGCACGCTTGCACGGCGTGGATGGTGCCCTTGACGTTGACGCCGAATACGCAGTCCATGTCCTCCGAGGTCATCTCCCCCAGCCGCTTCGACGGGAAGATCCCAGCATTCGCGCACAACACGTCGATTCCTCCGTGTCGCTCGGCCGCAACTTCCGCCATACCGGCCAAGGAGTCAGGATTCGTGACGTCGACTTGAAGTGTGGAGACAGTGCCAGGAAGATCATTCAAACCCTCCGCGGCACGTTCGAGAGTCAGAGCGTCTCTCGCGGTCATGAGCACATTTGCCCCTGCGCGCGCGAATACCCGAACCATTCCCAAGCCGATGCCCTTGCTACCGCCGGTGACGACGACCGAACGACCTTCAATGGAGTTGAACATTTGGACCTCATCAGAGTTGATTGATCGGGACTAGTCGGTCAGCGAACAGAACCTGTTCGCTCGAGTGAGGAACCGGCGGAATCGAGGTACCTGGTCGCCAGATCGCACGTTCCCGCTGCATAACTCGAACTCTTCGTGCGCGACTCGTGGGAATGCGAATGGGAACCCATCCATGCCACCAAGAGCATCCTGCGCAACATGACGAATGTAGCGAGCATGTCTTCGTCCTCGTCGGACAATTCCGCGACGGTTCGGTACCCGGACAACCACGCTTCCTGCCAACGCGGCAATGCCGGATCGTGCTCGATGAAAGACACGGCGGTACCGAAGTCGTACAGGAACCAGCCGAACCCACAATCGTCGAAATCGATCACGTTGACCTGATCTGCATCAACGAGAAGATTCGCCAGTCGGAGGTCTGCGTGCACCAGACCGAATCGGTCCGGGCCCTGCCCGTATCGTTCCAACCTCCGGCGAATCAAATCCACGGCAGGCTCCAACGTCGCAATCTCGTTGGTCCCGATGCCGACAGCATCCTGCCAGCGTCCCCACCTCGGTGCCTCGCCCAGTGTATTGGTCCAATCCCACGAGAAGCGAGCGAAACCAGTCGGCTTGCGCCAACGCTTCGAATGAGAGTGAAGCCTCGCTGTCACCGCTCCGAGTGTATGAAAGTCGTTCGCACAAATTCCCGCTTCATCCGGCTCCAAGCCACCCATCGTCTCGAAAAGGACTGCGTGCCGCGTACGTCCGGAAACTTCCGTCGTTACGATTCGACGCCCGTCTGCTGTCCGAATCACTGTGGAGGCATCAACGATGTTCTCCTCATGGAGGGCATCGAGCCAATCCAGTTCTGACTCGATCGCCTGCGCATCGTGGTATCCCTCCCGATGCACGCGGAGGATTCCACCCGAGCCTGTCCCCGGGTCTTCGACCAGATAGGTCGCATTTTCCGACAAATTGATCATGCGCCACTGCGCATCTCGCGAGAACGTGTACTCCTTGATCGCACGATCTGCGACCAGGTCCTCGGCCGATCCCGCACCTTCGACAAACATCAGGTGGTCCTCCTCTCCTCTCAAGAAACTGACTCAGCCGTGTTCGCGGCCTTCGATACCTGCCAAGACGTCCGTGATCCTGTCTCGGGCCGACGTGACCTCTTCGGTCGATCCTGCGATATACAGCCGTCCGGCTGCACCGATCATCTGCACGTCCACGAGAGTGATTCCCGGAGCTGCGCGTTCGGCCTCGTTGGCAGCCACCGTCGCGAACAGCGCCGGGGTCATTTCGTACACGAGCAGCGACTGCCCAGGCATTACCATGGATGCCTGTCTGTTCCGATTGATGATCACCGCATGCTGATCCGTGATGTCCTCGATCACGTCGTGGTAGAGCACCTTCGGTCGCAGCTGATCAGCTGCCTCGCTACCGGTGCCGTCCAAGATCGCCTGACCCGCACGTTCCACATCGGCAAGGTTGTTCGCATGAATCTCGAGAACTCCGAATTGCCTTTCCACGTATAGTATCCCGGGCTCGACGGAAGGAACCGCCCTCAGCGCGAGGTCCATCACACGTTCGATCGCCAGAGCTGGTGACACCTCGACGATGAGTGCGTAATCGTGCTCATACGGCGGGTACCCACGCGCGCGAGTGGGTGTACCCATGTACGCCGCAAACTGACGTTGCAGGTCATGCACCATCAGGTAGACACGGATATCCGTTGTTGATTGCACTTGTGCGGACACCGAGGTGCCTCCTCCTCAGATTTTGATCCCGCCAGGACGTTGATCCTGCTGGGCCTAACCGATGCGAGCGAGCTACTTGGAGACCACCGAGAAGTGCGCACCGAGTTCGGCATGCGGACGCGGAATCACATGGACGCTTACCAATTCGCCTACCTGAGAAGCTGTTTCAGCACCGGCCTCCGTGGCGGCCTTCACCGCCCCCACTTCACCGGTGACGATGACCGCCACCAATCCGTCCCCGACCTCTTGCCGATCCGTGATGGTGACGTTGGCTGCCTTGACCATTGCATCGGCGGCCGCCAACGCTGCAACGAATCCCTTGGTCTCGATCATTCCGATTGCTGTGCTGGACATTTGTCGACTCCTTTATTGACGGTTCTGTCGCGAGGTACGCAGACAGGAGGATCACGATCCGGTCAGAGACCGGAGTTCGGGGGAACTTCGGGGGTGGCGTCTCGATCGATCGATCCGATGACGAGAGCGTCCACAGGTGGTGGTGTACCGGGAAACCAGTTGGATGCGACGGAGCCCTGCGCAACGAGGACGTGCTCGCCGACACCCGAACCCAGAACATCGAACGCGATGAATCGGTCGCCCGACTCCAGAGCCTCGACGCGCAGAAGCGCGCCGTTCGGCAGTCCGTCGATGCGTCGCGACGACCAGATGCTTCCCGTGACAACTGCGGCAATCATCAGCGCTCCTTTTCGAATGAGACCCCGAGAGCGCGTGCCTTCTCGCGAGCCAGCGGGGTTATCACTGCTTTGCGCCCGAGAACAAGGCGCGCACCGGATTCTGCAAAGCGAGCTATGTGCCGCTCGGTCACCACACCCTCGTCGATACGGTGAACTGCCGATGTTGGTCCTGCCGCCTTGGGGCCGGGGGCGAGTGTGAATTTCAATCGGCCGGCACGCAGGTCTTGCCGCGATTTCGGATTCTCGAACAATTCCAGCAGCTTGAACACGAAGGTCTGCAGTTCGGCGCTGGTGCTCAGCCGCACTGCTTCGGTCTTGTTTCGACGAGAGACAGCCATCGGACCAGTCGGCGCCGGAGCGAGCTGAGGTGAGGGGGGCTTGCTCGGGGCGGGTTTATCCGGAGTGAGTTTATTCGGGACCTCAGGTGCGACTTCCCGGATGATCTCTCGAATCATAGTCCGAAGCTCTTCGGGCGGAGGCAATTTCATCAGAATTCACCTCCCAGAGCACTCTGAGCTGCCTCGGCGGCCTGCCGCACATCTGCTTCGCTACCCGATAGATACACTCGACCAGTTGCACCCATCATGCGAAAGTCGACCACCTTGACGTCGGCTGCCTTCTCCGCCTCGTTCGTGGCCAGGATCGCATATGAGGCAGGCTGAACTTCCAGAACGAACAGCGAATCTCCAGCCAGCACCATCGATCCGATCTTGTTGCGATTGATCAGGAACGCATGCTGCGGTTCGATACTGGAAATGATCTTCGAAGCGAGAATAGTCGGCGAGATCGCAGAAGATCTGGTCGCCTCGAGTGCGTCCAGCGCCGCGTCTGCGGCAGATGTCACCGCCCCTGTTTCACCGTGAAATTCCAAGTACCCGAATTGCCTTTCGACAACCAACACGCCAGCCTGCACATCAGCGTGTTTGAGGGCAACGTCGGTAATGCCTTCGATATCGAGTCCTGGCGCAACCTCGATAATCTGAGCGGCAGAATCGGCCCGAGGAAGCGTTCCACGAATGAAGGTACCCAGATAGGACATCGTCTGTGGTTGCAGCCTGTCAATGAAAATGAACGATCGAAGTTCAGCCATGGGTCACCTCTTGTTCAGTTGGGAGAGTTCTTCGACGACTATCCGACGGAGCTCTGCGCGGAGCCGATCCGCATCTGTCGACGAGCCTCGAACAGGCGAGTCAGCGCGGATTGTCCGCGGAACCGATTTCGGCACAGCCACTCCCGACCCGGGGGCAGCATTCGAGGCGATGGGGTAAACCGGCACGGCGCCGACCGGCACCTGCCAGATTTCGACACCCGAAAGATTCGCCATGCGGACACTTTCGTCCGAGTTGTAGGCGACGCGAGCCCAGTTCAGTAGATGCTTCGGCTCGAGATTGTCACCGATCGAACTGCGCCCGGCGAATCCGGTACCGATCGTCATTGATGGAGCCAGATTCGTGTCGAGTCCCGCGCTACCCGTACTGTTTCCGACGTTCACCGAAATACGCAGCACCGGCACCAGCGCCGCATAGTTCATGATCGTGTGCGAATTCTCGCTGTGAATCGCCGCAGAATGACCGGCGCCGGCGATACGGACCACTGCCCGCGCAGCTCGTACACCTCGATCAGCGTCAGGGACCCGCACCATCCCGATCACCGGTGACAGTTTCTCGTGCGCCAGAACCTCTTCCGAGCGAACAACATCGAACGGAGCTACGAGCAGTCTGGTTTTCGCGGTCAGTCGCAGTCCGATCTTGTCCGCGATCCACACTGCATCCTTGCCGACGACGTCCGTGTTGAGGTGACCCTCGGGAAACATGTACTCGCGCAGTCGATTCACATCGTCGACATCCAGCAAGTGAGCCCCCGCACGCTGCATCTCGCGCGTCAAGCCATCCGCAACTGAATCCTCGGCGATGAGTACGGATTCGTTGGTGCACAGGAGAGAATTGTCGAAAGCCTTGCTGTCGACGATTCGTTGTGCGGCCAAACGCACATCCGCAGTGGCGTCCACGAACACAGGGACATTGCCGGGGCCCACTCCTAGAGCCGGATTGCCCGACGAGTAAGCCGCGCGGACAACGCTGGACCCACCCGTTGCCACGATGACGTCGGTTCGATCGTCCGACATCAGCGCTTCCATCAACGGAATCGTCGGCTCGTCGACCACCTGAATGATGCCGTCCGGTGCGCCCGCTGCCACCGCTGCAGCACTGAGCATGTGCGCCGCATCCGCACACGACAGCTTTGCCCTCGGATGTGGTGCAACCACGATGGCATTTCGGGTCAACATCGCGATCAATACTTTGAAGTACACCGACGAAACAGGATTGGTAGTAGGAGTGAGGGCAAGCACGACACCGGCAGGGCGTGGAATCTCGACTATCTTGTGGAGCTCGTCCACCCTGGGGCTGACAAAATCTTGCCCACGGTAGAACTCGAGGATTCCGCGTGAGCAGGCCTGATTCTTCCGAACCTTGTCTGCAACCACGCCCATCCCCGTCTCGCGAACCGCCCATTCGGCATAGTGCCCAGACGCTTCGTACGCCGCGTCGGCTACCGCCTGCGCAATTCGACCCACAGAGTCGGCGTCGTAGGTGGCGAATGACTCGGCGGCCCAAACGGCGCGTTCGAGCATATGCCCGGCAAAAGCCGTACTCATCAGATTGCCCTCCGGTCAGAGTTGTGAACGTCGTCGCGTGCTCGTCCGACAGCAACTTCAACGCGATCGAGGACGTCTTCGCATAGCTCACGCGACATCAGAATGCCTGGTTTGAACTGCAGCACACGCGGATCCAAAGTCGAAAAGATCGCCCATACCCCCAGTTCGTACAACTGGCGCATCACGAACTTCGCCCCTTCGGGGTGGTCGAATCGCAAACCGAGGATCACTCCGTTCTGACGAATCTCGGCGAACCACCCGGGGTATTGATCTTGAATTCTGCGAAGCCCGGCACCCATGAGTTCGGATATGTAATGCACCATCGATCTCACCTGTGGGCGGGTGGTGATCTCGAGTGTCTTGAGCGCTGCGACACAACCGAGTTCGGCGCCACCGAACGTCGAGATGTGGCCGAAACCATCCTGCTCGAGCCACTGCCCCGCCCGATCGCTGAGCAGCACAGCCGCGATCGGATAGATACCGCCTGAAATTCCCTTACCGGTCACCATGATGTCGGGATCGATCCCGTGCTTGGTGATACCCCACAGTTCACCGGTACGCATCAGTCCTGTCTGCACCTCGTCTGCGATGTACAGAGCGTCGTACGCTTCTGTCATCGCTTTGACCGCTTCGAGGTAGCCCGGCTCCGGTAGTGGAAATCCGTACGTCGCCGGAATCGTTTCCATGATCACCGCCGCAACGTCACGGCCAGACAAGGCCTTGTCCATTGCATCCAGATCACCGAACGGCACTTGAATGAACTCGTCCGGTCGATCCGCGAGGAAGAGCTTCGCGAACCGATCGTCACCGGTGCCTACCGCAAGTCCGGTATGACCGTGATAAGCCTTCACGATCGATACGATCTTTCTCTTCTGCGTTGCATGCCGAGCACTTTTGAGCGCGATATCGATCGCCTCTCCACCTCCGGACGCGAACGCAACCTTCGTCAGACCTGCAGGAGCCGTCTGGACCAATGCTTCAGCGAGTGCGGTGCGCGCGACCGAGGGAAAGTGGTGGTTTCCGATGTCGAACAGCTCGAGCCCCTCGGCAACTGCCGCCACTACCTCCGGATTTCGATGCCCGAGGTTGTAGGTGCCGCCATTCAAATGAAGGTCGATGAGGCGGCGGCCCTCCATATCCCACAGCACGTAACCCTCGCGTCGGCCGATGACCAGATCGATGCCACTGTCGGTCCAGAACTGAGTCTTGTCGGGGTTCCAGTACCGTTTGGCCTTCTCCAGCACTTCGCTCTTGGAATCGAAGCTGAATGAGCCGTAGTCGTACATATCCCACCTGTCCTGACTCGGGCCCGATTCGTTCGGGCTTTCGACTCTCTGCGTACATGTAAATCATTAATGGTCCGACCAATAAAGTCAATGGCACGGGTAGGAAAATGTTGAATTATCTGATCGTACGACTCAATAATGCTGCACACCATCGCTATTCGAACGCCAACCGGCTTTCTCGCAACGAGACATGCCCTCCATATCATGATTGGTCATACCAAATGAAAATCACTTGATCGAAGGTTCAGCTTCCGGTTCCGATTCGGGTGTGTCGTCCAAGACGATGCGTCCGATTCGGGCGTATCGCTCGGGAGCCCGGTACCTGTACCAAACAGCGACGAGCATTCCGAAAAGAAACAGTCCGCCCACGATGTACGGACTCAAGCGGAACAGCAGGGTATCCGCAGCAGCACCCGCCGCGAAACTGCGGTTCTCCCATAAGAGGTACACCACGTACAGCATTCCCAACCCGCCGAGGAGGGGAGCCAGAAGAGTTCGAAACCAGTTGGCCGTTTCCGGATGGTTCCTGGAAACATGGAAATAGCCGATGACTGCAAAAGCGCAGAGCGACTGAACAATCAGGATTGCCATCGTACCGAGAATCGCCAACAACCCGAATAGGTGGATGTACGGATCCATCCCGGCAACCGCGAAGGCGATCACAATCGCAGTGGCCATGACCGTCTGGACGAACGACGCGATGTGTGGCGACCCGTGCACGGGGTGGGTTCGACCGACGGAGCCTTCGGAACCGGGAATCAGCCCCTCACGCCCCAGCGCATAGATATATCGAGATGCGCACTGATGGAAGGCCATTCCGCACGCGAATGACCCTGAAATGAGTAGTACCTCGAAGACACTAACGGCCCAGCCGCCGACGAAATCACGTGTCGGACCGAAGAATATCTCACTGGAAGTCGAGGAATCCTGCGCCAGCTCGATGGCCCGGGCCGGACCGGTGCCGGCGATGGCCATCCAGGAAACGAATACGTAGAACAGTCCAATTCCCAGAACTGACAGGAGAATTGCGCGCGGAATGATTCGTTTGGGGTCGCGCGACTCCTCGCCGTACATTGCAGTCGACTCGAAGCCTACCCACGACCAGAAGGCGAAGAACAGTCCGATACCTGCCACTGCACCGCCGACGCCTGCCGCAGGCTCGAATGCATTCACCGGGTTGATCGAAGACACTGCGAAGCCGTCCGGACCACCACCGTGAACGAGCACTGCAACGGCCATCAGTCCCAACATCAAGATTTCTGTTACCAGAAAAGCTCCCAAAACCTTTGCAGCCAAATTGATATCAAAGTAGGAGAGGATCGCGTTGGCCGCGAGCATCACCAAAGCGAACACGATCCACGGAACGGATATGCCGGTGTACTTCTCCACCGTGCTGTGCGAGAAGAAGCTGAAGATGCCGACGAGGGATGCCTCGAACACCACGTACGCCATCGTGATGATCGTCCCCGAGGCCATCCCGAGTACCCGTCCCAGCCCATGACTGATGAATCCGTAAAAGGCCCCGGTTGCGGTGATATGGCGTGCCATCGCTGCATATCCGACTCCGAAGAGGCCAAGCACGATGGTCGCCACCAGGTACCCCGCCGGAGCGCCACTGCCGTTGCCGAAGCCGATAGCAATCGGAATGTTCCCGACCATGGCAGTAATCGGCGCAGCGGTCGCCACAGCCATGAAAACCACACCTGCGAGGCCGACTGAATTCTTCTTCAGACGTTGGACCGGCTGACCAGACTTGTTCTCACCGGCGGCGGCCGCACCGTCGGCCTCGGATACATCGGTCACGACGAAGGTCCTCTCAGTATTTGCCGAACAGATTCGACGACTCGAACTGCGACCTGCTGCCGCAGCGCACCTTGCGATCGACTGAGTGTGACACACCTAACATACCAAAACAAGACTTGTTTGAACCTTTTATATGGCTATGTACTGCGGTTATATCAATTGGATTGAATTTTGGTATGGCTGTTGGTTGAGGAAAATCAGTGTTTGGTCCAACTTTCACAAGGCTCACCTGGAAGGGGCAACCGCTCGGCCCCCGCCAAGACGCAAGAAGCTCCGATCAACCGCCCACCATGCGATAAGCTGCCGAAACAGACCGCAGCGGCTCCAGCAGTGTGCGGGATTGGCGAATGGGTGATGGACGTGCCGCACTCCGGCGCCGGGGCGGGAGGCGATTCCGATGACGACTGGTATGGGCGGGCCGGTAGCCGAGCAGGTTCGCCGAAAGATACTGAGCGACATTAGTTCCGGGATTCTCAAACCCGGGGATCGTCTCCCGAGCGAGCGAGAACTGGCCGAGCACTTCCAAGTGAGCCGATCCACATTGCGGGGCGTTCTGACAGGTCTGTGCCAGGCAGGAATCACGCATCGCATACCAGGTCGGGCGGGAGGCACCTTCATCGCGCAGCGGAAATTCGAGCGCGACCTTGATCGAGTCGACGGGTTGCCGTCCTATCTCGCTAGACAGGGGATGACATCCGGTTCACAGGTGCTGTCGGCTGTCCTACAAAACCCTGAACAGTCGATTCGAATCCGACTCGGCCTCGACGACGAAAGCTCACTGGCGTTCAGCATCCTCCGATTGCGATTTGCCGACGGAACTCCATTGTCGATAGAGCAGGCATGGCTCCCCGCTCAACGCTTCCCCGGGCTACTGGAGCGGCCATTGGGTGGCTCCGTCTACGAGCTTCTACGAAGTGAGTACGAAGTCGAGGTCGTGAGCAGCGAGGAAAGACTCGAAGTAGCCTCGGCGACACCGGAAGAGGCTCGATTGCTTTCCGTTCACACCGACGCGCCACTCATTTCGATTCAGCGAACCGCGCGGGACGCGGCCGGCGCAATCATCGAATGTTCGAACGACCTGTTCCGAGCCGACCGCACCCAGATCCTCGTTCGCTCGGCCGGTCACGGGATACGTGCCGAATCGGACAATCCTGATTCGGGGGTAGAACTCAACCTTATCTATTGAGCCAACCCCCGACCGAACCCTCGAGGCCGTACCCCTCAGGTACTAAAGCGGCATCAAGTTGTGCTTGCGCGGGTTCTTGAAGATCGTCTTGTCCTTGAGCAACTTCAGAGCCTTGCGGATTTCGAGACGCGTCTGCGAAGGCTCGATCACCGCGTCGATGTATCCGCGCTCAGCCGCGATGTACGGCGTCGCGACGAACTCGTTGTAGAAGTTGATCAACTGAGCACGCACCGCGGGTGCGTTCTCTCCCGCCTCGGCGAGCTGACGACGTCCCATGATGTTGACGGCACCCTCGGCACCCATCACGGCGATACGAGCGGTCGGCCACGCGAGGTTGATGTCGGCACCGAGCTGCTTGCAACCCATGACGGCATAACCGCCGCCGTACGCCTTACGAACCACCACAGTCACCTTCGGGACAGTGGCTTCGATGTACGCGAACAGGAAACGCCCGCCACGCTTGATGACACCGACCTTTTCCTGATCGACGCCGGGAAGAAAGCCTGGTGTGTCGACGACAAAAACGAGCGGGATGCTGAAAGCGTCGCACAGGCGCACAAAATGGGCAGCCTTGTCGGAGCTGTCCGCATCGAGGGCGCCACTGAGGTACGTGGGCTGGTTGGCCACGACACCGACGGGCAGGCCGTCGACGCGGGAGAACCCGGTTATCACGTTGTGCGCGACCTGGGCTCCGATTTCATGGAAGGTTCCGTCGTCGAAGATCCGCAGAATGATGTCGTGCATGTCGTAGCCGGCATTGTCGGCATCCGGCATGAAGGCGTTGAGTTCGAGATCCGACTCGGTGATCTCGGGTTCGAGACCCGGGTTGATCAACGGCGCCTTCTCCGTGCACGAGGACGGCATGAAGCTCAGGTACTCACGCACCCAGTCGAATGCAGCCTTCTCGTCGGGAGCGACGTGATGGATGTTTCCGTACTCCGCCTGCTTGCGCGCCCCGCCCAGATCCTCGAGACTGACCTCTTCGCCGGTGACCGACTTGATGACGTCGGGTCCGGTGACGAACATGTACGACTCTTCGGTCGCGACCACGACGTCGGTGTTGATCGGTGCGTACACGGCACCGCCGGCGCACTTACCGAGGATGACCGAGATCTGCGGGCAGACGCCGGACAAGGGCTCCTGACGTGAACCCATGTTGGCGTACCAGGCCAATGAGGAAACGGCATCTTGGATTCGAGCTCCACCGGAATCGTTGATACCGACGACCGGGCAGCCCACCTTCAGTGCAAAATCGTTGACGGCGGCGACCTTACGGCCGAACATCTCTCCGGCGGCACCGCCGAACACAGTCTGATCGTGCGCGAACACGGCAACCGGACGCCCGTCGACAGTTCCGTGACCGGTCATGACGCCGTCGCTGTACGGGTTGTCCTCGCCCGCCATCTTCACCAGGGCGCCGACCTCGACGAAGCTACCGGGATCGAGCAACATGTCGATGCGCTGGCGCGGCGTACTGTGCCCTGCTGCATCGCGCTTCGCAATGGCCCGAGCCGAGCCGGGTTCCTTTGCCTTCTCCAACTTTTCGCGGAGTTCAGCGAGCTTCTCCGCGGTGGTTGTCGTCACTTCTGAACTCCGGTTTCCGCTGCTTTGGTCTGAGCTGTCTCGATCTGGGCCAGCTTGGTGGTGAGGTCTGCCGCAACCTTCGCGATGTACGGCTCGTCGACGATCTGCAGGTGGTCCCCGCCGATGTAGACGACCTCGAGGTTCTTCACGTAGTCACCCCAACCACCATCTGCCTTGCGGGTCTTGAATGCAGGCTCGAGCGTCATCAACTCGTCGTGGTACTTGTCGGCCATGTAGAGCACGACGTCGCCGTCGTAGCTGCTGAACTCGGCCGTCTGGATGGCGCGGTTGTCCAACCACGACGTCCGCTGATGCTCGATGATGCCGCCGGGAATCTTGGCGCCGCTCATCTTGATCATGTCCATCAAGATCTGGATCTGATCCTCGTCCGCTTCGGTGGAGGCCAGAACGTCAAGCGGCAGCGGAACATCCAGGTTGTAGGTGCGCTTGGCGAACTTGCCGTAGCGCTCCCAACGCTTGCGTCGTTCCGCCTCGGTGTCCGGCACGACCTCGCCGGCCATGACGGTGTCGAGCAGTCCGACCACACGCACGTCGGCGCCCTGCTCACGCAGCAACTTCGCGACCGCATACGACATCACGCCGCCGAACGACCAGCCGCACAGCACGTACGGTCCGTCGCCCTGGATCTCACGCAGCAGCGGAACGTAAGCAGCAGCACGGGTTTCGATCGAGCCCTCGACCCGCTCGAACCCGTACATCGGCGTGCCGGCGGGCAGGCGCTTGAGCAAAGGCTCGTACGTCACCGTCGAACCACCGGCAGCATGGAAGACGCATACCGGTACGGCAGTGGAACCTTCGGGACGGGCACGCAGAGTGCGTACGAGTCCGTCGATCTTGCCGTCGTCCTCGAGGTACTGGCGCACGACGTCCGCGAGCTCTTCGATGGTGGTGGAATCGAGAACGTCGTCGAGAGTGATCTCGCCGCCCGCACGCTCGGAAAGCCGAGCAGCAAGCTTCTCGGCGACCTCGTCACCGACGATCGGCAGATCGTTGAAAATACCCTTGGCGGACTTCCCGGTGACGACGGCCCACGTCGCAAACGTCAAGCGCTCGGCCGCATCTCGCGGCGGAACATCGGAGCCGGCATCGTCGGCAGTTCCGGCTCGAGAAGGATCGGAAGGCGCAGCAGCAACCGGAGCAGTCGCCGGCAGTTCCACCGACTCCTCAGCGGGAGCAGCGTCCTCGTCGTCAGCAGCATCGGCCGCCAACTTCTCGGCAGCCTGCTTGTCGGCCATCGCCTGAACCTCTTCGCGATTGTCGATCGCGTAGCGCAGGTACTTGTTGACCTCGTTGAGGCTCGCGTCCTTGACTGCCTGGAGCTGGAGCTGCGGAATGTCGAACTCGTACTCGACGCGGTTCTTGATACGCATCGCCATGAGCGAATCGAGACCCAGTTCGATGAGCGGAACCTCGGCCGGAAGATCTTCCGGCGAGTACCCCATCGACTCGGCCACAACGATCTTGAGGCGATCGTCGAGGCTCTGCGAACCGTTCGGATCCCACTTGTCTCCGGCGTCTTCGACGACCTCGGCCAGCGTTTCCATCGGCGCGCTGGTCTTGACCGGCGCGCTGACGACCAGCTCGGGCAGCGGCTCACCGGACGTGACGACGGCGTCGAACAGCAAACGGAACGTAGCGCCCTCACGAGCATGCACCTGCACCGACGCTCCACCCGGATGCGGGTTGAGGGTTGTCGTCAGGGTCGCAGCGCCGGCCAGCTCACCGTGCGGAACGGCAGCGGTGAGAGCGACATCCGAGAGCACCTGTCCGGCAGCAGCGCTCACGAGCACAGCCAGATCGGTGACGGCGGATGCGTCGACCTCCCACACGTGGCGGCCGTCGGGCAGAGCGACGTGCGAACCGGGTACGCGAGCCGAACCGCCGGCACTGACGCGAATGTCGAGCCAGTACGGCTTACGCAGGAATGCAGTACGCGGAACCGAGGCGAAATCGCCTGCAGGAAGCAAGGACTCGAGGTTCACGGCATGGCCGTGCACGTACAGCTGCGCGAGAGCGGCAAGCACACCCGCGGACTCGTCTTCCTTACGCTTGAGCGTCTGGATGAGTTCCATGTCGTGCAGGCCCGAATCGAACGCGGTAGCCGCCACCGACATCAGCGTCACCGGGTTGGGTGCAAGCTCGACAAAAGTGGTGTGGCCGTGGGCAACTGCACCGCGTACCGCATTGGTGAAGTACACGCTGTGGCGAAGACCCTTGACCCAGTACGCCTCTTGATGGATCGGCTCGTGACCGGGACGGTAGAAAGTGTCCTTGTCGACGGACGAGTAGACGCCGAGCTTCAACGTGGTCGGCTCGATACCGGCCAACTCCGCGGCAAGCTCGCCGAGCAACGGATCGACCTGCGAGGTGTGGCTGGCACCCTTGGTCTGCAGGACACGCGCCATCTTGCCGTCGGCCTCGGCGGCCGCGACGATCGCCTCGATGTCCGGCTGCGGTCCACCGATCACCGTGTGTGTCGGAGCTGCGTAAACGCAGACCTCGAGCTTGGGGTACGTGGGCAGCAACGCCTCGATCTCGGATGCGCTGTACTCGAGCAGTGCCATCAGACGGATGTCGTCACCGACGAGTGCGCCCTCGGCCTCACCCATCAGCCGTGAACGTGAACAGATCACGCGCACAGCGTCTTCCAAGTTCAGACCACCGGACACGTATGCGGCAGCGGCCTCACCCATCGAGTGCGGAACCACGGCTTCGGCCTCAGCGCCGTGGTGACGCAGCAATGCGGCCAGACCGACCTGGATGGTGAAGATTCCCACCTGTGCGGTCTCGACGTTGTACTCGATCGCATCGTCGAGGAACATCTCGACCATCGAGTAGCCGGCCTCGTCCTGGATCAGCGCATCGACCTCGTCGACGGCTGCCTTGAAAGCCGCGTTCTCCGTGTAGAGCTGCTTGGCCATCTTGCGGTGCTGCGAGCCGAAGCCCGAGAACACCCACACCGCGCCCTTGGGCGACGGCGAGTCGGCCGAGAAGACTCCTTGAGCCGGCTTGCCTGCGGCGACGGCGCGCAGCGAGCTGATGGCCTCGGACCGCGTCTTCGCCAGAACAGCGGCCCGCGAGCGGCCGTGGTTGCGACGCGCGAGTGTGCGGGCGACATCGGCGAGGGGCGTCTTGCTTCCCTCTTCGGTTTCGAGCCAGTCGGCCAGATCTGCAGCTGCGCGGCGACGACGCGAAGCCAGCGCACCGGACACAGCCAGCACAACGGTGCTCTCGTCTTCCACAGGTGCATCGGCGACAGGGGCATCCACTACCGTCTCGGCAGGCACGTATTCCTTGACCACGACGTGCGCGTTGGTTCCGCCGAAACCGAAACCGGAAACGCCGGCGACAGCCTTGCCGGTGTAGCGCGGCCAGTCGGTGGCCTCGGGCGTCACCTGCAGGTGCGCCTTCTCGAAGTCGATGTGCGGGTTCGGGCCCAGGTAGTTGATCGTCGCGGGAATCTTGTTTTCCTGCATCGCCAGAACGACCTTGATCAGGCCGGCGGCGCCCGCAGCTGCTTCCAGGTGCCCGAAGTTGGTCTTCGCACTACCGAGCAGAGCCGGCTTGTCGTCGTCACGGCCACGACCGACGACACGGCTGAGCGCGTCGGCCTCGATGGGATCACCGAGATCGGTACCCGTTCCGTGCGCCTCGATGTAGTCGACTGTGGTCGGCACGATGCCGGCGTCGCGGTACGCGAAACGCAACACGTCGGCCTGGGCGTCAGGGTTGGGCGCGAGCAGACCGTTGGAACGACCGTCCTGGTTGACCGCGGATCCGGCGATCACCGCGAGGATGGAATCGCCGTCACGCTCGGCGTCTTCGAGACGCTTGAGCACGACGAGTCCGCCACCCTCACTGCGAACGATGCCCTGAGCGTGTGCGGAAAATGCACGCAGTTTTCCGTCGGGAGCGAGCATCCCGGTCTGATCGAAACCGAGGGTTCCGGGAGGGGCCAGCAGCATGTTGACGCCACCGGCCAGCGCGATGTTGGAATCACCACTGCGCAGCGAACGCACAGCCTCGTGAACGGCAACCAGCGAAGACGAGCACGCGGTGTCCAGAGCGATGGACGGTCCACGGAAGTCGAAGAAGTACGAAACCCGGTTCGCGACGATGGCCGTCGACGTTCCGGTCAGTGCGTACGGGTGCGCCGTCGTCGGATCACTGACCGCGAGCAACTGGTAATCGTTGGCGGAACTGCCGATGAAAACACCGACCTGCTTGCCCTTGAGCCCGCTGGCCGGAATGCGCGCGTGCTCGAGCGCTTCCCACGCGAGTTCCAGGGCGAGGCGCTGTTGCGGATCGACGTTGACGACCTCGAGCGGAGACATCGCGAAGAACTCGGCGTCGAAGCCCTTGACGTCGTCGAGGTACCCGCCCTTGGTGTTGGCGTTCTCGACCGCGGCCCTGATGGCTGGATCCGACATGAACTCGGCCCAGCGGTCCTCGGGGAGGTCGCTGATGCCGTCGCGTCCGGCCGCCAGCATTTCCCACATGTCCGAAGGCGTGTGCCCGGCACCGGGGAATCGTGTGGACAGTCCGACGATGGCGATGTCGTGGGCGTCCGTCGTGGCGCCTGAGACGTAGTACGACGCGTCGACGGTCTCCTCCGGCGCCTCGGGCTCACCTTCGATGATCCGAGTAGCCAGCGAGGCGATGGTGGGGTGTTGGTAGACGATCGTGGCGGTCAGCGTGACACCGAGCAGATCCTCGATGTCTCCGCTCAGAGCAACTGCGTCCCGCGAGGCGAGTCCGAACTCGTCCAGCGGCCGGTCGTCCACAATCGTCGACACCGGCTGACCGGTCGCGTCGGCGATCCAGTTGCGAAGCCACTCACGCAACTGCGCGACACTCATCTCGCTCACAACGTCTTTGCTCTGCACACCATCTTGTTCAACCATCAACTCACCAAGCCACCGATCATGAAGGGACTGCTCCTCAAACGCTATCGGGGAATGCGGTCTGCTGATAGCCGCCTCGCAACGTTCCCTCGATATAACTCGCCTTACACGCGCGGCGAGCGATCTTGCCGCTGGACGTACGCGGAATCGAACCCGCGGGGACGAGCAGGATGTCTCGGGCCGTAACACCGTGACGGGAAGAAATCGCCGCACGCACGGTGTCCGCGATCGGCTGCGGATCGGCCTTGCCTGCGCCGGGAGCACGCTCGGCCACGATGACCAACTGCTCCGAGGAATCGTCGTCGTCGAACTTCAGACCCGAGTGCGTGTTGGAGAACACGACAGAAGGCAGCTGGTTGGCCGGGACGGCAAACGCAGCGATGAAGCCGGGGCGCAGGGCGGGGCTGGCTTCCTGAGCCGAAGCCTCGAGGTCCTGCGGGTAATGATTGCGACCGTCGACGATCACGAGGTCCTTGACGCGGCCGGTGATGTACAGCTCGCCGTCGACGTAGACGCCGAAGTCGCCGGTACGCATCCAGTTGGCATCCGCCGGCGTGCCCTCGGTGTGGCTGTCTTCGCTCAACCGATTGTCCAGCTTGTTGTGGAAGGTCTCCGCCGTCTCGTCGGGGCGACCCCAGTAGCCGATGCCGATGTTCTCGCCGTGCAACCAGATCTCGCCGACGTGATTGTCGGGGACCTCGGTCAGAGTTTCGGGATCGACGATCGCCGCCCACTGACTGCGCGAGACGTACCCACAGGAGACCTGTGCGATGGCGTTCTCGGAGTACTGGTCGACGATGACCATGCGGCCCTTGTTGAGTTCCGTGCGGTCGACGTAGATGACCTTGGCCTCGTCGGAGTGCTTGGTCGAGGAGACGAAGAGCGTCGCTTCGGCCATGCCGTACGACGGCTTGATCGCAGTCTTGGGCAGACCGTACTGAGCAAAAGCGTCGTTGAACTTGCGCATCGACGACGTCGTGACCGGCTCACTGCCGTTGATCAGGCCGATGACGTTGCTCAGGTCCAGGGTCTCGCCGTCCTTCGGCAGGCCGCGCGCGGCAGCGTGCTCGAAAGCGAAGTTGGGAGCGGCGGCAAAGGTGCCTGCGCCGTCGGAAACCGCAGCCAGTTCCTTGATCCACCGGTACGGCCGCTGCACGAAAGCGCGCGGGCTCATGATGGTGATGTACTTGCCGCCCAGAGCAGGCAGGATGACCGTCAGCAGGCCCATGTCGTGGAACAGCGGCAGCCACGTGACGCCGCGTGAGTCCTCGTTGAGTTCGATGGAGTCGACCATCTGCAGCGCGTTCGTTCCGACAGCGCGGTGGGTGATCTCCACGCCGGCGGGAACTCGGGTCGAACCGGAGGTGTACTGCAGGTACGCGATGTCGTCGAGCTCGATGTCGGGACGAACCCACGTTTCACCGACGGTGTCGGGAATCGCGTCGACGGCGATGATGCGCGGACGCTCGGCAGCGGGAAGCGAGCGGAACAACTGACGAACACCGGCTGCCGACGATGCGGCAGTCAGAATCGCAGTCGGCTTGCAGTCACCGAGAACAGCGTGAAGACGGTCGGTGTGGCCGGGCTCGTCCGGATCGAAGAGCGGCACCGCGATGGAACCTGCCTGAATGGCGGCAAAGAACGAAATGACGTAGTCGAGCCCCTGCGGCGCAAGAATCGCGACACGGTCGCCACGCTTGGTGACCTGCTGCAGACGGGCCGCAACAGCGCGCAGACGCACACCGAACTGCTCCCAGGTCAGCTCCAGGGCTTCACCGTCACGTTCGCGTGAGTAATCGATGTACCGATACGCGAGCTCGTCCGCGTTGACACGCGAGTGTTGCTCGACGTAGTCGACCAGCGTGAAGCCTGGTTGCAGGCGGATCTGGCCCTTCTCGTCGAGAAAGCCATCGAACAGCGCGTTCATTCCATCTCCTCCGAAGCGATCACACAAGCACTGTCTTTCATGCCTGCGCCCCAGACTTCCTTCGCTCTCTCGGGTCCATCTTCGATCAATCGAATCGCACTTTGTGCGCAACTCACCTGAATCACTTCATCGATCCCAAACCATCGATATGTTACAGATTCGCATCGTCCGTATTCTCCGGCCTACTCGCCCGCCAGTAACGGGATGATCGGGGCGAACGCTTCCATCTGCGTCGGGAAGACCCCGACGTACGACATCGACGTCTTCTCACGGACCAGTCGAATCTGGTCTGCGATTTCCTCGAAAGTGCCCACAGCCAGGTATGGAGAGTTCAGCAACTCCTCCACGCTCAGCTTACGATCCACTTCGATGTTCGGCGGAAAACCTTGGTCCAGAGCGGCGATTGCCATCTCGGCAGCCTGCTCTCGATCGTCGGTGATCATGATCATGGTGATGGTCCAGTTGAGTTCGATCTCATCGAAACGCTCGCCGGCAGCTTCGCGGATCCGCTCGACACGTTCGATGGTCTTTTCCATCGTGATTCCGGAGAGCAGAAGCCGCCCGTCACGGTTGGTCGGTGTGGCGACCGAGATGATGTCCGCGTACTTCGCGGCGAGAGCGAGCATCTTCGGTCCACCGCCACCGACGATGATCGGTGGCCGCGGGCCCTGCCGCGGTCGCGGGCTGCCCTTGAGGCCACGCACCTGATAGTGCTTGCCTTCGAAAGTGCATTCCTGCCCGCGCAGCAGTGTGTCGAGAATCTGCAGAGACTCCTCGAGTTTCTCGATGCGAACGCCTGGGCTTTCGTATGCGATGCCGCCCTTGTCGAACTCTTCCTTCATCCAGCCTGCGCCGATACCGAGTTCGAGTCGACCACCGGACAGCACGTCGATAGTCGCCGCGTCCTTCGCGAGCACAGCAGGATGACGGAAGCCGTTGGCCAACACGGCAGTGCCCAGACGGATCTTGTCCGTGGCCACTGCGAGCGCTCCCAGAGCGGCGATCGGTCCGACCTGATTACCCAGGTGGTCCGGAATCATGAACGAGTCGTAGCCGAGTTCCTCGGCCTTCTGCGCAAGCTTGATGAAACGTCGCGCACCACCCTCTTCGGCGTTGCCCTCGCCACCGGCCGCAAACCGGAATTTGCGTAGGGCATCGCTGCCGTGGGTGGAACTCATATAGCGATTCTCCTGTGATGGACACGTACGTCGTACTCGGACTTCGAAACCGGACAAATCGAACCTACTCGCCAGTCACTTACGTGACAGCACTGTAGAGGACGCCCCCGGACCGTGCAGCACTCTACCGGGACCAAACGAGCAGATTACCCGCGAGCGAACTCCCGAGACGCCCGATTGTGACGAATCAACAGTGCGGCGGTGACTCAACTGTGGGGCGGTGTCGGTGCGGCGTCGATCTTCTCCGCAGCCCACTGTGCCATCCATTGGGTGGCCGTCGTGCCGTTCGGATCGACTTGGAAGGAGTTGTACATCGCGTGCACAGGGTTGTTGTAGTACTCGAGAAGCCGCGGCGCCGAACTCAACCAGTTGGTCGGATTGAGAGCGGCGGCCGGAGCGTCGCAGATACCGTCGCTCGGCGCGCAGATCTGATAAGTCCGGTCGTTGAGGTCGCCGAATCCGCCTGGCCTCGGGCCGGTCATCGTGAGACCGGGAAGCTTCAGCCCGTTCAGCGACAGCTCGGCGCCGACACCGGCAACGCTCGGGCCAACCGTGTTCCCGAACGCCGGATCGCGCCGACCGTCGGCAATCAAGCCCACGCCCAGAACCAGATCGGCAGGCACCGCGCCGGTACCGTCGCCGATACTCGCGGCGACGTCACCCGCGATCACCGCGCCCTGGGAAAATCCGGTCAGGACGTAGCTCGTGAGCGGGCACTCGGCGTGCCGCTTCATCAGAAAGTCGTTAGTGGCAGCAGTTCCCGCAGCCCGGCTGTTGTTGTAGGACTGCTGTCCGTCCGGCGGGATCGCAACCGGATTCGAAAACTGTGCGACGTAAGGAACGGTGTAGACGTCGGCCCTCGAACTATCGAACTTCTCCTGAAGAGGACGGGTCACGTTCAGCATCAACGACGCCGGATTGGCCGTCGGGTTGTACGGGTCGTCGGTAGCACTCGACTCCCACGTACCCGGTATGGCTACTACCTGGACATCGGGGCAACTGGCCGGCTGAGAGACCGGTGGCTCCGGACTCGGCGGGATCGGAGTCGGCGAAGGCACCCGCCCGGCCAGGATGTACCAACCGCCGATCACGACCGCTGCGACCACAAGAATGATCAGCAGCGGGATCAGGCACCCACGACGCTTTCCAGACCTCGCCATGACCCGCGCCTACTTGCAGTAGGTGGTGTTGGCGACGTCGATATAGATCTGAGCGTTCGCACCTGCCTGCTCGGGAGTGATCTGCTTGCCTTCCGCCGACGCTTCCTGGCCGACGAAGGCAGTCACGAAGGTCAGGACCTCGTCGTCGGTCTGAGGACCGGCAGCGCAGATGTAATTGGCCGTGTTGACGGCGATGCTTCCGTCACCGGCTGGGGTGATGCCCTTCGCCTTCAGTCCGTCGAGGAACTTCTGTGCCTCTGGACTGACCTCGACGACTGTGGGGCCCGGGAAGCCTTCGATGCTCTGCGGCTGCTCCGGGGGCGCAGTGGCTGCTGCTCCTGGACTGGTGGGTGCAGCCGACGCCGTCGTGGTCGCAGAGGCGGACGCAGACGCCGAACCGCTCGAGGACGAAGCCGCAGCGGACGTCGTGGTGACCGGATTGGAGGTTGCAGTGGAGTCGTCACTACCGCACGCGACAAGCGCACCACCCGTGGCGAGCGCCAAGGCGCCGACCGCGATCGCGCGTGCACAAGTGTTTCGGTTACCCGAGAAAAGCGACATCAATGTCCGTCCTTGCCTTCAGTCGAAAGTCCATCAACAGGTTACGCAACGCACGCGGGCGGGCACCGATCCGTGATCGGGCCCGCCCGTCGTGCACCACTGTGAGTTAGTGAACTTCTGTCTTGTCACCGATCACCGTGATGTAGCCGAACTGGAAGTTCTGCTGGACACCACCGGGAATGTCGAATTTGTCACTGATCGGGAATCCGAGGCGGCCGCCCTCGTATCCGACGCTCTTCCAGCCGTCGAAGAGCGGGCCGTTCTCGACGGACCATGCACCGGTGCCGGGGCTCCAGTAGATGTTGCCGCCCTCGAACTCGGTGAAGCGTCCGTTGTCCTTGATGGGAACCTCGTTCGACTTCGGGAATCCGAGCCAGCCGTTTTCCCAACCGAGTTCGCCGTACTTGCCCATGATCATTCCGAGAACCGCGTGAGTTCCGTTGGCGCTGCTGTACATCGCGCCGATCTCGAATCCCTGAACCTTGCCCGGCTTGCCGGGGGTCGCGATCTCGTCGGCAGTCGGGTAGCCGAGCGGGCCACCTTCCCATCCCTGTGCGGACCACTCGGCGAGAATGTCGCCGCTGACGGGGTGAGCGCCGGTCTGCGGGGTCCAGTAGATGGAGCCGTTCTGGAAGTGGTTGAAGCGTCCGCGTCCGTCGGGGGTACCGAGTTCGGGAGTACGCGGGAAGCCGAGCGGGCCGGCCGCTGCTCCGGTGTTCATGTACGCGCCGGCGATACGACCGGCGACAGGCTGGGCGCCCGTTCCACTGGTGAAGTAGATGCGACCGTTGCGGAAGTCCTGTGCCAGGCCACCCGCGACGCTGTACTCGGGGGTGATGCAGTCGCCGATCCAACCGTTGGCTGCAGCCGTCGCACCGATCTCACCCGACGTGCCGCAAGCCGGCTTCTCGACCTCGACGCCGATGGCGTTGGCCAACTGCGGCCACAGCTGATGAAGCTCGAACTGCCAGTACGGCCACGAGTGGGTTCCTGACGGGCGGTAATTGACCTGCGCGGGGATGCCGAGCTGGTTGAGCTTGGTCGCGAAGGTCTGCGAGGTCAGGCGAGCGAGGATCTCGAGGCCCATACCTGCGTAGTTGGTGCTGACGCCGGGAATTCCCGACGGCTGGTCGTACGGGCCGGTCGTACCGCTACCACTCGAGACGTACAGGCTGACGCCCTTGAGCTTCTCGGCGAGCGCATACGGATCGTGTGCAGCCCACTGTGCGTTGGACGGCGGTCCCCACATCGCGGCGGAGTTGTATCCACCGGCGTCGGTCATCGCGAACTGGATTGCCTGAGGCATGCCGAGCGAGGTGGTGGTGAGGATGCCGGACAGCGAAGCCGCGAACTTGAAGAAGCCGGGGTTGCGCGCCGTGAGGAACATCGCGGACGTGCCGCCCATCGACAGTCCGACGACTCCGCGCGTCTGCGTGGTCCGCCAGTCCTTTTCGAGGATCGGGGGCAGTTCCTTGGTCAGGAACGTCTCCCACTGGTAGTTCTTGCCGTTGTCGGGCTCGAGCCAGTCGGAGTAGAAGCTGGACTGACCGCCGACGGGAAGAATGACGTTGACGTTCTTGTCCGCGTAGAAGGACTCGGCGTCGGTTTCGTAGGTCCAGGCGTTCTCGTTGTCGGTCGCGCGAAGACCGTCGAGCATCCAGACCGAGGGGAAGCTGGCCGACGGATTGACGTTCCAATCGCGAGCCAAGAGGATCTGCACCTGAATCGGGGTGCCCATCGCGGGAGAGTTCACCCACAGCGCGACGCGACGCTCACTGAGCCAGTCGACCTTCGTGACCGCTGCGCCGGTGGGGTTCTGGGTCACGGCCGGTGCGGCCTGAGCAGGTGCCGGCGCGGCTGCCGCGGTTCCGGCCGTCGTCAAGCCCGCGGCGATCGGCAGTACCAGCATCGCTGCCAGTGCGCCGACGACCTTTGTCCGGAAGGTTGCCCGGGACCGGCGACGGTCCTCCGTGGCAAGGCCTACTCGCATGAGCTCACTCTCTTTCCTTACGTTCGGTCCGCGCGTCGATCGTGTAGCCGCCTGAGCAGCCAGACCCCCGTTGAAACTATTTCTACACGCAAACGATCCCCGCTTGGGGTAGCCGCGCTGTTACTGGTGGTGCAATTGTTACTGACCTCAGGCGATCGTGCAGCGCCTGAATACACAAGTGCCGTCCCGGTTTCCCTTGGAGGGAGTCCGGAACGGCACTGGTGAAGTGACTAGGTCACGGGATGGCGCACGATCACCAAGCGTTCATGGTGTCGAGGATCTGGCCGCGAGCCTTCCACAGCTCTGCCGACCAGTACGGCCACGAGTGCGTGCCGTTGGACGGGAAGCTGTAGGTGGCCGGGATACCCAGCGAGTTCATGCGGATCTGGAATGCACGGGTGTTGACCAGGGCGAGTGCTTCGAGGCCCATGCCGTTAGCCGTGTTGTAGTAATCGATCGGTGCGCGCGGGTGGTCGTATTCACCGGGCAGGCCGCTTGCCGACGAGATGTACATCGACAGGCCCTGCAGACGCGGTGCGAAGACGAACGGGTCGTTGCGCAGCCAGGACGGGCTCCACGGCGGTCCCCACATGGAGTCGACGTTGAAGCGACCGGCATCGAGCATTGCGACGCGGATTGCCTCGCGCATGCCGGGAGCCGAGATGTTCAGGTAGCCCGAGAGCGAGCCGGCGAACTTGAACTGGTCGCGGTGGTAAGCAGCCAGCGTCAGAGCAGCGCTGCCACCCATCGAGAGACCGAGAACCGCGTTGTTGTTCGGCGAGACGCCGTAGTTCGCGAGGAAGTTGGGGAGTTCCTGCGTGAGGAACGTTTCCCACTTGTACGTGATCTGCTGGCCGTTGAAGTTCGACGGTGCATACCAGTCGCTGTAGAAGCTGGACTCGCCGCCGACGGGCATCACGAGGGTGATGTTGTCGTTGCGGTACTGGTCCATCGCGTTGGTCTCGAAGCTCCACGCGTTGGCGTCGTTGCGCGCACGCAGGCCGTCGAGGAGGTAGAGGGCAGCGTTTCCGCCGCGTGCGGCCCACTGGACCTGGACCTTGATGTTGCCCATCGAGGAGGGCACCCACAGCTCGTCGTATCCGCCGGAGGGGGCGGTGTGGCTGGGAGCAGTGTGCGCGGGCGCAGCAGAGGCGACAGCACTACCGGCAACTCCTGCAGCAAGGGGTAGCACAAGTGCTGCGGCACCGATGGCCAACGCTCGGTGCTTGAGGCGCTGGGTCAGCCTCTTTCTGGCAAAACGCATGGATACTGCTCTCTCTCTTCGTCTGCGGCACTCACTCGGTGGAGTGGCTCCGGCGGATTCCGTCGGGGAACAGGCTTTTCTGCCAGCCCGAACAAGTTCGGGTCGGCAGCGGACCTCTTCCAAGTCACACTGCGCTCGCTGGACTTTATGTCACAGGTTCAGCTGTGACAAATAGACAGACCGTTACGTCTCAGTCCGCGGGCGACGCCGTCATCACCCCTAGGGAGTGATTCAGGTTAGGTGAATCGTCTTCGAGTACATCGTGGCCAATCGATTCGGTGTTACTGAATCGAAATATTCAAACCTTCAACCGTCGGTGATGCTGATCACATCACTTCGGCGGCTCCGGCGGAACGAGCCCGCAGCGTTCCAATTCGTAGGCCGGAACCCGGTCGAATCGGTACTTCGCGAAGTCGAAAGCCTGCTGGAAGTTCTGTTTGAATCTGGCCCAGGTCAGCTCGGAGCGGTACGACGTGAGCAACTCCTGCGTTTCCGGGCACGTGATCGCCAGCTTCGCGTCGGCAACCCAGTCCTCGTCGAGGAAGAACGGCAGCCACGGGCGAACGTCGATCATTCCGGTATCCGCGACCACCCAGTCCGGATATAGGTTCTTGTCGTGCCCGATCCGGCCGTCTTCGAGGCGCTCGGTGTGTGCTGCCAGGGGGTACGCCAGCCCCATCTGATCGAGCACCCGAACGTCGAGGCCCACGTTCATGCTCGTCATTCCGAGGTTGAGGAAGAAGACGACGTGCTCGGCAGGCTCCTCGAGCGGCCCTGGCGGTGGGACGACGAACCAGGAGTCGTAACTCGCCGACGGCAACAGCAGCCCACCCTCCGGAGTCCGCGCGATGGTCTCCACCATGGCACGCATTCGCGGATAGTCGAGGTAGTCCTCGGCAAGAATCGGGTGCTTGTGACCGGTGTTGAGTGCATAGAACGCACGCTCGTCGACGATTCCCGAGCGACCCACCACGGAGCCTTCCGGCATGCCCGTCGTGTTTGCAGCGAAGAAGGCCCAGATGATCGTGCCGATCCACAGCACCGCCGAGACTCCGAAGATCGCGGTGTCGCGGTTACTTCCGAACGCTGCCCGCGCCGGAACCCGCAGCGGAATGACCGCGACCGGCATGAGCAGGCAGAACAACACCGGCAACAGGACGCGGCCGTGCATGAAGTCGCCGCCGACGCGCAGAGAGTAGATCCCGAGGATCAGCCCACTGCCGAGGATGAACGTGACGACGGCCCGCGGCGTGCGCAGAAACTGCTGAAAGCGCTGCCACAGCGAGCGTGCGGGTTGATCGGAGGCGGTAGCAGGTGCGTCCGCTCGGCTTCGCCACACGAGCAGCAGCGCGCCGATGAGCAGGAACAGCAGCGGCAGCCAGAGCAGGTACGGCCCGACGAGGTTCCACAGGTACGCAAAACCCTGCGCCCACTTCGCGCCACCGGCGTCCTTCGACACCGCGGTGTTCGGGTACGGCAGGGCGTAATAGCCCATTCGCCAGATCTGATAGCCCACCGGCACAAGTCCGGCGACGACCACGATCAGTGCGCGAATCTTCCAGGTCAGGCCTGCGGAGAGAACGATCATCATCAACGCGGCAGCACCGGGAATTGCCATCTCGGGTCGAACCAATGGTCCGAGGCCTGCCACGAACGAGAGAGTCAGGATCGACGCCGTGGACGGCGTCGACGCCTGCGCCCACCGAACGAGCAGTAGCCACAGGAGCGCGATCCAGAAGATCACCAAGCAAGTCTCGAGCCCGGAAGTGGCGAAATCTCGCGCAGGCGGAACCGCGATGTAGACGAGAACACCTGCCGGTACCAGCAGGATCGTTCCGCCCGCCGACGGCCGAACGCCGCGGTACAGACGACCGGTGCCGAGCATCGCCAGTACGACGGCAGCAGTCGAGAGCACGAGCGCGATCGTCAGAACGACGTATTCGAGGCGGATCTGCGTGAGCCAACTGAACGCGTAGACGATGTACGTCCACGCGGTACTCGTGTTCGCCTCGACACGCTCACCCGCATTGAAGACCGGGCCGTTCCCCGCGAGCAGGTTGCGGACGGTTCGCAAGACGATGAGTCCGTCGTCGGCGATCCAGCGACGCTCCCACGCCCCCCAGAACATGAGGGCAGCAGCAAGCACCACCCCGCCGAGAAAAACTCCTCGACTGAGGGTGGTGCGGTTCGCCGCAGTGTCGACGTGCGGGTCGGCCTCGGTGCGTGGCTCAGACGAGGTAGACAGCGACACCCACTACTCCGATCCACGCAATCGCGAGGAGTTGCAGCACCCGGTCACCGAGCGCGATCTCCTCAGGCTCTCCGGCTTCGCCGCCGTCGACGTCCACCGCATATCGCAGCACCGCAATGGTGAACGGCACCATCGAGATGGCATACCAGTTGGTGCCCTTGATGGCGTCCTGTTGGAACGCCCACAGTCCGTAGCAGAGGACCAGCGTCGTCGCTGCCATCGTCCACACGAAACGCAGGTACGTCATCGTGTAGCTCTCGAGGGACTTACGGATCTTCGCGCCGGTCTTCTCGGCCAACTGCAGTTCGGCGTAGCGCTTGCCTGCCGCCATGAAGAGTGAGCCGAACGCCATCATCAGCAGGAACCACTGCGAGAGATCGATCTCGGCGGCAACGCCACCGGCGATCGCTCGAAGCAGGAAGCCGGACGAGACGATGCAGATGTCGATGACGGCCTGATGCTTGAGACCGAAGCAGTAGGCGAGCTGGATGACGATGTACACGCCCATGACCACGGCGAGTTGCCAGTTGGCCAGGAAGGACAGCCCGATCGCACCGGCAAGCAGCACGACTGCCATTCCGTACGCGATGTTGACGGGTAGAACTCCGGCCGCGATGGGACGGAATCGCTTCGTGGGGTGAGCACGGTCGGCTTCGACGTCCATCGCGTCGTTGACGAGGTAGATGCCCGATGCCGCCATGCAGAACACGACGAACGCCAGCGCGACGGGCAGGAGCACGTCGGCTTCGGTGGCGGTTCCGGCCGCGATGGGCGCTGCCAGCACAAGGACGTTCTTGACCCACTGACGTGGGCGAAGCGCCTTGACGATGCCGGCGGGCAGGGACTTCGGGGGTCCGCTGACCGTAGCCGGTTCCTCGCTCATTTATCTCCACATTTCTGTTCGGCTCTGGCTTCTTCGACCCGGCGAACTACCGCCGCGGATGCGGCTCCCAGTGCCGCTCCGGCGAGTACGTCGGTCGGGTAGTGAACTCCCAGGACCAGACGCGAGAGCATCATCGGGGGCACCAGCAACGCCGGTAAGGGTAGCCCGGTGAGTCGACCGATCAGCACAGCCGCCGCCGTCGTCGACGTCGCGTGGGATGACGGGAAGCTGAGCTTGCTCGGTGTCGAGACGTTGACCTGCACCGAAGGATCGGAAGGTCGCTTGCGCCTGACGACTCGTTTGATCACCACGGAGGCGGCGTGTGCACCGAATGCTCCGACGGCTGCTCCGGCCCATTCACGTCGACGCGGCTTGTCCACGGCAGCTCCGACGGCAGCGATCGCTATCCACCCGAGGGAGTGCTCACCGAAGTGAGACATACCGCGGGCGACCTTGACGGCTCCCGGCAGCTGCCCGACGGTCGATTGAATACCGGCCAGAATCTGTACTTCAGGAGATGCCGAAGACACGTTCCCACCTTTCCGTGCTGGTCAGTGAAGGAACGGCGTCCTGGTACTGCTTCTTGAGCTCGGGGAAACGCGCGGCGAGTTCGCGGCGCAACCGTGTGGCTTCCTTGAGCAGTTCGAGTGCAAGCTTGGGGTTTCGCTTGCGGTAGACGACGCCGCGACCGTCAGCGGTGGTGACCGTGACGCCGTCGACCTGTGAGAGCAGGAACCAACGGGCGTCGATGGTCGGCACGTTGAGCTGAGGGCGCTCGAGGTGTTCCGGCTTGGCCGGCTTCACGTTGTGCACTCCGGCCTTGAGGACCCGGGTGATCTTCGCGACGGTCGACAACGGCAGGCTCACGTCCCCGACGTCGGCACCCGAGGGCAGCGGAAGCGCAGTCGACGAAGGCAGTACGACGGCATCGGAGAATTCCTTGCGCTGGGCGTGGACCTCACCGAGTGCTGTCGGCAGCATGTTCGCGACGTGCTCGGGTCCGGCGAGGAAGTCTGCGATTGCCTTGTTCTGGATCGCGACGGTGGAGTACTCGAGGCACAGCAGGTGCTTGAGCGTTGCCTTCACCGTGTTGACCACGAGGCCACGGCCGTTGCCCGGCATGTGGAGCGCTGCCACCACCAGGCGGTTACGGAGGTGGAAGTACGCCTGCCAGTCGATGGCGTCGTCCTTGTCGCTCCACGCCATGTGCCAGATCGCGGCACCCGGAAGTGTGACGGTCGGGTATCCGGCTTCCTTTGCGCGCAAACCGTATTCGACGTCGTCCCACTTGATGAAGAGCGGCAGCGGCTGCTTGAGTTCTTCGGCGACCTGGCGCGGGATCATGCACATCCACCAGCCATTGAAGTCGACGTCGATGCGGCGGTGCAGGAGCTTCGACTCGCGCAGCGGTTTCTTCGAGAAGTCGTGGTCGTATTCGACGTTCGGCGCCGCGGACCACATGAAGGTGCCGCGGTTGACCACTTCACCCATCACGTGGAGGTGACTGCGTTCCTGCAGGTTGAGCATCTGCCCACCCACCAGCATCGGCGACTTCGCGAAACGTGAGAACGAAAGCGCACGCAGAATCGAGTCGGGTTCGATCTCGATGTCGTCGTCCATGAACAGGATGTGCTGGCACTGCGTCGTCTTGAGCGCCTCGTACATGATTCGGCTGTATCCGCCCGAACCACCGAGGTTGCCCTGATCGTGAATGGCGAGCCGATCACCGAGCGCTGCAGCAGCTTCGGCAAATCCGGGTTCGTCGCGCACCTTGCGCGTGCCCTGATCCGGCATGATGACGGCCTTGATCACGTCCGACACCAGGGGATCGGAAGCAAGTGCAGCGAGAGCCTTGACCGCGTCGGTCGGACGGTTGAACGTCGGAATACCAACGGCGACAGTCGCTTCGCCGGGAGCCTCGACGGGCGCGTACCAGCCGCCACTCTCGACGACGACGGCCGTATCAGTGGTGATGTCGAACCAGATCCAGCCACCGTCCTCGAACGGCGCCAGTTCCACCTCGAACTCGACCGCGGCATCGCCGTCGGCAAATTCCTTACCTTCCACGTGAATTCGCGAGGAATCGGCCTTGGAACGGTAGATGTCGACGCGGCCGTGTCCGGACAGTTCGAGTCGAAGGACCACCGATTTCAGGATGGACCAGCGCCGCCAGTAGCTGGCGGGGAACGCGTTGAAGTAGGTCGCGAACGAGACCTCGGTCTCGGCGCCGAGCGCTACCGACGTGCGCGAGGTCGAGTGCGCCCGCCGACTGTTGGACCAGGACTCTTCCAAGTACAACGTGCGGACGTCGAGCGGCTCACCGGCACGGGGCAGGATGATCCGCTGGAGCAGGGACTTGCCGAGGTAGGTCACCTCGTCGCCGCTGACGGCGTCTTCGCCTTCGAGTAGATGACGTGCGTTCATTCGCTCTCCCCTGCCAATTCCGCACCCGTTTCGAGATGCGGGCGCAGGGTGTTCTCGAACATCGTCAGTGCGCTGGCGATCGCCATGTGCATGTCCAGGTACTGGTAGGTGCCGAGACGCCCGCCGAAGAGGACCTTGTTTTCCGCCGTCTCCTTCTTGGCACGGGAGCGGTACGCACTGAGCTTCTCGCGATCCTCGGGCGTGTTGATCGGGTAGTACGGCTCGTCCTTCGCCTCCGCTGCACGTGAGAACTCACGCATGATGACGGTCTTGTCGGTCGGGTACTCGCGCTCCGGGTGGAAGTGACGGAACTCGTGGATACGGGTGAACGGCACGTCGGCGTCGTTGTAGTTCATGACCGGGGTGCCCTGGAAGTCTCCGGTGGGCAGAACCTCGGTCTCGAAATCGAGGGTGCGCCATCCCAGTGCACCTTCGGAGTAGTCGAAGTAGCGGTCGAGCGGGCCCGTGTAGATGACGGGTGCGTCGGGGCTCGCGGCGCGCAGTTCGTCGCGGACGTCGAAGTAATCGGTGTCGAGACGGACCTCGATCTTCGGATCCTTCGCCATGTTCTCGAGCCACGCCGTGTAGCCGTCGACGGGCAGGCCCTCGTACGTGTCGTTGAAGTAGCGGTTGTCGAAGTTGTAGCGGACCGGCAGGCGGCTGATGTTCGCCGCGGGCAGCTCGGTGGGGTCGGTCTGCCACTGCTTTGCCGTGTAGTCACGCACAAATGCTTCGTAGAGCGGGCGTCCGATCAGGGAGATCGCCTTCTCTTCGAGGTTGGAGGCATCCTTCGAATCGATCTCGCTGGACTGCTCGGCGATGAGGGCGCGCGCCTCTTCGGGAGTGAAGTACCGACCGAAGAACTGCGACACGAGGCCGAGGCCCATCGGGAACTGGTACGCCTGTCCCTTGTGCAGCGCGAAGACGCGGTGCTGGTAGTTCGTGAACTCCGTGAACTGGGTGACGTAGTCCCAGACCTTCTTGTTGGAGGTGTGGAACAGGTGGGCACCGTACTTGTGGACCTCGATGCCGGTCTCCGGCTCAGCCTCCGAGTATGCGTTCCCCCCCAGGTGGTGACGGCGATCCAACACCAGCACGCGCTTACCCAGCTGGGTAGCGGCACGCTCGGCGATGGTCAGCCCGAAGAATCCCGAACCGACGACGATCAGGTCGTACTGGGCACGGGCGGTCTCTGAATTTGCAGCGGTCACGATGAACCAGGGTATCGGACCTGTTCGGACGCCGAGGGTTGGATGCGTCACCAGGGACTATGGCCCTTGTTTCCTGATTTCAGCATCCCTGGCGGCTACTACTCATGAATTACTTGGCAATACCAACGATTGTCTTGCCAATCATTGGTAACACTGCTTATATTTTAGGAACAGTGACCATCAAGTGCATTCGAGGGAGATCATCGTGATTCAGGAACTGTCGTATATCGGAGTCGCGTCACCCAGGGCTGAGGACTGGAGAAAGTACGGAACGGGACTTCTGGGCGCGAAACTGTCACCAGACGGACCGGATGGCGCAATCCGGCTCGCAGTAGACGACGTCAACTATCGAATTGCCGTCCACCCCGGCAAGGTAGACGAATTCCTTTACGCCGGTTGGGCAATGGCCAATGAATCCGATCTTCACTCGTTTGCCGCACACCTCGACCGGAACGGCATCACGCTGCACGACGGCAATCCCGACCTGCTCGCCGAGCGGCAAGTCGCCGAACTCGTGTGGTTCACCGACCCATGGGGAACTCGACACGAGATTTCGTGGGGAAAGGCATCGACGCCACTGTCGTTCACACCGGGTCGTGTCATGCGCGGTGGATTCGTGACCGGAGATCAAGGCCTGGGCCACATCGTTTTACAGGTACCGAATATCGAGGAAGCCAACAAGTTTTACGTGGATGTGCTGGGTTTCCGACTCTCGGACCGGATCACCAACGACCAATTCACCGTGCGCTTCTATCACGTCAACGGACGTCATCATTCACTTGCGCTGGCCGAATATCCCGGCCACGTCGGATTTAACCACGTCATGCTCGAAGTCGAATGCATGGACGATCTCGGACGCCTGATCGATCTTCTCGACAGCCACGACACCGAGGTCATGCAAACGCTGGGGCGCCACACCAATGACCTGATGACGTCGATCTACATCGGCAGCCCGTCCGGTCTGCAGATCGAGTACGGGTTCGGTGGTCTCACCGTCGACGATCTGAGTTGGGTGGCAAGAACTTACAACCAACCGAGTTACTGGGGCCACAAGCGTCCAGCCGAGATGAGCAAAAGAGTACCCGGAATCATCAGGCCTCTGACGGCCGCGCCGTCGGCCCCGTGAGCTTGGCGGATACGACCGTCAATGTCTCACGTTCCTGATCGGTCAACGACTCGAAGACCTCTTGCTCGACGGCGTCGAGGGCCGCATCGCCCTCGATCAACTTCGCTACTCCGGAGTCCGTGATCGATACGACCTGCCTACGACGATCAGATTTATCGCGTTCGCGCACAACGTATCCCGACTCCTGCAGACTGTCGAGATAGGCAACGATGTCACCGGGGTCGACCACCACTCGGGAAGCAAGCTCCTTTTGATGGCATGGGCCGAGTTCATCGAGTGTGCTGAGAATGGCGTGATGATTGGGCAGCAGTCCGACGCGAGACAAAGCCTCCGCGTACGACTGCCTCACGCGGAGTGCGGCTTTGACCAAGCCGTATCCGATCCGACTCGAAAGCGGCCTGCCGGAGAGCGATGGCGTCGATTCGGTCGCAGGCATTGGCCCATTCTATGCAGGCCTCGCAACATATATCGAAGGTGCCATCGGGCGATCGTCCTCGTTTAACCGAACCGTGATCGGTTCGTCGACGGGGAAGTGTGCGGGAAGTAGAAGCAGTCCCTCCGACGCGCAGCGTTCGAGAAGTTCGCGGCGGGTGACCCTGGCGATCTCGGGATCGGCGTCGCCGCCCTGGCTGAGGTCCGGGTACAGAAACTGGATCGGATGGTGGATCACGTCGCCGGAGATGACGGCGCCGCCGTCGGCAGTGCGGATCTCGATCACGACGTGACCCGGCGTGTGACCGGGCGCGCTGCGCACGACGACGCGTGTGCCTTCGGACTCGGCCAGGACGTGGCCGTCGTCGACCGCCTCCCACTTCGCCCCGTCCAGAACGGGACGGACGCTGTCCTCGAAGGTCTGCGCCAAATCCGAGACCACTCCTTCGTGTGGACCGTCGGCGGCGAGTTGTTCGAGCGCGGCCAGTTCGGTGCGGTCGAAAATGTATGTCGCGCGGGGAAAGGTGGGCCGCCAGGTTTCGGCCTCGAGGTTGGTGTTCCAACCACAATGATCGGGGTGCAGATGTGTGCTGACCACCAGATCGACGTCGTCCACGTCGACGCCGGTGTCGGCGAAGCGCGAGAGGTAGTCGGTACCGAACATGTGGTGCGGCAGGAGGTTCGGCCGGTGCTTGCTGTTCCCGTTGCCGGTGTCGACGACGATGGCCTTGCCGCCGATCTCCACCAGGTAGGTGTGGATGGCAAGTACGAGGTCACCGCTACCCGCGTCGAAGAACTCCGGTGTCAGCCGCGCCGACGCGTCCTCGATCTCCGCATCACCCGCGTGCGGAAAAAGCTCTCGCGGCGGAAACGGCCAGTGCGCCAGCTCCGTCAGTTGGGTGACGCGCGCCGATCCGACGTCGATGGTGAAGCTCATCAGTGATTGCCTTCCGAACAGCTCGATCCCGCTTGTAGGCACACAAAGGCACCCACCGAAATGCTCGGTGGGTGCCTGGTCGGTGTCAATGGTTTTCGACGCCGGTGATCAAAGACTCTTCGCGATGATGCCCTTCATCACTTCGTTGGCGCCGGCGTAGATCTTCTGGACGCGGGAGTCCTCGTACATGCGCGCGATCGGGTATTCACGCATGTAGCCGTATCCGCCGTAGAGCTGCACGCACCGGTCGACGACGGCGCACTGCTGTTCGGTCAGCCAGTACTTGACCATCGCGGCGTCTGCGCCGTCCAGCTCGCCATTGAGGTGATCCTCGATGCAGTTGTCGAGGAAGACACGGCAGGTGCGCGCGATCGTCTGGCACTCGGCCAGCTCGAAGGCGGTGTTCTGGAACTCGAAGAGGCTGTGCCCGAACGCTTGACGCGCCTTGGTGTACGCGACGGTCTCCTCGACGGCACGCTCGATGGTGCCGATGGCCTGCGCGCCGATGATGAGACGCTCCTGCACCAGCTGCGCCATCAACTGACCGAAACCGAGCCCCTCGGACTCGCCGAGGAGGTTCGAGACGGGAACGCGAACATCGGTGAAGGACAGCTCCGACGTATCGGCGCCGTGCTGACCGACTTTGTCGAGGACGCGGCCAACCGCAAAGCCTTCGCAGTCACGCAGATCCACGATCAGGAGCGAGACACCCTTGGCGCCCGCCTTGGGATCGGTCTTGACGGCAAGCACGATCATGTCTGCGCTGCCACCGTTGGTGATGAAGGTCTTCGACCCGTTCACGACGTAGTGGTCACCGTCGCGGGTCGCGGACGTGGTGATTGCCTTGAGGTCGGAACCTGTTCCCGGCTCGGTCATTCCGATGGCGCCGAGGATCTCGCCCGTCGCCATACCTGGCAGCCAGGCCTTCTTCTGCTCTTCGCTTCCGTACTCGAGCACGTAGTGGGCGACGATGCCACTGTGCACGGAGTTCCCGAGTGCATAGTCCCCGCAGTAGCCCTGCGCCTCGAAGACTGCAAGATCGTGCGCGAAAGTTCCACCGCCCCCGCCGTATTCCTCGGGAATCGAGCAGCACAGCAGGCCGAGCTTGCCGGCTTCGAGCCACACGGACCGGTCGACGCGATGCTGAGCGTCCCACTGCTCACGCTTGGCGATCAGTTCACGATCGAAGAAACCACGGGCCAGTTCGGCTACTGCGGTGATCTCGTCGTCATGCCACGACGGCTTGCGCTTGGTCGCCATGATCAGACCCGCTTCAGCAGGGCAGCGAGTGCCTGACCGCCGCCGATGCACATGGTGACGATGCCGAATTCGAGGTCGCGACGGACCATGTCGCGTGCCGCGCGCAGCGTGAGGATGGCTCCGGTAGCGCCGACCGGGTGTCCGAGGGCGATTGCTCCGCCGTACGGGTTGGTCTTCTCCGGATCCAGGCCACTGTCACGGATGACGGCGATGGCCTGCGAAGCAAAGGCCTCGTTGACCTCGGCGGTGCCGATGTCGGACGGCTTCAATCCTGTTTGCGCAAAAAGCTTTTCGAGAGCGAGCACGGGAGCGTAGCCCATCAGGCCGGGCTCCATGGCTGCCGTCGTGACAGTTTCGAGCGTGACGAGTCCGGTGAGACCGCGCTTGGCTGCCTCGGTTCCTGTAGCGAGGACGAGGGCGCCGGCGCCGTCGTTGATGCCCGACGCGTTACCGGCGGTGACGGATCCGCCCTCTTCGAATGCGGGGCGCAGCTTGGCGAGGGTTTCGACAGTGGTTCCGGGCTTGGGGTGCTCGTCTTCGGTGACGGTGACGGAGCGCCGACCACCGGTCTCGACGGGAGTGATCTCCTCGGCGAATGCTGCCTTGGCTGCGTCGGTAGCAGCGCGGCGCTGAGATTCCACGGCGAACTCGTCCTGCTGCTCGCGGCTGACGCCGTACTTGCGGGCGACGGCTTCGGCGGTGCGGCCCATATGAGCCTTGCTGAACGGGTCGGTGAGCATGGCGACGGTGCCGTCGACGAGGCTGCGATCGCCGAGCTTGTAGCCCGAGCGGGCGGCGAAGTCGTAGAACGGCATGCGGGACATGCTCTCGTCGCCGCCGGCGAGGGTGATGGCAGCTGCGCCCCAGCGCATCTGCATCGCCGCCGACCACACGGCCTGCAGGCCGCTGCCACAGAGGCGGTTGACGGTGTAGGCGGGAACGTTCTCGGGCAGTCCAGCGGCGATGCCCACGCGGCGTGCGTTGTAGGCGTCGGGGCCGACCTGGCCGATGCAGCCCATGACGACCTCGTCGATGTCTTCGGGTGCAACGCCGGCGCGGCTCAGCGCGGCCTTGGCTGCTGCGGCACCCAGCTCGTGTGCGGGTACGTCCTTGAAGACGCCGCCGAAGCTACCGACGGGGGTCCTGGCCCCGTCGACGATGACGATCGGTTCGGGTGTGGTCATGATTGTCCCCATCTGCTGTGCTCACGTCGATTTCTCTGTCCGTGGCCGATACTAGGACATCTAAGTATCTCGCAGATGGGGACGTTGGTGTCAGGGTGTGGGAGCGCTCTCGGACACGGGTACAACCTCGGCGTCGGCGCCTTCGGCGTCCTCGGTCTCTTTGTGGTTCCGGTATCGGTAGAGCCCGATGCCCACGAGGATCGCTGCGAGCCCCAGGGACACGATCATCTGGCTGCGCGTCGAGTCCAGGGTGAGCATGCCGATGCAGAGCGCGATGATGGCGGCGATCGTCGCGTAGGTCAGGTACGGGAAGAACCACATCTTGAGCTCCAGCTCCTGGCCCGAAGCTTCGAGCTTGCGACGCGTGCGCAGCTGGGACACCGAGATGACGAGCCAGACGAACAGAGCGATCGCACCGGAGGAGTTGACCAGGAACAGGAAGACCTTGTCCGGGGAGAGGTAGTTCATGCCGACGGTCAGGAAGCCGACGATCGTCGAGACCAGGACAGCGCGCATCGGGACGCCGGTCTTCTCGATACGTGAGAGCGACTTGGGGGCGTCGCCGCGGCCGGCGAGAGAGAAGATCATGCGGCTCGCGGTGTAGAGACCGGAGTTGAGGCAGGACAGAACCGACGTGAGGACGACGACGTCCATGATGTTGCCCGCGGCCGGAATGCCGTAGGAGTCCATGACGGCGACGTACGGGCTGAGCGCGACCGATGCGCTGTCCCAGGGAAGCAGAGTGACGACCACCGCGATCGAGCCGATGTAGAAGATGAGAATTCGCCAGACGACGGACTTGACGGCAGCGCGAACAGCTTCGAGCGGGTTGGCCGATTCACCGGCGGCGATGGTGGCGATTTCGGCGCCGAAGAACGAGAACACGACCACAAGGACTGCGGCGAGCATGGCTCCTGTTCCGTTCGGCAGGAAACCGCCGTGACCGGTCAGGTTGGTCATTCCCGGTGCTTCGACGCCGGGCATCCATCCGCAGATCGCCACGATGCCCATGCCAAGGAACGCGATGATGGCGACGACCTTGATGGAAGCGAACCAGAACTCGAACTCGCCGAACGACTTGACCGAGATGATGTTGGTCAGCGTCAGCACGATCATCAGAATCAGAGCCCAGGTCCACTGGGGAACGCCGGGAACCCAACGATTCATGATGAGGGCACCGGCGGTGGCCTCGATGCCGAGCACGATGATCCAGAACCACGCGTACAGCCAGCCGATCGAGAAGCCCGCCCAGCGGCCGATGGCCTTGTCGGCGTACGACGAGAACGAGCCGGTTTCCGGCGACGCTGCCGACATCTCGCCGAGCATGCGCATCACGAGGATGACGACTACGCCGGCCAACGCGTAGGAAACCAGGACACCCGGTCCCGTCTCCTGGATCGCCACACCGGAGCCGACGAACAGTCCGGCGCCGATGACGCCCGCGATCGCAATCATCGACAGATGCCGCTTCTTCAGCGTGTGCTGAAGTGCCGGCTGGTCTGTACTGGACATCAGTACTCCTTGTGGGCTGTTCGGGACGTGGATCTCGGTGACGCTCTTCTGGAGCGCATTTTCGATAGCGCCAGTGTCGGACCTTCGGCAAGCTCGCGTCAGGCTCCACTTTGTACAAACGTGACCGCAGGCACTACAAAGTGGCGAGTCGGAGGTGTCAGACTGGACCCATGCCCATCACGCTCCGCCAGCTTTGTGCGACCGAACAGTTCGGCCTTCGCGTCCTGGCGGGGCACGATCAGCTCGATCGCACCCTGACCTGGGCACATGACTCCGAACTTCCCGACCCGACGCCCTTCCTCGACGGCGGCGAACTACTACTCATCACTGGAGTGTCGCTACCGACGACAGCCGCGGAAACGACCCGTTTCGTACGCACCCTGGTGGCGGCCGGAATTGCCGGAATCGGTTTCGGAACCGGCCTCGGATACGAGCAGGCGCCGCAGACTCTGGTGGATGCGGCCACCTGTTTCAGTGTGCCCCTACTCGACGTCCCATTGCGAACACCTTTCATCGCCCTGACCAAAGCGGTGTCGAAGGCGCAATCCGACGACGACATGAAAGCGCTGCGCAGCAACTACCAGAGCCTGCGGCGACTGCTTCAAGCTGCAGTGACGGTCAACGGCACCCGGGCAGTCGTACGACGGGTGGCGGAATTGATCGGCGGATGGGCGGCCCTGCTGGACTCGGCCGGCCATACCGTCGAGATCTCACACACCGCTGCTGCCGCAGGAATCGAGCGAACGGCTCCCGAGCGCGACGCCCGCCCGATGGAAGTCAGTTTCCTCACGAGTGAGAACGAGGACGTCATCTCGCACCCTTTGATGACGTCGAGGGGAAAGCTGATGGGGTATCTCGTCGCCGGCTGCCCCGGCGCCGTCGGCTCTCTGAATCAGGGCATCGTCATCGCCGCCGCGTCTCTGCTCACGTTGATGACGGCTCGAACCCGAGATGCGCAGTTGACGATGAACCACTTGCGTACCGTGGCGATGCATCAGCTGTTCGAAGGACAGAATGCGCTCGCCCGCAACATCTCCGGGGAACTGTGGGGAGGATTTCCGGTCGAACCTTTCCAGGTCTTCCACGTAGCGGGCCCGAGTGGCCTGCTCGAGAGCGTGTCCGTCTCACTGCTCGACGGCCTCAGCCGCGATCTGGCGTTCGGCATCACCGACGGAGCGTTGATCGCCGTCGTCTCCGCTACCGACAGCGGGCGAATCCTCGCCCGTGTCAACGAAATCGACGTAACCGTCGGCGTGTCGGACATGCTGTGGTGGGACGATCTCTCGCGCGCCAGACGCCAAGCCGCGCAGGCAGCAGCCGAGGCCGGCGCCCGCAACCTGCCTTCGATGCGGTTCGCCGAACTCTCGGAGAGCGGATTGTCCGCATTTCTCGACCAGGATCGCTCGACGGCATTCGCGGCGGCACACTTGCGCCCACTTCTGGAAGCGAAGGGCGGTAGCGATCTCTACCGAACCTTGGCCATGTGGTTGGCACACAACGGGGTGGGCGACGCCGCAGCCACAGCGCTGAATATTCATCGGCATACGTTGCGCAGCAGACTCGCTCGGATCGAGAGCCTTCTCCAACTGGACCTCGGCTCCCCCACAGAACGCGCGGAGTTGTGGCTCGAGTACCGCTTGCTCGGCGACGCTCCGACCATCTGACCGACAAGCAACGAACCCTGAACGACCTGAAGGGCCTCCGCCGGGTTACGGCAGAGACCCTTCAGAGTCGATACGTGCGAGTCGCTACCGACCGACCTTCCCCTAGCTTCCGCCCGTCGGTATCCACTCGCGGAGCACGTTGGCATCAACTACCTGCGCACCCAAAACCTTTGTCCAGATGATGGTTCCGTTTTCGTAGACACGGAAAGTGCCTGCTTCGGAGGGCAACTGCATCTCCGGGCCGGCAGGAGCACCGAGAGAGCCGCTTGCACCGCCGAGCTCCCGATACTTCTTCTCGATCTGCGTCTCCGTAACCGTACCCGATGGATCGCCGGATGGCGAATTGGATTCCGGCACTGTCGATTCCGAATCCGGTGCCACTACCACACCAGCCCCGTCGCCGATGGTAAACCAGTCCGATTTCAGGCCGAGTTTCTGACGGAACTGCATTCCGGTGGCGCCGACGGTTCCACCCGTGCCGACCACCTCGACTGCCGTCACTCGCCCACCGTCGGTACCGAATCCGTTGCGCGAGAGAATCTTGAGCGATTGCAGCTCGCCCACATCGAAGGCGTCCGCAATCTCACCCGCGGTCAGATTCACTGTCCAGTCATGATTGGGCGAAAGGGCGTCACCGAGATCCTCGACGGCCGGGAATTCACCGCCGGAGCTGTAACCTCCTGTGGACGAAGAGAATTCGGTGGCAACGATCTTGCCGTCACGCGACAGAACGGCGCCGGCGGTGGACCGAACGGCTTCAGTGGTGCGGGGATCTTCCTTGCCCGCTCCGCCGTACACCTGGCAGTCCTGAGTGTCGCACGTGTCGGCGTACGAGCTGCGATGCTCGGTCGCAGCGTACGAGCGCGCCGCCACGGCTTGCGCCCGTAGTGCTTCGGCCCCACCGGAATCGGCCCATTCGGCCTTCGCTTCGACCGGCACCACGCCGAGCAGGTAGTCCTCCATGTCGAGGAGATTGACCGTCCGAGCCGAGCCGTTGTCGAGCACTACGCCGAGGGCGCCGCGATAGGGCGCGTCGTTGTTGCACAGCTTCAGGAACTGGTCGGCGGGTCGATCGGGACCGAGATCCACAGGATCCACCCACGGATGCTCGGTGACCGCTTCCCAGACAACCCCGCCACCACACCCGCTGGTGACAACCACCTGCGCACCGCCACCGGGCAGTGCAGTGAGATGGGCAGCCTCGCCGGGCGCGGTGCGCTGACCGTTGACCACGAGGCCGGCGTCGGAGTAGACGTCGAGCGTCGAGTTGTCCTGGGCTGTGAGCCGCACACTCATCTGGGCGGGCGGCAAGGAGTCCAGGACAGTTCCGCCGTAGTAGTGACTGAGGATTCGCTCGCCGGACCAGCCGTCGTTCTTGGCGTAGCCGTAAGCGCCCCACTGCCCCATTCCGCGGCCGTGTCCGTTGCCGTGACCGGAGAGCGTGAATTGTGTATCGGCGGCGACGGCGTGCAGGATCGACGGCTCGTCAGCGCGGATTTGCGTGAAACCTCCGATCGCGACGCCGAGCGCAAGAGCCGGAACGAGACCGAGGACCGAGACCCGCATCAGCGAGGTTCGCCTCCCGGGCCCGCCCACCAGAAAGCGACCTGCGCGACCGGACACAGGCTTCTTACCTGCAGTTCCGCTTCTTCCGCTTCTCGCCATCAATGCTCTCCTCATCGCTACCGGCCTCACGAGTCCGCGAAGTCGGTACTTCGCGCGCAGGCCAGTCCACAACGATTTAACTAAAGTCTCACCCTAAGGTTGAGCGTTATGGACTTTTGTGACTAGTGTGGCAAGAGTGTTTGGAGTTAGCAACACCAGTCACACGAGTCACATCAGCATCACGAGTTGCAGACGTACGCGTCCGAAAACTGGAGTTCAACCCCAGAACATGGCATCCGACCTGCTCGGATCCGGTTTTGAAGGATTCCGTTCACGGCCGTCATCGGCCCTGAAGTTCGCTCGCAAGTAACTACAACCGAGGAGTAATCCCTTGCCACACCGTCGACCGAAGCCCTCGCTCGTACTCGGGGCTGTAGCCGCAGTGGCTGTCGCAAGTCCTTTTGCGGTCTACGGCTTCACGAGCACTACGTCCGATGTACGTTCCGCGAACGAAACGACGTCAGTAGCAGTGCCGACCCAGATCGCAGAGGTGCTCCTCGCGTCGGTGCCCGACATCATCATTCCGGTCAAGGAGCTGACCGGTCTCGATCTCCCCGACATCAACCTGGGCGATCTCAGAAACCTCAAGCTCCCGACCGAAATCCCGCTACCTCCAGGGATCACGTTGCCGACCGAGCTCTTCCCGGCACCCGCTGCTCCCGGGGCCCCGACCGAAACCGCTCCGGTTCCCTCCGAGGAAGAGCCAGGTGCCGTGGTCAAGGAAGTCACCCGCGACACTCCGTTCAGCATGGTCGCGTTGACCTCGGACACGCTCGCCTCGGCGCAGTCCAAGGTCCGCGCCCTGGCCGAAGACGGCACCTGGGGTCCGTGGTTCACCCCTGACGCCATCGACTCCGCCAGTTCGGATCAGGCCACCAACGCCGGTACCGCCACCGAACCTGTCTTCGTCGGCGCCACCAAGTCCATCCAGATCCTCACCCCGCAGGGTGTCGCTGCCCCCGCGGCCGAAGCTGTGCCGGCTCCGGAAGCCGCACCCGCACCTGTCGAAGCACCTGCTGAAGCGCCTGTGCCTGCCGAAGCGCCGGCCGAAGCACCTGTGCCTGCGGAAGCACCCGCAGCCACCGGCGAACTCGGGTACACCCCGGCTTCGGTGTCCAAGCCGCTTCGCCAGGCGACGACGGCAGCAGATGCCGTTACCGCAGTGTTGATCGATCCGGGTACCAGCGACGCGGACAGCAATCTGCAGGCAGTCGCGGCACCGCTCGGCGGCAGTGGACCCTCCGTCATCACCCGCGCACAGTGGGGAGCCGACGAGTCACTTCGCTGCGACTCCCCCACGTACGACGACTTCACCGGTGGAGCAACCGTTCACCACACCGCGGGCAGCAACAACTACACCAAGGAAGAATCGGCCGGCATCGTCCGCTCGATCTATGCCTACCACGCACGCACTCTCGGCTGGTGCGACGTCGGATACAACGTCCTCGTCGACAAGTACGGTCAGACCTTCGAAGGCCGCGCAGGCGGACTCGACAAAGCAGTTCAGGGCGCGCACGCCGGCGGCTTCAACGAGAACACCACCGGTATCGCGATGATGGGTGACTACTCCACCGTCGAGCCTTCGCAGGCGACGCTCAACGCCGTCGGCAAGTTCCTCGGTTGGAAGCTCGGCCTGGCCGGCCTCGACCCGAAGGGCCGAACGACGATGTACTCCGAGGGCACGGAGTTCACTCCGTACCCGCAGGGCGCAGCAGTGGATCTGCCGATCATCTTCGCCCACCGCGACGTCGGAAACACGGCTTGCCCTGGTGATGCCGCATACGCACACATGAACGACATCCGGAACATCGCGGCCGCGAATATCGGCGGATCGTTGAACCCGTCGAACCCCTCCAATCCGTCGACGCCTGCGCCCAAGCCGACCACTCCGGTCGACACGGTCACCGGTGGCACCGGATCGTCGATCCCGGATCTGGTCACCCAGATTCTGAAGATCACCGACAATTCACCGCTCGCGCAGAAGTGGATCGCCGAAGGTGGTGACCTCGGACGCCTCGGCCAGGCGCTGTCCGGAATCCTGCAGGCGAAGCTCGGCAACCAGGGTGCGTTGTTCCAGAACGGCGCTGTCTACACCTCACCCAACGGCGGAGTGTTCACCGTGCTCGGCGAGATCTTCAAGTCGTGGCAGAGCTTCGGTTCCGACGCGGGTGAACTCGGATTGCCGATCTCGGACGAATACTCGATCCCGGACGGCCTGCGCAGCGACTTCGAGAACGGTTCGCTGATCTTCAACCAGATCACCGGCATGGTCACGAAGGTCCTCAAGACCTACAACGAGACCTTTGCCCAGGAAATGGCCAACAGCGCGCCTGTCGGCTGACACTCGCGCAGTACACGTCCTCGGGCGCTGGTGGGTTCTACGACCACCAGCGCTCGAGGACTTTTGCGACCCCGTGCGCCGAATTGGTGTCGGTGACCTCGTCGGCTGCGGCTTTGGCTTCGGGGTGAGCGTTGCCCATGGCAACGCCGAGGCGTGCCATCCCCAGCATCGGGATGTCGTTGGGCATGTCCCCGAAGGCAACCAGACCCGACAGGTCGAAGCCGAACCTTTCGGCCGCGGCAACCAGGCCGGACGCCTTCGTGATTCCCGGCGCCGAGAGTTCGATCAGTCCGTTCTCGGTGGAGTACGTCATGTCGGCGAGCGCACCGACGTGCGGGGCGAGCGTGTCGTACATCGCCGTGCTGGTCATGCCTGGACGGCGAATCAGGAGTTTGACGGCCGGCGCCGCAAGCACTTCGTCCTCGGACATCTCGGTGTTGTCCGGGTTGAGCCAGGCGTGTTCGTAATCTGGTGAGCTGACGAACTGTGGGGTGGCGGCGTCGTGTGCGCTCTCCCCCACCCGTTCCGCGGCCAATCCCGACCCGGGAAGTGCAACCAGAGCCAACTCGGAGAGTTCGGTGAGTGCGTCGACCGACAAGGTCGCGGCGCTGAGGACGCGGTCGGCGTAACTGTCGTAGACAACAGCACCGTTGGCGCAGACCGCGAGTGGCGCGTATCCCAAACCTTCGACGACGGGCGAAATCCATCGCGGAGGACGCCCGGTTGCCAGCAGGAACGGCGTGCCGGATTCGACGACGGCATGCACGGCGGCGCGGGTGCGGGCACTGACCAACTCGTCGTGATCGATGAGGGTGCCGTCGACATCGGTCGCAACCAAGGTTGGGCGGTCAGGGCTGATACGACGGTCTGGGCTCACACCGCCATTGTGCCTGCCCGGTACGACGGTCTCGCTCAGCGCGCCCGCTTCGCGCGCTCCTGGGCATCCATGGCCGCGGCTTCCGCCGGCGTCGGCGCGCCACCGCCGAGTCGGCGAGGCACCCAGTACGCCCCGGGCTCGTGCACGAACCCGTCCTGAACGTGGCGCAGGATCGCATCCATCTCGATGCGCAGGATCTCGCTCAGCGCTTCGGCGGGTTCGACCGGATCGATCGGTGCGCCCACTTCCACCGAGATCGGGAAATGATTGCGGCCCAGATTTTTCGGTCCGCCTTTGGTGACGATCCGCTGGGCGCCCCAGACGATCAGCGGAATTATCGGCACGCCGGCGTCGATGGCCATCCGAGCTGCTCCGGATTTCATTTCCTTGATCTCGAAGCTCCGGCTGATCGTCGCTTCCGGGTAGACGCCCACCAATTCGCCACGCTCGAGGGCGTCGACTCCGGCTCGATACGCCTGCGCTCCGGCGGAGCGGTCCACTTCGATGACGCCACATCCACGCATGAGGAAGCCGAGGACCTTGTTGTCCGCCAGCTCAGCCTTGGCCATCACTCTGAGCTTGCGTTTCGCGGTGCCGACCGCCAGGGCCGCCGGTATGAAATCGAGGTAACTCGTGTGGTTGATCGCGATGACGGCACCGCCGGACACCGGGACGTGTTCCGTCCCGGTGCGGGTGACTTTCACGCCCTGAAAACCGCTCAGACCACGCGCGACTACCTCGACGGCGGTGTAAACGGGTTCGAACGACATAGGTCAGCCTTCGGACTTCCGCGCCTCACGTGCTTTGGCTTTCGCCTCGGCCTCGTCGGCATCCATCTTGTCGGCCTGCTCGAGCGTCGGCGCGCTGCCACCGAGGCGGGCCGGTACCCAGTACTCGCCGGCGGGATGGTCGTAGTCCTTCTGCAGATCGAGCAGCAACTCCTGCATCGTCGACCGTAGCTTCGCCGTCAGCTCACTCGCCGGTTCGAAGGGTGCAATCGGCTCGCCGACGGCAATGGAGATGGGAGTGTTGGTGCGGCCCAACCGCTTCGGATAACCCTTCGTCCACACGCGCTGAGCGCCCCAGATGACGACGGGAACGATCGGGACGCCCGCCTCGATCGCCATCCGGGCGGCTCCGGACTTGAATTCCTTGATCTCGAAGCTCCGACTGATCGTCGCTTCGGGGTACACACCCACCAATTCGCCGCGCTTCAGGAAATCTACGGCCGCCTTGTAGGAGTCGGCGCCCGCGCCGCGGTCGACCGGGATGTGCTTGAGGGCCCGCATGATCGGTCCGGAGATCTTGTTGTCGAAGACCTCCTTCTTCGCCATGAACCGGATGTAGCGCTTGGGGGTCCGCGCCGGCAGTCCCGCATACGTGAAGTCCATGTATCCGGTGTGGTTGATCGCGATCACGGCGCCACCGGACGCCGGGATGTTCTGCTCTCCCTTGACGGAGAACTTCAGGCCCTCGAAAGCGAAGACGGTACGGGCGATGCCGATGACTGTTCTGTAAACGGGATCCACAGTTCGCTAGCGTAGACGGGAATCCGTGATCTGACCCGCAGCAGTTATGGGGTGGATGTTGGTCAGAATGTCGCAAAAGGGGCGTAAGAACGAATGAAGTCGGCAGGACGAGCGGCAGTGGGGGCAGTCGCACTCGCCATGACGTTGGCGATAACCGCATGTGAGGACGACGGACGGACAGGAATCCTGACGGACGAACCGTCTCCGCCTACGACGGAAACCACGACGACAACCACTCTCGCGCCCACGACCACCACTGCGCCCGCCACGCCGGTCGCGCCACCTCCGGTTGGTGACGTGCCCGGTAATCCGGCTGCTGCGCCGGCCTTGGCGGCCTGGGCAACGGACCTGGTGTCTTTGGACGTCGACGCGCTCACGAACGCATGCTGGACGATGCCGCCCACAACAATTGCCGACCGATACTCGGATGTGCCCGCCATCTTGACGGCCATCGCCGCACCAGGCGTCGACGGCCAGTACGCGGTCACCTGGAGTGGAGGCGGACTCTCCGTCGCCGCCAAACGCTCGGAGATCGCTTCCGGCTATGCGTGCCCGTTCGTCTTCCCTGCGGGGCAATCAAACTTCTACACCGCGGCCGACGCTTCCCACGCCGTCGTCCGGTTTCTCTCACGCGCCACGGGACGGCCGGTCAATACCCGCGACGTCGAGACGTTCTATCCACTGATCTGCCCCGGCAACAGCCCGTGGGATCCCGACGGCACCGGCGCCACCGGCCAGCCGCCACTCAAGCTCGATCCGAATCAGCTGGCCGGTATCAAGTCTTTCGACGCCGACGCTGCAACAGTCACTCCGGTTCGCGGCGACTACGTCCGTGTCACCCTGCCCGTCAGCGACGGAACCGGTAACTCACGCTCGATGCAGTTCACCCTGTCGATCGGCCCCGAGGGATACTGCCTCGGGGCCGCGACCTGAACTGTTCCGGTCAGGAACCGAAGGGAAGGAAATCGCTCGAGCCAGCGCTGCCTGAACCGAGGCTGCCCGTGCCACCGCCGGTTGCAGCCTTGATCTGAATTGCGTGGGCCGCCGAGGTGGAGCCTGTGAATCCGGCTGCGCCGCTGTAGATTGCCGAAATCGAATGCGCACCGGTTGTGGTGAAGGTGTGGTTCAGCGCCGCGATCCCGTTGACCACTGGCACAGCGTCACCGATCGGAGTGTCCCCGTCCATGAACTGCACCGTTCCACCGTTCTGCAACGAACTGACAGTCGCCGACAGGGTCACCGACTTGTTCACCACACCATCGGCAGGCACCGTCACCACAGTCTCCGTGGTGACATCCGAAGGCGCAGGGTCCGTCACATTCACCGTCCGCGCCTGGGCCGAGGACCCGACTACACCGGCTCCTCCCGAGTAAACCGCCGTGATGCTGTGCGCACCCGCAGAGGTAAACGTATGCGACAGACCAGCAGCGCCGGCCGTAACCGCTTCAGGACCGCCGATCGCGACGCCACCGTCGTAGAACTGCACGGTTCCGACGCCGACAGCGTCATCCGACGACGTTCGGACTGTTGCCCACAAGTCGGTCGCCACACCAGTTTTGGCATCGGTGGGGATATTCAGTTCGACGACGGATTCCTGGTCGGCAACACTCACCTGAACTGACTTCGCACTCGCAACCGAGTTCTTGAATCCGGAACCAGCGGTGAAGTCCGCCGTAACACTCTGAGCACCAGCAGCATCGAACGAATGCGACAGCGTCGCGGTTCCACCGGAAACTGTCACCGGTGAACCAATGGCCGTGCCGTTCGACTTGAACTGCACAGTGCCCACCGCATTGTTCGGAGCCACCGTCGCCGTCAGATCAACAGCCGTACCCGTAGTTGCCGTAGCGGGAACCGAGAGCGACGTCGTCGTCTCGACATCGACCGGAGCCGGATCGGAGACCGTCACCGTCTGAGCCGACGCCGACGAGCCGACGAAGCCTGCACCAGCGGTGAAGTCAGCGGTAATGCTCTGAGCACCAGCAGCATCGAACGAATGCGACAGCGTCGCGGTTCCACCGGACACTGTCACCGGTGAACCAATGGCCGTGCCGTTCGACTTGAACTGCACCGTACCGACAGCATTGTTCGGAGCAACGGTCGCCGTCAGATCAACAGCCGCACCCGTGATCGCCGTCGCCGGACCCGACAGCGACGTCGTCGTCTCCACATCGATGGGAGCCGGATCGGACACCGTCACCGTCTGGGCCGATGCCGAGGAGCTGACGAAGCCTGCACCGGCGGTGAAGTCAGCCGTAATGCTCTGCGCGCCAGCAGCATCGAACGAATGCGAGAGCGTCGCAGTCCCACCGGACACCGTGACCGGGGAACCGATCGCCGTGCCGTTCGACTTGAACTGCACCGTACCGACAGCGTTGGAAGGAGCAACCGTCGCCGTCAGATCAACCGCAGTACCCGTGATCGCAGCAGCCGGAACTTGAAGCGTTGTAGTCGTACTCAGCGCTGAGCTCGAGATCTCGATGGTCTGAGCTTGCGCGGTCGAACCACCAAAACCTGCAGTGCCTGAGTAGACCGCAGTGATCGAGTGCGATCCCGTCGTAGTGAACGTGTGATCCAGGGTCGCTCCGCCGGCAGTCACCGCGATCGGTCCGCCGATGTCTGTGCCACCGTCCTTGAACTGGACCGTTCCGCCGTCAGCTGCCGGAGAGATGTTTGCGGTCAGCGCGACCGAGGTCTGCTCGACGGCGCTGCTCGGAACTGTCAGCGCCGTGGTCGTCTGTACATCGGCAGCAGCCACGCTCACTGTGCGCGCAGGTGACGTTGAGGTCAAGAACTCGAGAACTCCGTCGTACACAGCGGTGACGGAGTGATCTCCCGCCGCGGTGAATGTATGTGGCAGTGTGGCAACGCCATTGACGACGGCCACCGGGGCGCCGATGTCAGTCCCGCCATCCTTGAACTGAACGGTGCCGCCTGTCGGCGCCGGGGAGACCTGCGCAATCAAATCCGTCGATTGACCGATCGTTGCCGACGCGCCGGACGTCACTGCGGTCGTGGTCGCCGCCTGCGAGACGACGTTGACGGTGGCCAATGCCTGACCACCCGCATTCAACCCACCACCACTCGAATCGCGCGGAGAGCAGTTGTACCGCTCCCAGTACCCCGGCCAAAGGGTCTCGTACTGCAAGAACGTGAATGCATTCTTCGGCGAATTGAACGCACCCGAATCACCATCTGTGGCACGCAACTTCGGCTGCACCGTACTACCCGCGGCACCGGCAACCACCGTCACGTCGATCGCGGGCAACCGGAAGGTCTTCCCCGCCCCTACCTCGATTCCACCGTCACTGTTCTTGCTCGTGCTCGGGCCGTTACCGCCCTTGTTGTTTGAGTCAGCAGTCTGATTGTTCCCCGAAATACGCAGATGCGTACCCGCGCCATCCGGCGAACCGCCGTCGTTGATCCGAATCACCGACGGAGTCACACCGGACAAATTCGACGAAGTACCTGCCACGACCTGAGCATCCACCAACGACACCCCTGCAGGTATATCGAAGTCGTACTTGAGCCGCGTCCACTTACCGACACTGCGGCCTGCGTGCCCACCCGTCGGCACCGACATCACATTCGGTTGAACCCGATAGGTGAACGTCGACCCCGCCACCACTTTCTCCGGCGCAGACACCGTCGCACCCGTCGAATGAAACACATCCGCGATATCAACAGCCAGATGTTCATAACCATCGCAACCCAGCTTGAACCCGATCGTGTTCTCCACCGCGGGAGATGACGTCGGAGCAGCCGAAGCAACACCACCTGCCACCAGCACGCCACCGACCAACGCTGCCACCACAACCGCGGAACTTCTTCTCACCAACACGAACTCTCCTCAGCTAGCAACAGACGTGGATCGGGAACCGCACGGAAGGAGGTCACTCGAACAGAGCGGAAATCAGAATGGAGCTGGACGCTCGTACAGTACCCGTCGAAAGTAGTACTTGTATCAGTTATTTCAGACAAATATTCACGAATTGCCGATAGTTCTGCTAACGACCAATCATCGATTCGCGAAGAGCGATGCCCCTTGCACCCGTCGGACGCAAGGGGCATCACATCATCGGAGAATCAGGACCCGAACGGCAGCGACAACGATCCGAGCGAACCGAAGTCACCGCCCCCGTTACCGACGTCCACAACCGATGCAGTCGACGTGGAACCCGTGACGCCCTGGGCTCCGCTGTAGACCGCGGTGATCGAATGGTTGCCGGTCGTGGTGAAGGTGTGGCTCAACACAGCCTGCCCACCGACAACATCGACGGCCGTTCCGATCGGAGTCGTTCCATCGAAGAACTGGACGGTTCCCGACGTCGCGCCGGAAGAACTGACCACAGCCTTCAGCTGCACCGACGTGCCGACCTTTGCCGAAGACGGAGCCGTCAACGACGTAGAGCTTTCGACATCCGACGGGGTCGGAACCGTGACATTGACGTCGACGGATTCCGCGGTGGACGACGTGAACACGCCGGAGCCACTGAATACAGCCGAGACTACAAAGTTGCCTTCTGCTCCGAACACGTGCGGCAGCTTGGCAACTCCGTCAACAACCGCAACCGGGGCACCCTGATCGACTCCACCGATCTTGAACTGAACCGTTCCGCCGGACGGCACCAGGGCGTCCGAGGGATCTTCGGACACTGTCGCGAAGAGATCAACAGGCAGTCCGACCTTGGCTTCACCCTGAACGCTCAGAACCGTCTTCGTCGCCTTGTCGACCGGAGCCGGATCGGACACCGTCACCGTCTGAGCGGACGCCGAGGAACTGACAAACCCTGCACCAGCGGTGAAGTCCGCCGTAACACTCTGCGCGCCAGCAGCATCGAACGCGTGCGACAGCGTCGCGGTTCCACTGGAAACTGTCACCGGTGAACCGATCGCAGTGCCATTCGACTTGAACTGCACCGTACCCACAGCATTGTTCGGAGCCACCGTTGCGGTCA